>NZ_JBIVGV010000004.1:317208-344631 GCF_044748865.1 Pseudomonas sp. NPDC089734 | reverse complement strand
GCCTTCGAGCTGAACGCAGGCAGCCACACCTCCAGCGTGGCCGGTTTCGGTTTCGACGCCATGGCCTGGGAAATCTGGCCGACCCTGTGCGCCGGGGCCACGCTGCACCTGCCGCCGGCCGAGATCGGCAACGAACAACTGGATGCCTTGCTCGACTGGTGGCTGGCCCAGCCGCTTCAGGTGGCGTTCCTGTCCACGCCGGTGGCTGAGTACGCCTTCAGCCGTGAACTTCGTCACCCGACGCTGCGTACCTTGCTGATCGGCGGTGACCGGTTGCGTCAGTTCCATAGCGATCCGGGCTTTGCGGTCATCAACAACTACGGCCCGACCGAAACCACGGTGGTGGCCACTTCGGGCCGCTTGCTGCCGGAAGGCAGCCTGGACATCGGTAAACCGATTGCCAACACCCGCGTGTATCTGCTGGACGAGCACCAGCAGCTGGTGCCGTTCGGGGTGGCGGGCGAGCTGTACATCGGGGGCGACAGCGTGGCCCGTGGCTACCTGAACCGTCCGGAGATGACCGCCGAGCGCTTCCTCGATGACCCGTTCACCGCGAAACCGGGAGCCCGGATGTACCGCACCGGCGACCTGGCTCGCTGGAACGCCGACGGGACCCTGGAGTACCTGGGCCGTAACGACGATCAGGTGAAGATCCGGGGCGTACGTATCGAGCTGGGCGAGATCGAAAGCCAGCTGGGGCAGTTGCCGGGTATCGAAGAGGCGCTGGTCGTGGCACGGGAAGACGAACCGGGCCAGCCACGTCTGGTGGCTTATTTCATCGAGTCTTCCCACGTCGAGCCGACTCCTGTCACCGAATTGCGTGCCGCGCTGTTGACCACGTTGCCGGGCTATATGGTGCCCAGCGCCTTTGTGCGTTTGGACGCCTGGCCTTTGACCGCCAACGGCAAGGTGGATCGTCGTGCCTTGCCGGTGCCGGACCGTGAGGCGCTGCACACCGGTGAGTATCTGGCACCGGAAGGCGAGCTGGAAACGGCGCTGGCCGGGATCTGGAGCGAATTGCTGCAAGTCGAGCGGGTCGGGCGGCATGACAACTTCTTCGAGCTGGGCGGGCACTCACTGCTGGCCGTCAATCTGGTTGCGCGCATGCGGCGTCTTGGTATGGATGCCGATATCCGGGTGCTGTTTGCCCAGCCAACCCTGGCAGCACTGGCCAGCAGCATCGGTAACAGTCAGGGCGTTCAGGTGCCGGCCAACCGGATCACGCCGGATTGCCCGCGCATCACACCGGACCTGCTGCCGCTGGTGGCGCTGGACCAGACCAGTATCGACCGTATCGTCGCCGGTATCCCCGGCGGTGTCGCGAACGTGCAGGACATTTATCCGCTGGGGCCGCTGCAGGCCGGTATCTTCTACCACTACCTGTCTTCCGTCGAAGATGACCCTTACCGTCTGCAGGCGCGCTTTGCCTTTGCCGACCGCGACCGTCTGGATGCCTTCTGCAATGCCTTGCAACGGGTCATCGCCCGTAACGATGTATTGCGCACCTCGCTGTGCTGGGAAGGGCTGGAAACACCGGTACAGGTGGTCTGGCGTCAGGCTGTACTGCCGGTTGTCGAAGTGCCTTTGGCGGCCTTGACCGATGCCGAGCCGTTGAAGCTGGATCAGGCACCGCTGTTGCGCCTGGTGCATGCCGATGACCCGGACAATCAGCGCATCGTCGCGGTGCTGCTGTTCCATCACTTGATCATGGACCACATGGCTCTGGAGCTGTTGAGCCACGAGCTGCAAGCCGTACTGCTCGGTCTGGAAGACCAGTTGCCCGAACCGGTGCCGTACCGCAATTACATCGCTCAGGCCTTGCTGGGGCCGAGCGATGAGGCCCATGAAGTGTTCTTCCGCGAGCAACTGGGCGATCTGGACGAGCCGACCCTGCCGTATGGTCAGGCTACGTTGCCCGGTGCGGATGTTCCGGGCGAGGCTCGGCAGCGGCTGGAAGCGGACCTGTCGCGTCGGGTGCGCGAGCAGTCACGGCAGTTGGGTGTCAGCGCCGCAAGCCTGATGCATCTGGCCTGGGCTCAGGTATTGGGGCACTTGTCCGGTCGCGACAAGGTGGTGTTCGGTACCGTATTGCTCGGACGCCTGCAGGGCGGTGAAGGTGTGGAGCGGACGCTGGGTGTGTTCATCAACACCTTGCCGCTGCGGATCGACCTGGGCGACCAGCCGGTGCAGGAGGCGGTCCTGCAGACCCATCGCCGTCTTGCGGGTCTGTTCGCCCACGAACATGCACCGCTGGCCCTGGCCCAGCGGTGCAGTGCCCTGCCTGCGGGAGCACCGTTGTTCAGCGCCTTGTTCAACTACCGTCACAGCTCTGCACCATCGGCTCCCGACGAAGCGGCCAGCGCGGCCTGGCAAGGTATCGAGTTGTTGCAGGCGCACGAGCGCAGCAACTACCCGCTGACCCTGAGCGTCGATGACCTGGGCGAGGACTTCGAGCTGAGCGCACTGACCTCAATCGGGGTCGATGCACGACGCATTTGCGCGTACCTGATCCATGCCATGGAAGGCTTGATGAGCGCTCTGGAACAGGCACCTCAGACACCGGTCGAAGCGCTGGGCATTCTGCCTGCTGCCGAGCGGGTCGAGCTGCTGGAAGGCTTCAATGCCCATCAGGCCGAGCATGAGCGCGAACTGACGATCCACCAGCGTATCGAGCGATTGGCACTGGCGCAGCCCGATGCCGTCGCCGCGCAAGTGGGCGACCAGCGCCTGAGCTACAGCGAGCTGAACCGCAAGGCTAACGCGCTGGCCCATCACTTGATTGGCCAAGGCGTGTGTCCGGACGATCGCGTGGCCGTGGTTGCTCGCCGCAGCCTGGATACCCTGGTCGGCCTGCTGGCGGTGCTCAAGGCCGGTGCGGGTTACGTGCCGGTGGACCCGGCCCATCCGGACGAACGGATCGTCTACCTGCTGGAAGACAGTGCGCCGGTGGCGGTGCTGACCCAGCAGGCGCTGCTGGCCGGTCTACCGCGGCTGGACGTGCCGGTGATTGCCCTGGACTCCCCGGACTGGGCGGATCAACAAGGCAATCCACAGGTGGCAGGGCTGACCCCGGCCCATCTGGCCTACGTGATCTACACCTCCGGTTCCACCGGTCAGCCGAAAGGCGTGATGGTGGAGCACGGCACCCTGAACAATCTGGTGGACTGGCATTGCGAGGCGTTCGACCTGCGCCTTGGCAGTCACACGGCCAGTGTCGCGGGCTTCGGTTTCGACGCCATGGCCTGGGAAGTCTGGCCTGCCTTGTGCGCCGGTGCGGTGTTGCACATTCCGCCGTCCCGGATCGAGAACGAACAGCTGGATGCCTTGCTTGACTGGTGGCTGGCCCAGCCGCTGCAAGTGGCGTTCCTGCCGACGCCGGTGGCCGAATACGCCTTCAGCCGCGAGCTGCGTCATCCGACGCTGCGCACCTTGCTGATCGGCGGTGACCGGTTGCGCAGTTTCAACCGCGATCCGGGCTTTGCCGTGGTCAACAACTACGGGCCGACGGAAGCCACCGTGGTAGCCAGTTCCGGAACGATGGACGTCGGCGGTGTGCTGCACATTGGCAAGCCGGTGAGCAATGCCCGTTTGTATGTCCTGGATGAACGCGGTCAACCCGTGCCGCTGGGCGTGCCCGGTGAGTTGTACATCGGCGGCGACGGCGTGGCTCGTGGCTATCTGAACCGTCCGGAGATGACCGCCGAACGTTTCCTCGACGACCCGTTCAACCCGCAGCCGGGTACCCGGATGTACCGCACTGGCGATCTGGTTCGCTGGCTGGCCGACGGCACGCTGGAGTACCTGGGCCGTAACGACGATCAGGTGAAGATCCGCGGCATGCGTATCGAGCTGGGCGAAATCGAGCAGCAGTTGGCGCTCTGCCCGGGTGTCGATGAAGCGGTGGTCATGGCGCGCAAACTGGAGCAGGGTGAACTGCGGCTGGTGGCGTACTTCACTCGCCGGGATCTTGCGCTGGATGGCCCGGCCTTGCGTGCCCATCTGCTGGGGCGTCTGCCGGAATACATGGTGCCTGCCGCCTATGTCGGTCTGGATGCCTTGCCGCTGACCCCCAATGGCAAGGTTGACCGCAGAGCGCTGCCGGAGCCGAGTCAGGATGCCATGGCGACCGCCGCCTACGAGGCTCCGGCGACACCGCTGGAAGAGCGTCTGGCCGAGCTCTGGGCCGAAGTGCTGGATGTCGAGCGTATCGGGCGACATGACAACTTCTTCGAGCTGGGCGGTCATTCGCTGTCGGCGATACGTCTGGTCAGCCTGATCCAGAAGTCCGGTGTGCCATTGACGCTGGCCGAACTGTTCCAGCATGCCAGTGTCGCTACGCTGGCGGGCCTGCTCGATCAACGTCCTGTAGGCGTTGCCGAGGAGCAGGACGTGATTGCCGTGCGTGAAAACGGCAATGAGTCGCCACTGTTCCTGATCCATGACTTCACCGGTCTGGATGCTTACTTCCCGGCCCTGGGACGACACCTGGAGGGTGACTTCCCGATTTACGGGTTGCCGGGCATCGGTCTGGGCCAGCCGCAGTTGCGCACGATGGAGTGCCTGGCGGCGCGTCTGGTCGAGCGGATCCGCGGGGTTCAACCTCATGGGCCTTACCGCCTGGCCGGCTGGTCGTTCGGCGGGGTGCTGGCCTATGAAGTGGCGACGCAGCTGTTGGGTATGGACGAAGCGGTTTCCTTCCTCGGTCTGATCGACACCTATGTGCCGCGCCTGACCGATCAGGGCAAGACCCGCTGGCAAGGGCCGAACCTGCTCGAACGGCAATTGCTGTCGCACTGCACGGCGCACTGGAAGGCCCAGGGCGAAGCCGGTGTTGCACCGCTGGCGCGTCTGGCTTCGATTCTGGAACAACCGGCCATGCCGGGCTTTGAAGCGCTGCTGCTTCTGTGCCGCGACGAGCAACTGCTGTATCCGGAACTGGCGCAGGCCAGCGATGAGCAGTTGCGTCATTACCTCGACCGTGAAGTGGCCCATGGTCACGCTCTGGCCCACTACCGGCTGGAGCCGCTCAACCTGCCGGTGCACCTGTTCTGTGCCGAAGAGCGCCCGATGGCTCCGGCCGGGGCCAGTGCGACACTGGGCTGGGCCGAGGCCTTGCAGCCGGGTCAGTTGCACAGCGTCACGGTGCCGGGCGATCACCAGACCATGATGCAGAGCCCTCATGTGCAGGTGCTCGGTCTGGCGCTGGGTCAGGCGCTGGCGGCGGAGCCAGCCAAGGCCTTGCCGACGCCGTCCTATCAGGCGTTGCTGGCCATCCAGAGCGGGCAGGGTGGGCAGACGCCGCTGTTCTGTGTGCCAGGCGCTGGCGACAGCGTGACCAGCTTCATCGGTCTGGTCGAGGCCCTCGGGCCGGACTGGCCGGTGTATGGCCTGCAGCCACGAGGCCTGGACGGTCGCACGGTGCCTCACAGTCGTGTGGAAACCGCAGCGGACTGTTATGTGCGGGAAATCGAGGATTTCTACCCGCAAGGTCCGTTGCATCTGGTCGGGCATTCCTTTGGCGGCTGGACGGCCCATGCCATGGCCATCAGGCTCCAGGCGCGCGGCCGTGAAGTGGCGTCACTGACTCTGATCGACAGCGAAGCGCCCGGTGGCGAGGGCCTGTTCAGCAAGTCGTACACCACCACGGCGGCCTTGCAGGAGCTGATTGAAGCGTTGCAGATCTCCAGTGGCAAATGCCTGGATCTCGATCCCCAGGCCTTTGCCGGCCTTGACGACAGCACCCAGCTGCGCCTGCTTCAGGAAGCCATGGTGCGTGTCGGTCTGTTGCCGCCACGCCTGGCGCCCCAGGCCCTGAACGGGATCGTCCGGACGTTCTCCAGTGCCTTGCGCACCCTTTACCGGCCAGGCCAGGGCTACACCGGCCCGGCCAGTCTGGTACGGGTAACGGACACCCGCCTGAGCCCGCTCGAGAACCAGATCGAACAGGCCGCCATGGCCGTTGGCTGGCAGCACCTGTTGCCGCAACTGGCGCTGTGGGACGGGCCTGGCAACCACTTCAGCATCCTCAAGGCACCCGACGTCTACAGCCTGGCGGCATGGTGGTACGACAGGCAGGCGCTGGAGGTCGAGCAGGCACTGTCATGAAACCGTGAAGAAAGAAACGTCCTGCGGCGAATACCCGCCGCGGGATGCTTCATCGCACAGAAACCGGAACGTCAGTCATCGCCCCCGAGCGGGCGTGATCTTCAAGTATTCAGTGGGCATCTATGAACAAGTCGAAAATGCGTAAGGTTGGATTGGGCACTGCCCTGGTGTTGCTGGCGGGTGCCGTGCTGTATGCCATCGAGGCACCGGCCAAGCCGCCGACTTACATCACCGCCAGGGTCGAGCGGAGTGACATCGAGAATGCCGTACTGGCCACCGGCGTGCTGGAAGGCATCAAGCAGGTGGACGTCGGGGCGCAGGTGTCGGGGCAATTGAAGTCGCTCAAGGTCAAGCTGGGCGACAAGGTCAAAAAGGGTCAATGGCTGGCCGAGATCGACCCTCTGGTGCTGCGCAACACCTTGCGCCAGGCCGAAGTGGACGAAGACAAGCTTCAGGCCGACCGGCTCTCGGCGCAGGCCCAGATGAAGCAGGCCAAGCGACTTTATGACCGCTACAAGGAATTACAGACTGATCAGTCTATTTCTCGTCAGGACTTCGAGAATGCCGAATCCGACTATGAAGTGCAGCGGGCGAACGTCAGTTCACTGGACGCCCAGATCAAGAGCGCACAGGTGCAGATCGACACTGCCAAGGTCAACCTGGGCTATACCCGGATCGTTGCGCCGATCGATGGCGATGTCGTCGGCATCGTGACCCAGGAAGGCCAGACAGTCATTGCCCAGCAACTGGCTCCTGTACTGCTCAAACTGGCGGATCTGGACACCATGACCATCAAGGCTCAGGTTTCAGAGGCCGATGTCATCCATATCAGCACGGGGCAGGAGGTCTACTTCACCATTCTGGGCGAAGACAAACGCTACTACGCCACGCTGCGCGGCACCGAGCCTGCGCCGCAGGATTATCTGGAAACCGAAAGCAGCAGTTCTTCCAGCAAGCAGAACTCTGCAGTCTTTTACAACGCGCTGTTCGAGGTGCCGAATCCTGACCATCGCCTGCGCATCTCCATGACCGCCCAGGTGCGGATTGTTCTGGACACGGCCAAGGGCGCGCTGAGCATGCCGGTGGCGGCACTCGGGACGCGTGATGCCAACGGGGCCTATACCGTGCGGGTTCTGGACAAGAACGGCTTCGCCCAGGAGCGCAAGGTCCAGACCGGCATCAACAATAACGTTCAGGTGGAGATAAAGGACGGGCTTGCCGAGGGTGATCAGGTCGTGATCGCCGATCCGTCAGCGACCGTGGCGGGGTCATGAGCATGAACCAGAAGGTAGAGGTTGCAGCGCTCCACGAGACGACGTTCGACACCAGCAGCCCGATCCTGCACCTGGAAGGCGTGAGCCGCAGCTTCATGGCCGGTGACCGCGAGTTTCTGGCGCTCAAGCACATCGATCTGGCGATTCATGCCGGTGAACTGGTGGCGATCATTGGTGCATCGGGGTCGGGCAAGTCGACCCTGATGAACATCCTGGGCTGCCTGGACCATGCCAGCGGCGGCAGCTACAAGGTCAACGGCCAGGAAACCCGTGATCTTGATGACGAGGCGCTGGCGGCGCTGCGTCGTGATCATTTCGGCTTCATCTTCCAGCGTTACCACTTGTTGCCGCACCTGGATGCCGTTCGCAATGTCGAGATTCCGGCCGTCTATGCCGGTACCTCACAGTCACAGCGTCATCAGCGTGCCGAAGAGCTGCTGACTCGCCTTGGCCTGGCGGGGCATCTGGAGCACAGGCCAAGCCAGATGTCCGGTGGTCAGCAGCAGCGGGTGAGTATCGCCCGGGCCTTGATGAACGGCGGTCAGGTGATTCTGGCCGACGAACCCACCGGTGCACTCGATACCGCCAGTGGCAAGGAAGTGATGAATATCCTGCTGGAGCTGCATGCCCTGGGGCATACGGTGATTCTGGTGACCCACGACCCCAAGGTCGCGGCCAACGCCGAGCGGATCATCGAGGTCAGCGACGGCGAGATCATCAGTGATCGCCGCACGGCCCAAACGGTACAGGCCGCACCTGCACCCGAGATGCAGCCACACGCGGCACCGCGACGTCTGGTGGCCAGTCTCGGCCTGTTCCGTGAAGCCTTCAACATGGCCTGGATCGCCCTGATATCGCACCGCATGCGCACCTTGCTGACCATGCTCGGCATCATCATCGGCATCACCTCGGTGGTCTCCATCTCGGCCATTGGTGAGGGGGCCAAGCGCTACGTGCTCAAGGACATCCAGGCCATCGGCAGCAACACCATCGATATCTATGCTGGCAGCAACTTCGGTGACAGCCGGGCCAAATCCATCGAGACACTGTTACCGGCCGATGTGACGGCACTCAACCAGTTGTATTACATCGACAGCGCGACGCCGGTGGTCGGTCGCAGCATGCTGGTGCGCTATCGCAACATCGACGTCGATGCCCAGCTCAACGGCGTCAGCAGCCGTTACTTCCAGGTGCGCAACATTCAACTGGCGGCTGGCATCACGTTCAGCGAGCAGGATGCCCGGCGTCAGGCTCAGGTGGTGGTGCTCGACCACAATACCGCCCAGCGTCTGTTCGGGCCGGGCGTGAATCCGTTGGGGCAGGTGATCCTGATCGGCAACCTGCCGTGTACGGTGATCGGCGTTACCAGTGATCACAAGAACCTGTTCATTGCCGGCAACACGCTCAATATCTGGGTGCCTTACGAGACGGCGGCCGGGCGCGTGCTGGGCCAGCGTCATCTGGACAGCATCAGCGTGCGCATCAAGGACGGCATGCCGAGCAAGCAGGTGGAAGAGCAGATCAAGGCGCTCATGCTGCAGCGGCACGGCACCAAGGACTTCTTCACCAACAACCTCGACAGCGTCATGCAGACGGTGCAGAAAACCAGCCGCTCACTGACGCTGCTCCTGTCGTTGATTGCCGTGATCTCGCTGGTGGTCGGCGGTATCGGTGTGATGAACATCATGCTGGTGTCCGTCACCGAACGAACCCGAGAGATCGGTATTCGCATGGCGGTCGGTGCACGTCAGTCGGATATCCGCCAGCAGTTTCTGGTGGAAGCGGTGATGGTCTGCCTGATCGGCGGGATCGTGGGAATCGCCTTGTCCTATGGCATCGGGTATCTGTTCACGCTGTTCGTGAAACAGTGGGAAATGGTCTTTTCGATGGGATCGGTCGTCACGGCCTTTGCCTGCTCGACCTTGATCGGCGTGCTCTTCGGCTTCGTGCCAGCCCGCAATGCGGCCAGGCTGGACCCGATCGAAGCGTTGGCGAGGGACTGATCAGTGGCGCATTGCATTGGCCTCAATTGGCCAGTGCAATGTCCCCGGACGAGGCATACATCCAGCGCATCAGCGAATGTCGCCCGCTGATGCCAAGCTTGACGGCCGCCCGGCGCTGATAGCTGCCCACGGTATTGACCTTGAGTGTCAGACGCCGGGCCTGTTCGATGGCTGTATGGCCGGCCAGCAGGCCAAGGCAGACCTGGGTTTCCCGCTCGGACAGCTTCAGGCCGGTTTCACGCAGGCGCTCATGGAAGCGGTCTTCCAGGCTCTCCGATTTTTTCGAGTCGACCTTGGGAAGCGCCATCTGCAAGGCATCCACATGTTTTTTCACGATCGAGAACAGAAACGGCGAAAGGTCTTTCAGCTGTCGGCGTTCGTTATCGGAAAAGACGGGAGAAGAGGGCGAGCGGAAAACGGTGATCTTGCAGCAGTAGTCGGCCGACTCCTGCGCCGGGTGAAGACGGATCGAATCGGTAAAGAGCGTCGCGCCAGGCTGTGAGGTCACTGTTTCGTTGAACACGAATGAATTCGAGGCCGACGCGGACTTCCAGGGACGCGGCAACAGGTAAAGATGCGTGGCATCGACGGCGAGCTGCGTATTGATCAGCTCATGGAACATATTCGAGAAATGACGGGTGCCAATGCTGGCGATGACTTTGCCGATCTGTGGAAATAATGTCCGGGTCATTGTCTCATCCATGATGTTCAGTAGCGGTGACGAGTTTTTTGACGTCAGTAATTCGTCGCAGGTCACGACCAGACTAAAGTCTCATTGTTTTTGCATCCATCATCCGGGATGTCTGCGTGTCGAAAGTGTTGCTCCCATTGATAACGCCACTTGATGACACTTTTCCGATTGAGCCTAGCAGAGAGTCTGAAGTACTGGCACAACGCAGCTTGAACGCTGCCCGGTCGAGGAGGAAGATGGCCCCTCCATGGCGATCAACGCCTGATGAAGTACGGCTCTCAATTATAGCGATGGCATGAAAAGCACAGATTCCGCGACTCCTCCCCAGGCTGAACCCAGGAAGAAAAGAACACGGCTGACGCCCGAGGTACGGCGGCAGCAGATCCTCGATGCGGCGCTGGCCGAGTTCAATGCGCTCGGTTTCACGGCGGCCAGCATTTCAAAGATCGCCAGCCGGGCGGGTATCTCGAAGGCGAATGTCTATGTCCATTTCGCGAGCAAGGACGACATGTTCGAGACGCTTCTCGATCAGCTCATGACCCGTTCCAGAACCAACTGGAGTCAGTTACAGGATGTGGCGAGCGTCGACGAACTGGTCGAGCGGCTCATCGACTTTGCCTACGGCGGGCTGACCGACGACACCATTGCGATTACCCGGCTGCTCATCACGGAAGGCCATCGCATGCCGCATCTGCTGGAGAAATGGATGATCGGGCAGGCCAAGGCTGACCGTCAGGCGCTTATCGAAGGCTATGTCGAAAAGGGCATGGTGAAGCCCAGCCCCTTGACCGAGCACTTCAGTTTTGTGATGGCTCCGGTTGTCTATGCCACGGTTGCGCAGATGGTGCTGGGCAGAGACAAGGCGGCGGGAGAGGTGGAGGCCATCAAGGAGACTCATCGCAAGCTGCTGACCCTGTTGTTGACTCCCACTGAGCGATAACTCATTCCTGTCCCGATGACTGGATGCACTCATTGCGCCTTGCACAGAGTGTTCGAGTCCTTCCTTTCTGGCCCGGGCTTTTGCTCAGGCCAGGCCCTTTCTGACTCTGCATCTTCACTCTGCGGTTTTACCGCGGGGCGCGTATGGCGTGTTTTTCAGAATGCCAGTTGCCATACGGCATATTTACTGACCGATCATTCAGTAGTAGAGTTTTTCTAATGACCATTCGGTCACTAGTGGGCGTCCTGACGCTTAATGTTCTCTTCGGATGATTCAATCATGACATCACAGGTTTTCCCGGTGTTTTCGCTCAAATCCGTTTCTGCTCGTCCCTTGTCTGCGCTGCTGGCGGTTCTGGCGGCCAGTACGCTGTCCATGACCTCTGCAGAATCGCAGGCGGCGGACACGCCTGCATCGCCCGGCCAGAATGCAGTGGACACCGGCAGCAGCGCGTCGCAATGGTCCATCGGCCTGGCGGGTGGCAAGAACTATCGGGTCTATCGCGATTTTGACGACAAGATCGGCGGCTTGCCGCTGGTGACGTATGAGAACCGGTATGTCCACGTGTTCGGCACTGGCCTGGACGTGAAACTGCCCTCGCTGGGGCCGGTCTCGTTCCGTCTGCGGGGGAAGTACATTGGCGAAGGCTATGAGTCGGGTGACTCGCCTTACCTTCGGGGCATGAGCGACCGTGACAACAGTTTCTGGGTGGGCGGTGCTGCCATCTGGAAGTCCGACTTCGCCACGCTGACGACCGAAGTGCTCACCGATGCCATGGACAACAGCAAGGGCTCCCGCGCCAGGCTGCAGATCGACCGCCGTTTCAGTGCAGGTGCCTTCGGTTTTACGCCGCGACTGGCCGGGGAGTGGGTCGACAGCAATTATGTGGACTATTACTACGGCGTGATGCCGAATGAAGTCCGCACCGGGCGGCCCGCTTATAAAGGCGAGGCGACAATGAATACCGAGGCCGGTCTGCGCATCGACTGGCGTCCGGCCCGTGCGCATACTCTGTTTCTCGATCTGGGGGCTACCCGGATGGGAAACGAGATCAAGAACAGCCCGCTGGTCGAGACTGATACCCAGTATGGCGTCGGTTTCGGTTACTTCTATCGCTTCTGATTGCACAAGAAAAGCCAGGGTTGCCATCGAGAAGTTGCCCTGGCTCTTTGCGGACTCATGAGTACGGCTCATGAGATTATTGTGAATATGCCCGTCTAGTCGCTGATCACCAGCGGCTATAGATTGATCCGCACCAGTGGATCAATGTCAGGGGTGTGCATGAAAAGCGTCACAGTGGTTATCGGAGCCGGTTCGATAGGTCAGGCCATTGCCCGGCGGGTGAGTGCAGGCAAACATGTCCTGCTGGCTGACCTGCGAGAGGACAATGCAACGGCAGCCGCGAAAGTTCTCAGCGATGCCGGGTTCGACGTCACGACTGCGGTTGTAGACGTTTCTTCACGCGCCTCTGTCCAGGCGCTGGTAGAGACGGCCGTTGCCATCGGCAGCATCACTGGCGTCATCCATGCCGCCGGTGTATCGCCTTCCCAGGCAACACCCGAGACGATTCTGAAAGTTGACCTTTATGGCACGGCGCTGGTGCTGGAGCTGTTCGGCAATGTCATCGCCCAGGGCGGTTCCGGGATTGTCATCGCCTCCCAGTCGGGCCATCGTTTGCCGGCGCTGACCGCTGAGCAGGACAAGGCTCTGGCTCTCACGCCAACTGAAGAACTCATGTCCCTGCCGATGCTGCAACTCGACAAGGTCACGGACCCCCTCAATGCCTACCAGATCTCCAAGCGCGGCAACTCGCTGCGGGTGATGGCCGAAGCCGTTCGCTGGGGCAAGCGCGGAGCCAGGGTCAATACCATCAGCCCCGGCATCATCTTCACCCCGCTGGCCAGAGACGAACTGACAGGCCCGAGGGGCGAAGGATACCGACGCATGATCGACTCCTGCGCCGCCAAGCGCGGCGGTACGCCGGACGAAGTGGGGGCCGTCGGCGCACTGCTGATGGGGCCGGAAGGGACGTTCATTACCGGCAGCGACTTCCTCATGGACGGTGGCGTGACGGCGCAATACTGGTTTGGCGAGACTGCCTGAATCTTCCCCTCATCCTTTTTACACGTGCCGTGACTGACAAATTGCCAGTCACGGCACGGTTGCATAAGATCCGCGCCATCAATGATCTGGCGTGCCATCGCCATAAGGTAAAGGGACTTCATGCAACCTGAACAACTGAAAAGCTTTCTGGAAGCAAACACCACCTTCTCATTCGGCAACGCCACCACGCCTTACACCGCCAATGACTTCTGGGGCTGGGCATTTTCCAACATGAATGTGGCTGTCCTGCGTGGCGTGCTGATCGAATACCTGGTCGCCAAGAGCCTGATTGCGAAATGTGATCACATCGTCGGCGATACAGTCCGGGCCCTGACGACCAACACCCCTCAAGAAGGCGACCTGACCAGAAGCATCGAAAAACACTATCAGGTGCAGCCCCATGGCGACGTCTTCGACCTGCAACTGACCTGGGGCGTGACCCTGGAAATCAAGAGCACGGCCTCACCGCAGAACTGGCGCCTCAACAAGACCTGTCGCTGGAACATCATGGAAGACAAGAACCTGTGGGAGCAGGTGTTTCCGGCGCAGTTCTACATCCTGGCCCACATCGACTCGGACATCAGCTTCAATGAAAACGACCTCGATCTGGGATCGGTAACCTTCCACGTCCGCACCGGTCGTGAGCTGGACGCCCTGACCGGCACTAACAAGTCCGTGGGTTTCTCACGATTCGTCGGCGATGAAACCAACCGCCCCGGCTACCGCTTCGACGAACTGCCGGATGTTCTGAAAAAGTTGCAGGCCGAACGCTTGGAGTCTGTCCAGAAGCACATCCTCCCAGGCTGGAAAATGGCTCCGGTGCCCGGTACGGAAAACTACAACATGCTGCCTCTTGCGATTGAGGGTGAGGATGGGACCGATACGTTTTGGTGCAGAGAGGTGAAGCTGGATAAAGGGGTTTGGAGATGCATTCCGATTGACCCTATTCCGTCACCCTGGAAAGCCGGTTTCGTGCCTGACTGGAGGGATTGGGAAGCGGCCGGGTTTTCGTATGTGCCGAGGGTAATGACTCCTGTTGAATCTCTTTTTCGCAGGCTCTTACCTGAGCTTGATGGTGTGTTTTCCGCATCGGAAATAGCTGAAGTCTCAAGTTTCGTTGAGGTGGGAGAGTATGGGCTGGCTTTGGATACAACGATTGGTATTTTCATAGAGGAGAAAAAAAGGGCAGAGAGCAATGTGATTGCGCTGGTGCAGTCGCTTGCTACTGCCATGAAGCTACCCGATGCGGAGTACTCTGAGCTTTTGTGCGCTGTCAGCCGTAAGTAATATGGCTCTAGACAATAGTTGCGAAAATACAGTGGGGACAGATGTTTAAACTTCATGAAGTCTGGAAATCGATAGATGAGCATAAAATGGTTGTCTACTTTTGTTTTGAAGATCTCACCACTAAAAAATTCGGGGTGCAAAGTCTGGAGGGATTTGGTCTGTCCGATTCTGGCGATCGCAATTCGGATGCGCGTAAACAAGCTATTGAGCTTTTTATTGAGGAAAGCCCATTGGAGCGGTGTCTGTGGGGGGATACGCTAGAGGATGCTATAGCTAAATTTGATGATTTTATGAGCAAGTAGCCCGTGTGTGCCATGAAAGGGGCGTATATAAAATGAGGTTAATGTCTATGGCAACAGCGGCAAATGCAGAGTTTGCTCTTGTATATCCCGTATTGTTTGAGCGAGTCATTAGCTGTTGGCCTGCATCGATTGATGTCGCTCAGTTGTGTGCGTATGACGGCGTTCTGACCTTTATGTAGTTACTGGATGATGAAGATATTCTGCTGATAAGGCGTTATTTCGTAATGAATACAAAAGGGCCAAGTGTGAAAGGATTCGGCGACTCTCCGCTTATCCAGGAGTAGGCAGGTACATCCACTGTATCTTGGTTGGCAGAAATAAAGTCTTCCCGGATAAATCCGGTCCTACTCACCGTTTGTAGGAGCTGGCTTGCCTGCGATCGGCTGCGAAGCAGCCGTAGAACCAGTGTTTACGGTGTTTCAGGCACCCCTTGGTAGATTTACGACGGCGCTGCCGTCGATCGCAGGCAAGCCAGCTCCTACAGGCCAGCGCGAACCCGCCGCCATCGCAAGCAGGGGGCTGTATGGCTAACCGATTTCTCTCACATCCTTCATCAACAACCCAAACCCCAGATCCACATCCTCAGGAATCGGCAAATACACCACATGCCCATCCCCTGGTGCGACGTCGATGGCTTCGCCTTTGCTGTTCTGCAATTGGCTCAGGTCAAAGTGGAAGTTGCCTCTGGGGGTCATCAGTTCCATGTGGTCGCCGAGGCTGAAGCGGTTCTTGACCTTGACTTCGGCCAGTCCGTCGCGGCGTTGGCCGGTGAGTTCACCGACAAACTGTTGTTGTTCGGAGACTGAGCTGCCGTTCTGGTAGTTCTGGTATTCGTCGTGAACATGGCGACGCAGGAAGCCTTCGGTGTAGCCGCGCTGGGCGAGGGATTCCAGGTCGGTCATCAGGCTGCGGTCGAATTCACGACCGGCCACGGCGTCGTCGATGGCGCGGCGGTAGACCTGGGTGGTGCGGGCGCAATAGAAGTGGGATTTGGTCCGGCCCTCGATCTTCAGGGAGTGCACGCCCATGCGGGTCAGGCGTTCGACATGCTGCACGGCGCGCAGGTCCTTGGAGTTCATGATGTAGGTGCCGTGTTCATCCTCGAAGGCGGGCATCAGTTCGTCCGGGCGGTTGGCTTCCTGTAGCAGGAACACCTGATCGGTCGGTGCGCCAGCGCCCAGGGTCGGTTCGGGTTCGTAGGTCTGCACGATGTCGCCGGTGGCGTTTTCCGTGGCTTCCCGGGCCGAGTATTTCCAGCGGCAGGCATTGGTGCAACTGCCCTGGTTGGCATCGCGCTTGTTGATGTAGCCCGACAACAGGCAACGGCCGGAGTAGGCCATGCACAATGCGCCGTGGACGAAGACTTCCAGCTCCATGGCCGGTACGTGCTGGCGGATTTCGCCGATTTCTTCCAGTGACAGTTCCCGGGACAGGATGATGCGGCTCAGGCCTTGCTGTTGCCAGAACTCGACGCTGGCCCAGTTCACGGTGTTGGCTTGCACCGACAGGTGAATGGGCATCTGCGGGAAGTGTCTGCGCACCAGCATGATCAAGCCGGGGTCAGACATGATCAACGCATCCGGGGCCATGGCCACCACCGGCTCCAGGTCTTTCAGGAAGGTTTTGAGCTTGGCGTTGTGCGGCGCGATGTTCACCACCACGTAAAAACGCTTGCCCTGGGCCTGTGCTTCGCGAATGCCGAGTTCCAGGTTGGCATGGTCGAACTCGTTGTTACGCACCCGCAGGCTGTATCGCGGCTGGCCCGCGTACACCGCATCGGCACCATAGGCGAAAGCGTAACGCATGTTTTTCAGGGTGCCGGCGGGGGCAAGCAGTTCCGGGGTAAAGGCTGTCATGGCGGTGTCGGTCGCAAAAAATCGCGAAGGGTAATCAGCTTGTGTCCGGGATTTATTGATCTGGGTCTATGAAATGGTTTGTGTCGGCAGGATGGGGAACGAAAGGCCTTGTTTCAGACGAGGCGTTTTCTACCTGAGCCCGTCTGATTGAGGGCTCAGGTGAGTCAGAAAGGACGGCTACGGGTTGTCAGGCTTCCACCTGCCTGATCAGTGTGTCCAGATAAGCCAGTCCTTTTTCCGTGATCGTCGTGCGCAGTGTGTATTCGGCGGCGGTCACGGCGTTGTGGCTGGCGGCCCGGCAGAAGCGGTAGACCAGATCGACGATCTGCTGATTGTCCGGTGCCAGCTGGTTGATCACGTCGCAATGGGCGATCAGCAGGTTGCGCAGGGTCAGGGTACGGATGGCCAGGGTAGTCGCCCATTCGGTCAGGTTCAGGCCGTAATCCTGACCGGCGCTGGTGTTGGAAATGAACGGGAAGCCGGTGCGGGTCATTTCGGCGGCAATGAAGCGCTTCAGGATCAGATCGAGACTGTGTTGCAGCTTGTCCGTGTACAGCCGTCGGTACTCGGCACGCAATGTCCATTGTGCCTGTGCCGGAGTGGCGCCGGGTACGATGAGCGAGGCCGTGAGCAACTGCTGGCGCAGGGAGGACGGGGCTCCCGGCGCATTGAGGATATTGATCAGCACGATCAGCAGCGGGTCGGCGAGAATCGGCTCGTCGTCCTGGCGCTCAAGACGGCTGGTATTGTCGGCCAGCAGCGGGATCTCCTCGATCCAGCGTTCGTGGGGCAGCTCCGAGAGTTGCGCGGAAATGTCATAAAGGCGCAGCAACACCTGGCCAACAGGCAGTTTTTTCGACAGGGTGATCTGCAGCAGGGACTCCACCACCGAGCGCCATTGGGCGCCATCGATGCCGACAAACTCCTGATTGGCGGCCGCATAGAGGTGATGGTCGTCCTGCGGGGTTTCTTCGATCTGGAACGGGTTTTCACTAAATAGCCCGATACGGGCAATTTCGGGGCAGCTCATGGTTGCGGATTTCACCAGCGAATTATTGATTCTGCGGTACATGCGCGGGTAGTTGGCGCAGGTGTCGGTAAGGACTTTTTCTCCCTGCTGTGCGTGTATCTGGCAGCGTCCTTCCTGGAGCGCACCACATTGGCCACCGGCCTTGTTCATCTGGTAGCCGGAATCGTCCTTGACGATCAGATTCAAGAGCTCGGGGAAGTCCCGGCTATACAGGTCGTGACTGCGATTGCTGACGGCGATGCGCCAATTGCCTTTGCAGCAGTTGTCTTCGCAACGCTCGGCAATGCATGAGAATTGCTCGATGTATTTGAAAGCCCTGGCGGACTGAATGCCCATGAATACTCTCCCGCAGCCTGAGGTTCGTTTGAGCCTGAGTGGTCGGTGCGGGGGAGTTGTTCCATGGGCAGGAGCAAATAGTGAGGGCTGTCGAGGTCGACAGCCTTTGGTGTTACTGGGCCATCTTGGCCATGACCGAAGCGTAGCCGGTGGCGGAGCCCAGCACATCGGCCTTGCCCTGAGCGATCAGGATGGCATCGGACACTTCCCGGAATGCCCCGGTCCCGCCCGCGCGTTGCAGCACATGGGAGGCCTGTTGTTGCACGTAGACCGGTGCATCCGCGACGGCGAATGACAGGCCGCAGGCGGCAAAGGCCGGCAGGTCGATGGAGTCATCGCCGATGCAGGCGGTCTGCTGTGCGGTGACGCCGGCTGCGGCCATCAGTTGTTCGCAGGCCGCTTTCTTGTCCTTGATGCCGAACTGGCACAGCTCGACGCCCAGATCTGCCACGCGCTTGCGCAGGGTGGCGGAGTCGCGTCCGGACAGGACCGCCACACGAACGCCGTTTTCTTCCAGCATGCGCATGCCCATGCCGTCGCGGACATGGAAGCGTTTCAGGCATTCACCGGTGGCGTCATAGAAAATCCCGCCATCGGTCAGTACGCCGTCGACATCGGTGATCACCAATCGAATGTCGGCCAGGGCTGGCAGGCGTGGCAGTTCCTTGCCCGCGATCAGGGCTCGGACCTTTTCCAGGCATTCAGGGGTGTCGACGCCAGGGCCGGTCGGCTCGACCACCCAGGCGCGAATGCAGTAACCGGCTGTCAGCAGGCGCAACTGTTCCAGCTTTTCGGCGTGCTCGATCATGGGCTGGGACAGGCCGGAATAGCTGGCCAATACCTCGCGGCGGTAGGCATAGACCCCGACGTGCTTGAGGTAGGTGGCCGCTTCATCGTCGCGAGGATAAGGAATGGGCGACCGGCTGAAATACAGCGCATTGCCGTTGTCCGCCAGGACCACTTTGACGGTATTGGGGTTACGGGCTTCGGTACTGTCTATCGGATGGCACAGTGTACCGACCTGCACGGAGGCATCGGCCAGCATACCGGCAGCCAGGGCGGCGATATCGCCAGGCCTGACCAGTGGCTCATCGCCTTGCAGGTTGATGTAGATGTCGGCATCGACCTGAGCCATGACCTCGGCCAGACGATCCGTGCCGGAGGGATGATCGGGGGAGGTCATGACACACATCGCGCCGAAGCTGCGCGCTGCATCGGCCACACGGGCGTCGTCGGTGGCAATCACCACGGTGTCGGCAATGGCGGCTTCCACGGCGCGCTCATACACGTGTTGCACCATGGGTTTGCCCGCGATATCGGCAAGCGGCTTACCGGGAAGGCGGGTGGATGCGTATCTTGCCGGGATGACGATGGCGACACGTTGCGAATGGCTGGCCATGAAGGGTCCTTAAACGAATTTCGGCGGTGCAGAGCAAAAACGGATCATACCAGCGACAGCGTCGGTGCGAATCAAAGTTCCAGCTTGTAGCCCACGCCATAAAGCGACTGGATGGGGTCTTCACCCGGACAGGCCTGCGAAAGCTTGCGGCGCAGGTTGCGAATATGGCTGTCCACGGTACGGTCGGTGACCACGCGGTGATCCGAGTAAAGCCTGTCGAGCAACTGGTCCCGGGAAAACACCCGGCCGGGAGAGCGGGCGAAAGTGTTGAGCAGGCGCAGCTCCACGGGCGTCAGGTCCAGTGCCACGCCGTCGAACGAGGCGCGATAGAGTTCTTCATCGATCAGCAGCCGGGGTTGAGCCTGTTGCGGGGCAAGCTGGGGGCTGCGACGCAGGATGGCCTTGACTCGGGCGACCATTTCACGCGGGCTGAAGGGTTTGCAGATGTAGTCGTCGGCTCCGAGGTCCAGGCCGAGAAGGCGATCCACTTCCTCGACCCGCGCCGTGATCATGACAATCGGCACGGCACTGAAACTGCGCAGTTCCTGGCAGACTTGCAGGCCGTCGCGCCCCGGCAGCATCAGATCGAGCAGGATCAGTTTCGGCTCGCGGGCGCGCACGGCTGGCACCACCTCCAGGCCATTGTCCAGGCACTGGGTCGGATAACCGGCGGCATTCAGGTAGTCGCGCATCAGCGCGGCCAGTTTGGGTTCGTCTTCGACAATCAGGATCGGCGCTTCGTCGGCCATGTTTCAGGTATTCCGTGGCAAGCGAAGGGTCAGCCAGAGGCCGCCCAGAGGAGAGTGATCGGCTGTCAGGCTACCGCCATGGGCCAGCGCAATACTGTGACAGATGGCCAGCCCGAGCCCCGCGCCGCCGCTGGCTCGGTTGCGTGAGGCTTCGCCACGGTAGAAACGCTCGAACAGGCGCGGCAGTTGCTCGGCCTCGATGCCGGGGCCTGAGTCCAGAAAGTCGATACGCAGGCCATCGGCTTCACTGGCGGCGTTGATGCGCAACGTACCGCCTTCATCGGTATAGCGCAGCGAGTTTTCCATCAGGTTGCCGAACAGTTGTTGCAGACGCTTGGCGTCGGCCATCAGGTGCAGCGGTTGTGCGGGCAGCTTCAGTTCCAGATTCAGCTTTCGGGTCGTGCAGCGTTCCTGGAACATGGCGACGCTGCTTTCCAGAAGCTCGTTGAGTTCACAGTCGGTCTTGCGATAGGTCAGGGCGCCGACATCGGCCAATGACAGTTCGTACAGATCGTCCACCAGTTTGCTGAGCATGCCGACTTCGCCCTGCAATGATTTCATCGACGTTTGATCGAGGGTTCGCACGCCATCTTCGATCGCTTCCAGCTCGCCCCTCAGGACCGAAAGCGGGGTGCGCAATTCATGGGAGACGTCGGCCATGAAATCCCGGCGCATACGCTCGTTGCGCTCCAGGGTGTAGGCCAGTTGGTTGAAGTCGCGGGCCAGTTGGCCGACTTCGTCGTTGGAGGACACTGCCACACGGCTGTCGTATTCCCCGGCCGCCAGCCGGTGAGTGGCGGCGGCGACGCGCTTGACCGGGTCGAGCAGGGTGCGGGCGATCCACCAGGCAATCAGCATGGCCAGTATCAGTGACAACACGCCCATGGCCAGGCTGGCGCGCAACTGGTACTGCTGAAAGCGTTCACCACCGGCCTCGGTCACGCTCTGGAACGGGGTGACGGCCAGCCAGCCAACGGTTTTTCCGTCGACTTCCACTGCGCGCATGTAGGCATCGTCACGTGTGCCTGAGTAGCCCACGACTTGACGCTTCTGCTCATCCAGCAAAGCGAGGCGAAGCACGGCACCGGTCAGGTCCGAGGTCTGCATGGCACGGGATTCCGGGTTCATGCGCTCTTCATCCCGGTCGGGGCGCATGATTTCAAACCAGCGATCCCTGTTGTGCCGCAGGAATTCCCAATTGCCTTCGTGGGCATAGGCCGCCGCCAGCTTGGGCAGAATCGGGGTCATCCGTTGCATGCCCTGTTCATTGAGGTAACCCAGGAAGCCTCGCCCGAAACTCCAGTTCGCAGTCAGCCCCATGCTCAGGATGACCAGCAGCACACTGGCCAGGACCGCGACGAATAGTTTGGTGGAGATGCTCGGTTTCATGGGGCTCGCATGGGGTTGCAGAAAAGGGTCGCCCATTTAGGCCCGCTGACGACGAAGATTCAAGCCGTGCAGGCAATCTTCAATTTTCCTGCACATTTGCCTCGCAGCATGACGACATGTCCAGGTCATAACGTCTTGTAGAGGCATTCATGTCGATCAAACTCTTCGCCAAATATCTGGTGACTGCCACATTTGTTGTTTATGTGGCCCTTTTAAGCCTGTTGAGCGGTTGCTCGCCGCAGGTATCTGCGCCTGTCGCTGCGCAACCCAGGGTTTCAGTGATCAATGTACAGCCCCGTAGCCAGGTGCTGACGAGTGAACTGGCCGGGCGTACCCAGGCCTTCATGGTGGCCGAGATCCGGCCGCAAGTAGGGGGTATCGTTCAGCAGCGCCTGTTTACCGAAGGGGCCGAAGTCAAGGCCGGGCAGTCGTTGTATCAACTCGACAGCGCCACTTACCGTGCGGCTCTGGCCGAGGCTCAGGCGACGCTGGCCAAGGCTCGTGCCACCCTGAAATCGGCGCAGGCCACTGCCAAACGTAATGTTCAACTGGCGAAGATCGATGCCATCAGCCAGCAGGATAACGAAGATGCACAGGCCAGCCTGCTCAGTGCCGAGGCCGAGCTGCAAGTGGCACAGGCGGGTGTGGATACGGCTCGTATCAATCTGGCCTACACCCGCATCACGTCGTCCATCAATGGACGCATAGAAACCTCTACCGTGACGCCGGGCGCTCTGGTCGTGGCCAATCAGGACACGGCACTGACGACTGTGCAGCAACTGGACCCGATCTACGTGGATGTCACGCAATCCACCACGGAGCTGCTGCGCCTCAAGCGCGACCTGGCCAGTGGTGTCCTGCAAGCCAATGAAAGCGGTGAAGTGCCGATCAGTCTCAAGCTTGAAGATGGCAGCACCTATCCACTGGAGGGGCGCTTGCAGTTCAGCGGCGTCAGCGTCAGTGAAGGGACCGGTACCGTGACCCTGCGCGCCCAGTTCGCCAACCCGGATCGCCTGTTGTTGCCGGGCATGTATGTGCGGGCGGTGCTGGAACAGGCGCGGGACGACAAGGCCATTCTGGTGCCGCAGCGGGCCGTGAGCCGCAGTGCCAGTGGCGTGACCTCGGTGCTGGTGGTGGTCAATGGCAAGGTCGAGCAGCGGGTGCTGACCATCGACCGGGCCGTGGGCAATCAATGGTGGGTAACATCCGGTCTTGCCGCAGGCGATCAGGTGATCGTCGAAGGCGGGCAGAAGGTCCGGGTGGGCACCGAGGTGCTGGTCAATGACAGTACCTCGACGTCGCCAGCGCCCTCGGTCGCTGTCGTGAAGGAGGGCTGAGCATGGCACGTTTCTTTATCGACAGGCCGATCTTCGCCTGGGTCATCGCCATCTGCATCATGCTGGCAGGAGCCTTGTCCATCAGTCAGTTGCCGCTGGAGCAATACCCCGATATCGCGCCACCGACAATCCGGATCTCGGCCACCTACACCGGCGCATCGGCCAAGACCGTTGAAGACTCGGTGACCCAGGTCATCGAGCAGCAGATGAAAGGCCTGGATAACCTGACCTATATGTCGGCCTCCAGCAGTTCGGCGGGCAGTGCCAGCATCAACCTGACCTTTTCCGCCGGTACCAACGCCGATGTGGCGCAGATGCAGGTCCAGAACAAACTGCAACAGGCCGAGTCGCGTCTGCCTCAGTCAGTGCAGAGCGAAGGCCTGACCGTGACCAAGGGCGGCTCGGACTTTCTGATGATCGTGGCCCTGGCGTCCGATAACGAAAGTGTGACCGGCACCCAGATCGGCGATTACATTTCCAGCACCTTGCTCGACCAGATCAGCCGCGTCGACGGCGTGGGCGATGTGCAGACCATGGGCTCGGGCTATGCCATGCGCATCTGGCTCGACCCGGCAAAGCTGGAAAAGTACGCCTTGATGCCTTCGGATGTCAGCACGGCTCTGGAAGCGCAGAATACCGAGGTGTCCGCTGGCCAGTTGGGGGCCTTGCCTGCCGTGGCCGGCCAGCAGTTGAACGCCACGATCAGTGCGCGCAGCAAACTGCAGACGGTCGAAGAGTTCCGCAATGTGGTGGTCAAGTCGTCCAGCAATGGTGCCGTGGTGCTGCTGGGTGATGTGGCCCGGGTGGAGCTGGGCAGTGAAAGCTATGACGTGACGTCCGCCCTCAACGGCAAACCGGCTGCGGCCATGGGGGTGCAACTGGCGACCGGTGCCAATGCCTTGAGCGTCGGTGAGGCGGTGAAGGCCAAGCTCAATGAGCTGGAAGCGTTCTACCCCACGGAAATGCAGCTGAAAAACGTGATCGCCTACGACACCACGCCCTTTGTGAGCCTGTCCATCGAAGAGGTTGTCAAGTCGCTCGGTGAGGCCATCGTGCTGGTGGTGCTGATCATGTTCCTGTTCCTGCAGAACCTGCGTGCCACCCTGATTCCGGCCATTACGGTGCCGGTGGTGCTGCTTGGGACGTTCGGCGTGCTGGCGTTGTTCGGCTACTCGATCAACACCCTGACCATGTTCGCCATGGTGCTGGCCATCGGCTTGCTGGTGGACGATGCCATCGTGGTGGTGGAGAACGTCGAACGGGTCATGGGCGAACAGAAACTCTCGGCCCTTGAAGCGACACGCCAGTCCATGGGAGAAATCACCAGTGCTCTGATCGGTATCGCGCTGGTACTGAGTGCGGTGTTCATTCCCATGGCGTTCTTCGGTGGCTCCACGGGGATCATCTACCGGCAGTTTTCGGTGACCATCGTCTCGGCCATGCTGCTGTCGGTCCTGGTGGCCATGACCCTTACGCCGGCCTTGTGCGCGTCCTTGCTCAAGCCTTCCGACGCGCAGGGGCACACGCCACGGGGTGGCTTCTTTGGCTGGTTCAACCGGACCTTCGAGCGCGGTGCCGACGATTACCAGCATCTGGTGGGCGGCATGTTGCAGCGTGGACGGCGCAGCCTGTTGGTGTATGCCTTGATCCTGCTGGCCATGGCCGCCGGTTATGCCAGTCTGCCGACCTCGTTTCTGCCGGATGAGGACCAGGGCATGCTCATGGGGCAGGCCCAGTTGCCGGTGGGTGCCACCGACAGCCGCACTCAGGCGGTGATGCGTCAATACGAAAGCTACATGCTTGAACAACCTGAAGTGGAATCCCTGATTACCATCACCGGTCTGGGCATGGGTGGTAACAGCCAGAACACGGGCCGGTCATTCATCAAGCTCAAGGACTGGAGTGAGCGTGAAGGTGCCGGACAGGACGCGGCGTCCATTTCCCTGCGGGCCACCCAGGCGCTGTCGAGTATTGCCGATGCGGACGTATTCGTCATGCAGCCACCGGCCATTCGCGGCCTGGGGCAGAGTTCGGGGTTCGATTTGCAGCTCAAGGACCTGGGCGGGCTGGGACACGAGGCGCTGGTCGCCGCTCGTGAGCAGTTCATCGAACTGGCCAGAAAGGACCCTCGGCTGTCGGGCGTGCGCAGCAATGGCCTGGATGATACCCCCGAGCTGAAAGTCAGTATCGATGACCGCAAGGCCGGGGCATTGAGCCTGAGCACCAGCGACATCAATGACACCCTGTCCACGGCCCTGGGTGGCACTTACGTCAATGACTTCCTCAATCAGGGTCGGGTCAAGAAGGTCTACGTGCAGGGCGAGGCTTCGGCGCGGATGCAGGCGGCGGACCTGGATCACTGGTACGTGCGCAACAGCAACGATGAGATGGTGCCGTTTTCCTCCTTCGCCAGCAGCGCCTGGAGCTACGGTTCGCCGCTGCTGGAACGTTACAACGGCAACTCGTCCCTGGAAGTGGTGGGGGACCCTGCGGCGGGCGTGAGTTCCGGGGACGCCATGGCGGCCGTGGAGGAAATCATCAAGCAGCTGCCTGAAGGTATCGGTTACGAGTGGACCGGGCAGTCCTATCAACTGCGACTGTCCGGCTCCCAGGCGCCGTTGCTCTACGGGATCTCGGTGCTGTTTGTCTTCCTTTGCCTGGCCGCGCTGTATGAAAGCTGGTCGGTGCCGTTCTCGGTGATGCTGGTGGTGCCGCTGGGTGTCGTGGGGGCCGTGCTGGCAACCCGTTTCAGCGGCTTGAGCAACGATGTGTACTTCCAGGTCGGCCTGTTGACGACGGTGGGGCTGGCGGCCAAGAACGCCATTCTCATCGTCGAGTTCGCCAAACATCTGCAAGAGCAGGGCAAAAACCTGAAGGACGCGATTCTGATCGCTTCGCGTCAACGCCTGAGGCCGATCCTGATGACGTCCCTGGCGTTCATGTTCGGTGTACTGCCGCTGGCACTGAGTTCCGGCGCGGGCTCTGCCGGTCGCCAGGCCATCGGGACCGGGGTATTGGGCGGCATGTTCAGCGCCACGGTCCTTGGGATCTTCTTCGTGCCGCTGTTCTTCTTGCTGATTCGTCGTCGTTTTGGCAGCAGCGCTGCTGTCGCGACCTCCACACAAACCGTTTCTACAGGTGACGCATGATCAAGTTGCATTGGCTGCTGCCGGCCGCTCTGGCGCTGCTCGGCGGTTGCATCAATCTGGCACCGGAATACCAGCGCCCCGAGGCACCGGTCGCGGAGCAATGGCTGCCGACAAAGACGGCTGATACAGGCACGGCGGCAGCGTCCATCGAATGGCAGAAGTTCTTCACCGACAGCCGTCTGGTGCGTTTGCAGACGCTGGCTCTGGCCAATAACCGTGACTTGCGTCTGGCCAGCCTGAATATCGAAAAGGCTCAGGCCCAGTACCGTATCCAGCGGGCAGCGAGCCTGCCGACGATCAATGCGGGCGTCAGCGGTACGCAAAGCCGTACACCGGGGGCCATGTCCAGCAGTGGCACGGCCACGACCAGCCATGAGTACAGCGCTCAGGTGGGTATGACCAGCTACGAGCTGGATGTGTTCGGGCGGATCCAGAATCTTCAGGATGAAGCGCTGGAAGATTATCTGGCCCTGACCGAAACCCGACGCAGCACCCAGATCAGTCTGGTGGCGGAAGTGGCGACGGCCTGGCTGACGTTGGCGGCGGATAATCAACTGTTGCAACTGGCCCAGGAGACGCTGAACAGTCAGCAGAAGACGTATGAGCTGACGCAGCGCAGCCATGCACTGGGCGGGTCTTCCGGTCTGGCGCTGGTGCAGGCGCAGACCACCGTGGAGTCGGCCCGTGGCGATGTGGCGGTGTATGCGAGCCAGATTCTTCAGGACCGTAACGCGCTGAACCTGCTGGTGGGCAGCGACATCCCGGATGAGTTGTTGCCGGGCACTGATCTTCAATCGGCGGCCTTGCTGGTCCAGGTGCCGAGTGAGTTGCCATCCAGCCTGTTGCAGCGTCGCCCTGATGTACTGGCCGCCGAACACAGCCTCAAGTCGGCCAATATCGATATCGGTGCAGCGCGTGCGGCGTTCTTTCCGACCATCAGCCTGACGGCCAATGCCGGGTCTGCCAGTTCAAGCCTGTCCAGTCTGTTCAAGGCCGGCAGCGGAGCCTGGACCTTTGCGCCGAGCATCAGCGTGCCGATCTTCGACGGAGGGGCCAACCGCGCCACACTGGATGCTGCGAAGGTCGAGCGGGAGATTCAGGTGCAGACCTACCAGCAGGCCATTCAGAGCGCTTTCAAGGAAGTGGCCGATGCTTTGGCAGTGCGCAGCACACTGGATGAACGCCTTTCCGCACAGCAAGCCTTGACCGATGCCAGCCAGAAAAGCTTCGATCTGGCCGATGCCCTCTATCGCGGAGGCTCCCAGAGTTATCTGGAAGCACTGGACGCCCAGCGTTCGCTGTACAGCGCCCAGCAGGACCTGATCAGCCTGCGTCTGGCAGAGCAGAGCAACCGGGTCACCTTGTACAAGGTAATGGGGGGCGGCTGGAACTAGCTCAGGCAGGAGCGAATTCATTCGCGAAACCAGTATCCATGGCGATGCAAATGCCATGAATGCGCAGGCCTCTTTCGCG
>NZ_JBIVGV010000004.1:0-317110 GCF_044748865.1 Pseudomonas sp. NPDC089734 | reverse complement strand
CGGATGAATCCGCTCCTACGACTTGTGCAACTATCCCAGGTAGGAGCGAATTCATTCGCGAAGCCAGTATCCATGACGATGCAAATGTCATGAATGTACAGGCCTCTTTCGCGGATGAATCCGCTCCTACGACTTGTGTAACTCGCCCAGGTAGGTGCGAGTTCATTCGCGAAGCCAGTATCCATGACGATGCAAATGTCATGAATGTACGGGCCTCTTTCGCGGATGAATCCGCTCCTACGACTTGTGCAACTATCCCAGGTAGGAGCGAATTCATTCGCGAAGCCAGTATCCATGACGATGCAAATGTCATGAATGCGCAGGCCTCTTTCGCGGATGAATCCGCTCCTACGACTTGTGTAACTCGCCCAGGTAGGCGCGAGTTCATTCGCGAAGCCAGTATCCATGACGATGCAAATGTCATGAATGTACGGGCCTCTTTCGCGGATGAATCCGCTCCTACGACTTGTGTAACTAGCCCAGGTAGGAGCGAATTCATTCGCGAGGGCAGTATCCATGACGATGCAAATGTCATGAATGTACAGGCCTCTTTCGCGGATGAATCCGCTCCTACGACTTGTGTAACTAGCCCAGGTAGGAGCGAATTCATTCGCGAGGGCAGTATCCATGACGATGAAAATGTCATGAATGTGCAAGCTTCTTTCGCGGATGAATCCGCTCCTACGGCTCTTAGAACCGGGCGCTCACGGTGGCTACGACCGATGCCGGCGCGCCAGCATAGTTACCATCGGTATTGGCAACGGTTTCGATGTATTTGCGGTCCGTGAGGTTGCGGCCATTGAGCGATACCCGGATGTTCTCATCCACGTCATAGAACAGGCTGGCGTCGAACCGGGCGTAGCCGCCCACATCATAGCTGTTGTCGATATCGCCCTGACGCTCGCCGACGCCGATCACACCGGCACCAAAACCCAGGCCCCGCAACGGGCCTTCCTGCAACTGGTAGCTGGACCACAGTGAACCGCTCAGGGTCGGTACGCCTTCAAGCTTGTTGCCGACCTCAATGGTGGTGTCCTTGGTCACTTCGGCATTCAGTACGCTGATGTTGCCAATGATTTCCCAGCCATCCAGCGGGGTGCCGCTGACGTCCAGTTCGATACCGCGTACGCGTTGTTCACCGGTCTGCACCGAGTAATTGTCGTCATCGGGATCGGTTGCAGCGACGTTCTGGCGGGTGATCTCAAAGGCAGAGAGTGTGGCGCTCAAACGATCCGGAATCAGGTCGAATTTTGCACCGACCTCATACTGGACACCTTCTTCCGGGTCCAGAGGCCTGCCATTACGCTGAAGGGCGCTCTGCGGACTGAATGACGTGCTGTAACTGGCGTACAGCGAGAGCCAGTCGGCAGGTTGGTAAACCAGTCCGACTCGTGGCGAGACTTTACTGGGGGCGACGTCGGTTCGGGTGATGTCAGCAGTACCAAGAGTAGTATTTCTTTGCCGGGTATCGTCGTAGCGGGCACCGACGATCAACTTCCATTGTTCGTTCAGATCGATCTGGTCTTGCAGGTAAAAGCTGTAGGCGGTCAGGTCGAAACTGGCTTTTTCATTGAATGCAAAAGGACCGGGCGTGGCACCGTAGACAGGGTTGAAAATATCGATGGAGGTCAGCGTGGCGCGGTCGCTTCGGCTGCGGCGCTTACCGTCGATGTATTCAAAGCCAGCAAGCGCGGTATGAGCCAGCCCGCCGGTGGTGAATCGAGCGATGGCCTCGAATTGCATGTCCAGGGTCTTGATCCGCTCTTCACCGTCTGTGGCGCGGCGGGCCAGAGTGCGATCATCCGAGCCCAGGCTGCGCAGGTCAACCACATAACGATCCTTGTGTGAGTTGTCCCAACGGGTCATCTGGCGCAGGGTCAACCAATCATTGACGTCATGCTCGGCGCGATACCAGACCGCAAACTTGTTGGCCTTGTCCCTGGCCCAGGCTTCTCCCAGATAACGGTCGGCACTCATGTTGATCTTGCCGTTGACCGGGATCAGGCCCCGGTCGAACGGGCTGGTCTGGTCAATGTATTCCATGCCGCCATCGACCCGGGTCGTGTCATTGGGTTCCCAGCGCAGGGTGGGTGCCAGATAGGTACGCTTGCTGTCGCGGAAGGTGTCGCGAAAGCCTCGGTCGGTCTGCGTGGCGACGGTCATGCCACCCGCCAGGGTCTTCGCTTCGTCCAGCGGGCCGCTGGCGCTCGCTTCCAGGCGATAGAAATCATAAGAACCCGCCTGGACCTTGACCCGGGCTTCTGGCGTGAAGCCAGGCTTGCGGGTCACCAGGTTGATCAGCCCACCGGGGTTGCCGCGACCGTAAAGCACCGAGGCCGGGCCTTTGAGCACTTCGACCCGCTCGATATCGGCCAGGTCCCGCAAGGCTTCGGGACGAGAGGCCAACGGGTTGATCAGCATGCCGTCGACGGCATAGTTGATGGCCTTGAAGCCGCGAATCACGAAGCTCTCCGAGGAGCCGCCGTGGGAATTGCTGCGCTGCACACTGCTGACGTTGGTCAGGGCATCGGCGAGGTTATTGGCCTGCTGGTCTTCGATCACCTTGCGCGACACCACCTGGACCGATTGCGGAATATCACGCAGGGCCGTGTCGGTCTTGCTGCCGGTGGCACTGCGTGTGGCCCGGTAACCTTGTACTGCGCCGTCTGCCTGCTCGGTGAACACATTGGAAGTAATGAGAGAAGGTGCGAGATCCAGCGAACCGCTGGACGGTTGCGGGAACAGCAGCAGGATGCGGTCTTCCGTCAGCGTCCAGCTCAGTCCCGAACTCTTGAGCAGTCGGGCCAGCGCTTCCCGCTCACTGAACTGGCCATTGACTGCCGGTGCCATCTTGCCTTGTGCCAGTGCGGCATCGAAGCTCAGTTGCAGGTTGTTCTGCCTGGCAAAGTGAGCCAGCGCCGAGGCCAGTGGCTGAGCGGAGAGGGCATAGTGTGCCGTGTGCAGGTTATCTGGCGTTTCGGCCGCCAGAACCGTGTCCATCGGCAGCATGATGAGCAGGGCCAGAGTCGGCAATGCAGGGGCGCGCGACATTGATACGATCCTTTATACGTCTGAATTGCATTTGAGATGTTTTCTCAAATTGGTCATGAAAGACGTAGGCCGACGTGATTTTTTCCACCTGCGTATAAAAAAGTCAGAAATTTCCTAACATGTGTACCCACGGGGTCACTTGTCGGCTTTCAACGGCCAGGGATTGCGCCAATGCCTTGAGCGCACGATCGGGGTTACTCAGGTCGAATACGCCGGTGATGCGTCGCTGTTTCAAGGCCGGATCGGCGATCACTATCCAGCCTTTGGCATAGCGCTGTAGCTGGTCGGTGATTTCGGCAACGGTCTGGTTTTCGACGAAGAGCGAGCCAGTGCGCCAGAGCGCGACCTGGGCAGGATCAAGGCTGGAGCGCTCGATCTTGCCGGAGGGCCAACTGAATTTCAGACGCTGACCGGGCATCAAACGCTCGCTGAGCGGCGGCTGCTCGTTTTCGGCCTGCACCTGGCCGTGTTCCAGGGCGACTTCGGCGTAATGGTCCTTGAGATCCAGATCGAAGGCCGTGCCCAGCACTCGCACGGACATCTGGCCAGCCTTTGCAATGAATGGATGTTGCGGATCGGGCGCGACCTGAAAGTAGGCCTGTCCCTGCAACAGCTCTACGTGCCGGGTACTGCCATCGATCCGACGCAGAGCGCTTTGCGGGCTCAGGGTAATGATGGAGCCGTCGGCGAGCTGAACGGCCCGGGTCTCTCCGACGCCAGTCTGGTAGTCGGCACGAAGACCGAGCGTCAACTGCGGTGCCATCAGTACCGCGACTGCTGCCAGCCCGGCAGCCACAGCAAAGCCTGCCCAGGCATGCGTGGCCCTTCGTTTCCGTGGAGGCGGAATGGGCAGGGCAGCAGGCTCTACGACGGGCGATAACTCGCCAAGCGAATGCCACAGTCTTTCCATCTTCCGCCAGGCGGCCTGGTGTTCAGGGCTGGCCTGTAACCAGCGCTCGAACGCCTCGCGTGCTTCAGGCTCTTCCTGCAGGCGAATCTGCCAGTCACTGGCCTGTTCCAGCGCATCGTCTTCAAGGCTCACAGTGAAGGATCCTTGTCGTCGAGGTCATCCGGATCGTCCACTTCACGGGCCAGACGCACCAGGGCATCACGCAGCAGCCGGTGTGCCGTGGTCAGGGAAACGCCCAGTTGCTCGGCGATCTGCGCCAGAGTACAGCCGCCGAAACGGTGCATCTCCAGTGCGCGGCGACTGTTTTCAGGCATGGCCTCAAGGACACCGGATAACCGGTCAAGGGTCATGCTGTGCTGGCACAGGTCGGCAGGGTCATTGATGTGTACTGGCTGTAGCCAGCCTGTCGGGGAAACCTGGTGTGCCTGTTCGCGGCTACGACTGCGTATGAGGTCCAGTGCCAGATTGCGCACGATCCGGTACAGGTAGGCCGAGGGTTGTTCAATGGTCGTTCGGGTCGAGGCCTGCTGTGGAGCGAAGCGAATCCAGGCCTCCTGCACGATGTCTTCGGCCTGCATGCGATCACCGGTGATCCTGGCCGCGTAGCTGACCAGTTCCTGGCGAATCCCCAGAAACGTGTACAGGTGCGCGGAAGAGTCGGTCATTGCGAGGGTCTCGGGAGTGATAACGGGCAGGGCAGCCAGAGGAAAGGGCGCAGTTTAGACGTGAACGATAAACGTTTTCAATTGTGAGGGCGCATCAGATTATTGAAACGCCCTGCGCAATTCTCTTTCACGACTCTGGGGATTTTGACTAGACTTCTTGCGTAGCTGAAACGATTAATCTTGTTCAGTTGCTCCCATAATTCCAATAAGGACCACCCGTCATGAAATCGCTCGCCTGGCTTTTCGGCCTTACCGCCATCGCCTCTGCCTCCAATGCGCTTGCCTGGGACTATGTGCTGCTCGATACCGACAAGGCCGCACAGAATCAACAGATCACCAGCGCCCAGCTCGGGATCAAGACCGACAAACCGTTTTCGGTGACGATGCGCACACTGCACGGTGGTCGTCAGGAGGGGGTGAGCATCATCGATATCGATAACGGCACCCTGAAACTCTCGGTGGTGCCGACACGGGGCATGAACGTCTTGAACGCCTCGGTCGGTGATGTGCGCATGGGCTGGGACTCGCCGGTAAAAGAAGTCGTCAATCCGGCGTTCATCGAACTGAACGGTCGCGGTGGGCTGGGCTGGCTGGAAGGCTTCAACGAACTGGTGACTCGCTGTGGCTATGAATGGGTCGGCCATCCGGGCATGGACAAGGGGGAGCTTCTGACCTTGCACGGTCGCGCAGCAAACATCCCGGCGAATAAAGTGACCCTGCACATCGACGAAAAACCGCCTTATGCCATCCGCCTCAAGGGCGAGCTGAAGGAGCAGGCCTTCAAGAAAGTCGACTTCTCGGTCCAGACCGAACTGGTCACCGAGCCTGGCAGCGCGGCGTTCACCCTCAACGATACCTTGACCAATAACGGCGACTATCCGAAGGAATACCAGGCGCTGTACCACAGCAACTTCAGCACGCCATTCCTGGAAGAGGGCGCACGTTTCGAGGCCCCGGTGCAGCAAGTTTCGCCTTTCAACGAAAAGGCCAAGGGCGACCTGGCTGACTGGCAGACCTACCGTGGCCCTACGCCGGATTACGACGAAACCGTCTATAACGTCGTGCCTTATGGTGACGCCAAGGGCGATACCCTTACGGTACTGCACAACAAGGCTGGAAGCCTCGGCGTATCCGTTGGCTTCAATACCCGTCAGCTACCGGTATTCTCTCTCTGGAAAAACACCGACACCCGCGGTCAGGGCTATGTCACCGGGCTGGAACCGGGCACCAGCTTTTCCTATAACCGCCGCTACCAGCGTCCGTTGAAACTCGTACCGACCATCGCACCGAAAGAACAGCGTCAGTTCCAGATCCACTACAGCCTGTTGGCAGACAAGGGCGCCGTCGACACCGCACTGGGCCAGATCAAGGGCATTCAGGACGGTCGCACAACCGAAGTGCGCAAGGAACCCTTGGTGGATCTGAATAAAGAGTAATTCCCGACGGATTCAATGGGCATGTTCGCAATTATTTCATTCTCGTTGTTGACATGCCCGGTCAATCAGTCCAGAATTGCGTCCATTCCTGATTCAGGAACGAGAAAAACCCTTAAGATTCAATGGGTTGAGAATCAAGCTAAAGCTGGATTCCAAAGAGTTCAAATGCGGTTGATGTTGTTATAGAGCATCGAACGTACTGAGGCCGAGTAGCAAAATGGTTATGCTGCGGATTGCAAATCCGTCTATGCCGGTTCGATTCCGACCTCGGCCTCCACTATTGAAAACCCCGTAGATTAACGTCTACGGGGTTTTTTATTGGGCGCGGGAAAGTGCCCATTGTTTCCGCAACGTTGTGCAACTCTCGGCCAGGTGTGTAGCGGCAGCTTATTATGTGCCGATGATCGGCAACAGATTGACGTGAAGCTTGTCTATGCTGGGTGAAACGATTCTTTCCGAAGAGAGCGCACCATGTATTCAAACCCCGATCTTCAGCGAGTCCTTGAAACGGCTTTTTTGCCTTCCAGGTGCGAATGCGTCATTGCTACGAACAATAGCTTCTCGGTAAAGCTGACCCATCCTGAGTCAGGTGATATCGAGTTGTATGTGACGGGAATGCCTTTATCCGAGCTGTCAAACAGTCGATCGATCGCTCGTCTGGTGCTCTCCTTGCGAGAGCAAAGGGATCTCATGGGGAAAATGGAGTTGTCCATGAGACGGCTGGGGTAGGGCATGAACGAAAGGCCCGGCACTGGGCCGGGCTATCTGTTGTTCATTCAAGCATCGCGCTGTTTGCTCTGCGCCGTAGCTCCTTCGCCTCATCAAGCGTGATGAGTTGCAGCACCCGCATGTTTCCGATTCGGGCGAGAAGCGCTTCAAGGATTCTGTCCGTTCTCCCTGAATGGGATTTGATTCTTGCGATCATCTGTTCTGCTGCCGAGAAGAAATCAGTGCGCAGGATTCTTCCTGTCTCACTTTGCATGTTGCATATCCACACACCCTCAATTTCGGCGGATTATGCGTGAAAACTTTGAAAATGAGGAGGGTGGGCGTCTTGGTTTCATCCTGAAGGTTGTCTATCAAGAATCCGTTGATTCATCGCATATGGAACCGCACCACTCAAATAACCACCCACCCTTACAAGCCGGTCAGCACGCAGGAATACCAGAGTGCGGCCAATATTCATGACAAAGGAGGGTTATATGAGCCTGACAGTTTTGACTGCCTGGGTCATTGGTGCGCTGGGCCTGGGGATGCTGATTGGCGGTCTTGTCCTGATTCGCAGCCCGGCCGTATTTATCATTGCCGGGATGGGATTCTTGAGCTGGACGTATGTCGTTTCCAGAGTCACTGGTCGTGTACAGCGTCGACAGGTGGCAAGAGGCGGATAGGGAACTGCCAGCAGTCGAAACTGTTGGCAGTGCAGATGGAGTACCGTGCTATTTAGCGCTTGTGCCCCGTGGCGTGCTCACCGTCGCAACCCAGCGCTTGCGGATTGTCGGTGCAATTGTCTTCCTGAAACGAAAAGTAGCTACAACCCGATACTGTCAGGAAAATACACAGCAACATGACTTTTTTCATGAACACTCCCGATCAATGTTTTTTCAAATGGTCGACGGCTTTATTGGCCTGCTTTGCCACTGCAATGGGAGAGAGCACGAGGATTGAAAGTAGAAGCAAGGCAATGCGATTCATCTGGCACTCCTTCATGACGATGAATACTTTGTCGGTTTGCAGGGCTCGATTCCTTTTGACGCAAGTTGCGACCAGCCATATGCAGGCACTGTGAACATAGTGCAGGAAGGCTCTGTGTGCATTGCCATTCGTCCTGAGTCGCAATCCGGATATCAATCACGCATGACGTGAATAAAAACCTGACGGCTCACTTTGAGTGTTTGCCTTCATTCCGGGCAGTCTTTTGGGCCGTGGAATCATGTTCTGTTCCAGAGGAGCCGTCTGGACGATGCGCATCGTTGTCGCGCTCGACTTCGCCTGATTGATTCGACGGCGGCGTTGCCTTTTTCTTCATATCGGAACTGTTTCTCATGATCGCCTCCAGGCGGAATGATCAATTGATCAGGGTCTAGAAATTGAGAGTTCTCCATCGGGTTGGTTCAATCAGATTTTTTGTGAACGACGCAGCAGAATCATTGAGTAACAAACAAAGCGCTTTTCTGAAAAAAACTGACCGGCTCATGCAGTCGGGAGGACTCCAGGCCATGGGAAGCCATTATGGCTATGGCGTGAAAGTTTAGACAGTCATTGAAAATCAGAGGGTTGAAGTATCCACGATGCATTGAAAATCATAAGGATAACTATATTGACGCAGAAACCCTGAGCACATATGAGTCGGCATGAAGGCGTGTGAGGTCCATGGTCGCAAGGAAAATGCAAATGTTGGGCTAGACTGAAGTGTTAATCCGCTCAACAGCGTCACAAGGACGGTCAAATGCTTTCTCATCTCGAATTGCGTCACGTTATGGAAGTAGCCTTCAGGCCCACCATCTGCAAATGCACCATTGCCTCAGACGGATTGATGACCATCGAACTGAAAAATCCGGAAACCCATGTCAGAGAGCTGACAATGACCGGAATTTCGACGGCCAAGCTCAGTGGTGGCCGTGCCATCGCTGCTTTGGTCGGAGAGATCAAGGATGAGGCAAGACGAGCGCTGACTTCCGGGAAGGAAGAGGTCAAGCGGCAGGGGTAGGGCTATCGCCAGCGCCAGATACCGGATTTATTCAGCACTGCCGTATAAGCCGTTCAATACGACCAATTATGACGGTGATGAGCAGCGCAATAGATCCGGGCGAGAAAAACCTCTTGCGATTTGACAGGTAGCGCTCTGGTCATACGCCAATAAAACGGCTGAAGCTTGCGAGCAAGATCAGCGACATAAAGTCCCCATGGTTTCTCTTGAGCTCTCCAGACCTTAACCGCATTTCACCCATTGTTGTGGGTGTTGATGCTCAGTTCATGTCGTGTTTCACTCCTTCGCAACACGTTTTTTCTCAGGCAAGCGATCAGGCCTTGCCTAGCTTTATATTTAAATGATTGTTCATCAGGAGGAACAGCATGAGCAAGGGTATCAGGAATCCGTTTTACTTCGCTGGCGTACCGTTGGTTGCGATGGGCGCTGTATTCGCTGCCATTGGCGCATCAGGTCAAGGCGCATTTGGCTATACGGCTGTGGGATTGTTCATTCCAGGGCTTGTGCTTGTCGTCGCTGGGTGGCAGTCGCGTCGCAGGAAAACATCGGGTTTGTAAGGAGGGCAAGGTCGCGAAACTCTGGTCAATCTCGTCGCACAGAGCCTGAAGAGTGGGGCGTTAAAGTTATTGGGCTCCTGCCGATACATTTGTACAAAAATGTACAATATGGATACATTTCGGGGGAGTGGGATGAATATATCGATCAATCAGTCAAGTCAGGCGGTTATGCAGATTAAAATCAATTCTGCTGTCGCGGGCGTGGATGATGCCAATGAGTCCGAGAAAAGCAAAAGCGAAGACAAGGGCGTTGTCGAGGCTGCAAGCGATAGCAAGGGCAGCCAGAAGTCAGGAGCCGCCGGGGGAGGTAGTGGTGGCGGAATGAGTCTGACAGCGTCGATGCTTCAGCAACGGATCAAGGAGCTCGAAAAACAGCTTGCTGCCGAGCAAAAGATGCTGGCACAAGTTCAGGCTCGCAAAACGGAGTCTGAGCAGGAAAAAATGGCGCAAGTCACAGGGCTTCAGGCTCAGATAGCGAATACGACGGCTGCATTGCAAGAGACCGCTGCGCAATTGGTACAGGAACTCACCAAGAACCCTGTAAGAACGACGGCCTGACCCTTGGTATGCCGCTACCTAAAAAGACACGGACTGTTTTATCACTGACCAGGAGGTCGAAAATGAAGAAAATGATGTTGGCTGTAGTGCTGCTGTGTGGTTTCTCGCTGAACGCTCAAGCCGCATGTCCGGTATTTGGTCCATCCAAGGACCCATGCAGCGGTCCGGTTTTTGGCCCGACCACGTGTGAATGCCCTTAGCCGCTGATGGGCTTACCCAGAGCTTGAAACTCTGGGTAAGTTTTCTCATCAAATCCGGGACATGTGTTTCAAGTGGGACGTCTGTCTCCGATGGTTTTCAAGATAAGTTCTATCGGTGTCGAAAAACCTACCTCAGGGCCAGCAATAGCCTGGGAAGGTTTGAAGAGTGACTCCAGCACCAGTTTCCGGTCCGCTTCGTCCTTCAGCTTGCCTTCGTTCAAGAGTGCCAGGTAAGTCTTGGTAAATGTGATTCTTTCTTCGGCCTCAAGTGCAAGCTGTGAATGCGTGTTGAATTGCCTGAGGGCAATTCTTATCCCGACGCCTATCAAGGTAATGAGCAATGCCGCTTTTGTCAGCTCGGCAATCGCGCTGACAATGGCGGTCGTGCCGTTTGGCTCTGCGGGTATAATCGCTGCCTTTATTTCTGCTTTTTCTGCTGTGTCTACTTTGGCAGCCGTTGCGTTTTGTGGGAGATCATGTTTTGACTCTTTTATATCGAGAAAAAAGATGGCCCCCAAAAACATGAGGAGCATCAATGAGGTTGCGATGCCTAGCCACCATCTTTTCTGTTTGGTGTGACTGGTCTTTCTGTTTTCCCAGTAAGAGACTGAGGTGTCGAGGTCTATCTTGAGATTGAATGCATCCCTGGCACTCGTCAGGTCCCGCTTGGCATCCTGAAACTCTTTATCTGCCAGTGCGGCAGCTCGTCTGGCATACCTTTTATAGGAGGCCGCTCTTCGTCTCAAAGTGGACTTGAGTTTGATCGAGTCTTTGTGAACCTTGTCTTTCATGGCCATTGCGTCAATCTCAACGTTAGTGGCCTCAAACTCGATAGCTCTCTTGACTTCTTGGGAGCGAGACTCGAACTCCTCAGATAGTGAGTGCAGTCTGTCCATGTGGGACTGTCTGGTGAATTCGTAAGTAGTCTGATTCTGTATAGCGATGTGTATGCCGAGGCTTTTCTCGTAAGGGTAACTGTCTATTTCCTGCAATAGGTAGTTGCTATTGTTGAATGCTGTACGATTTTGAGGGTGCAGGTACACCAAAGCGATGGCGGCGACAATCGGACCATAATGTTCTCGGACATTGTTTATGAGTATTCCGTCAGCACTGGTGCTGCTAACGTAAGGCAAGGCATCACGACCTATTTTCAGGATGATGCTTTTCTCATTATTTGCGGCAAGCGTTGTTTTTAGTTCTGAAAGGGGAGCGTGGAATAAGGCTCTATAAAGCTCTCTTGTAAATCCACTAATATTTCTTTCGACGTTTCTTAACCAGCCCCAGGCTTGCGTCTCGTCCTGAATCCACTTTTCACATGTAGAGACTGAAAACCTGCGAGGCACGTCATCGTTCACCTGCAGTGACACATCTACGCTATCGACCACGTTAAAACTCCATTTTCAAACATGTCTGCAGCAGTTGTACTGAGCAATGCCATCGAGCGTTCAGGAAGGGGATGATTCCAGTCCATCAAGAAGCAGGCTGTGCTGCCAGGGATTGCAGACCGTAAAAACACCAAAGGCCTGCCGAGTTTCCTCATGCAAGCCCTTGATTGATAGATGGTGCCCCGAGCCGGGGTCGAACCGGCACGTCCAGAGGACGAGGGATTTTAAGTCCCTTGCGTCTACCAATTTCGCCATCGGGGCGGTAGCGCCAAGGCAGCGAATATATACATCCCGTCCCCATGAAGCAAGCGCGCAAGGCCTTCAGATGGCACAAGATGTTACTTTTGGTGCGAAATGAAAAGTCTCTGTAAATCATGGGGCTACGAATATTGCTTGTGAGGATGCTGCAGGTTCTGGTCAATGAGCCGGTGTGTGGGTATGGCTACTGGTCTTCTGATTTTTCGGCACGTTGCGTCAGACTGCGCAGGTAGTGCGTCAGGGCGACTTCCTCGCGCTGCAACCCTTTGCGTTGCCGGGTTCTGGGCAGCTTTGCCAGGTCGCCGAGCAGGAATCCTTCGAGCACGGCCGGGTGGATGTAGCACTTGCGGCAGATGGCAGGTGTATTGCCCAGTTGGCGGGATACGGCCTTGATCATGTCGACGATGTGTTTCTTGGCATCGGCCTCCGGTTCCCAGTGCAGCTTGCGCAGGGTGGCCAGTGCCAGTGCGCTGGCTGCCCAGGTTCGATAGTCCTTGGCGGTGAAGTCTGCGCCGGTGAGGGTTTGCAGGTAGGCATTGATATCCGAGGAACTGACGGTATGGCGCTCTCCGTCATCATCCAGATACTGGAAGAGGTGCTGCCCCGGCAATTCCATGCAGCGCTTGATCACGGTGGCCAAGCGCCGATCCTTGATGCTGACGCGGTGTTCTATGCCGCTTTTGCCTCGAAACTCGAACAGGACTTGTGTGCCGCGTACCTCCACATGCTTGTTGCGCAATGTCGTCAGGCCGTATGAGCGGTTCTCTTTGGCGTAGCGGCTGTTGCCGATGCGGATCAGGGTCGCGTCCAGCAGTGAAATGACTGTCGCCATGACTTTCTCGCGGCCGATGCCGGGTTGCGCCAACTGCGTTTCGATCTGTTTGCGGACCTTGGGCAGTGCATGGCCGAAATCGATCAGGCGTGAATACTTGTTCTCGTCGCGAAGGGTTCGCCAGTGGGGGTGATAGCGATATTGCTTGCGACCCCGTGCGTCGCGCCCCGTGGCTTGCAGGTGCCCGGCCGGGTCGGCGCAGATCCACACGTCGGTATAGGCCGGCGGTATGGCCAGGGCATTGATGCGTGCGATCTCGACCTCATCGCGGAGGCGTTGGCCGTTTGTATCGAAGTAGGCAAATTTGCCTCTCAGGACCCGGCGGGTGAAGCCGGGCAGGGTGTCATCGACATAATGCAGGGCAGGCAAGGCAGGTAGACAGGGCATGGGGACGTTTCCGGGGCGGTTATCTCCACTGACCATGCCGACCCCATGAGGTGCCCATTATTTCATGCCAGTACCGCGACAGCCTTGATCTGTGCCCAGAGTTGCTGCCCTGGATAAAGCCGCAGGTTGTCGTAGGAATAGCGGGTGATACGCGCCAGCAAGGGCGTTCCGGCGGCATCCAGTCGCACCAGCATGTGTGCGGTATTGTCCGCGGTCATTTCGCTGACCACGGTCACGGGCAGTCGATTGAGAATGCTGCTCTGGTTGTCCGCCTGCAGATTGAGGCTGACATCCCGGGCCTGAACCTTGACGCGCAAGGTCTTGCCCGGTGCCAGTTCGGCATGGGCCACGGTCAGCGGCAGCTGGCTGCCGGGCAGCGTCACGGTCAATAACTGGTAGTGGCTGTCATAGGCGCTGACGGTGCCTTCTATCACCACGCCAGCATCGTCGCCCATGGCCAGAGGCAGATCAAGCCTGGCGAGGGTTTCCTTTATCGGGCCGCTGGCCAGAACATTGCCTTCTTCGAGCAGGACGAGGTGATCGGCCAGACGCGCCACTTCATCCTGCGAATGGCTGACGTAGAGCATGGGGATTTCCAGCTCGTTATGCAGGCGCTCCAGATAGGGCAGGATCTCGCTCTTGCGTTTGCTGTCCAGGGCGGCCAGTGGTTCGTCGAGCAGCATGAGGCGGGGGCTGGTCAGCAGGGCGCGGGCAATGCCGACACGCTGGCGTTCTCCGCCGGAAAGTCTGTCTGGCAGACGATCGAGAAGATGATCGATGCCCAGTAATTCGGTTGCGTGCGGCAACTGCACGCTGCGCTGGCTCTTGTGGATGCGCTTCAGGCCGAACTCCAGATTGCCGCGCACGGTCAGGTGCTCAAACAGGCTGGCTTCCTGAAAGACATAGCCGATCGGACGCTTGTGCGGTGCAAGAAAGATCCCTTTGTCAGCATCCTGCCAGACCTCGTCATTGACCCGGATAAAACTCTGTTGGGCTTTTTCCAGCCCGGCAATGCAACGCAGGCAGGTGGTCTTGCCCGACCCCGATGGGCCATAGAGCGCCGTCACGCCCGTACCGGGCAAGGACAGGTCGACGTTCACGTTGAAAGAAGGAAAGGCCATGTGCAGGCGCACGGCGATGGACGATGCCATGAATCAACTCCAACCTGCTCTGGATTTGCCGCTTGAGTAGAGCGCCAGAAGAACCAGAAATGAAAAGACCAGCATGGCGCCCGCCAGCCAGTGGGCTTGCAGGTATTCCATGGATTCGACGTGATCGAATATCTGCACCGACACCACACGGGTCTTTTCGGGGATGTTGCCGCCGATCATCAGCACCACGCCGAATTCGCCCACGGTATGGGCAAAACCGAGAATGGCACCGGTGATGAATCCCGGTCTTGCCAGTGGCAGCACCACATTGAAAAAGGTATCCCAGGGGCCGGCCCTCAAGGTTGCAGCCACTTCCAGCGGGCGCGTCCCGATGGCCACGAAGGCGTTTTGCAGCGGCTGCACGACAAAAGGCATCGAGTACACGACCGAGCCGATCACCAGCCCGGTAAAGCTGAACGTGAGAGTACCCAGCCCCAGGCTTTGCGTGAGCTGACCGACAAAGCCGTTAGGCCCCAGCAACAGCAGCAGATAGAAACCGATGACCGTCGGCGGCAGCACCAGTGGCAAGGCAACCACCGCACCGACCGGTCCCTTGAGCCAGGAGCGGGTCCTGGCCAGCCATAAGGCGATGGGAGTGCCAATCACCAGCAATATGACGGTGGTCAGCGACGCCAGTTTCAGCGTCAGCCAGATGGCGGCAAGATCGGCACTTCCCAGCGGCATTTACAGTTGATACCCGAAAGACTTGATGATGCTGGCCGCCTGAGGCCCCTTGAGGTATTCGACCAGCGCCTTGGCGGCGGCGTTGTCCTTGCCTTTATTGAGGATCACCGCGTCCTGCTTGATGGGGTCATGCAGTTCGGCCGGTACGATCCAGGCAGAACCGTTGGTGAGCTTGCCGTCCTTGTAGATCTGCGACAGGGCGACGAAACCCAGCTCGGCATTGCCGGTGGAAACGAATTGATAGGCCTGGGTAATGTTCTGGCCTTCGACGATCTTGGCTTTGGTGACATCGGTCAGTCCCAGCTTGCCCAGCACTTGCGTGGCAGCCAGGCCGTAAGGCGCTGCCTTGGGATTGGCGATGGACAGATGCTGATACCGGTTGGCCTTGAGCACGTCGCCTTTGCTGTCGACATAACCGCCCTTGGCCGACCAGAGTGCCAGGGTGCCGACGGCATAAGTGAAGCGTGAGCCTTTGACGATATCGCCTTCCTGCTCAAGCTTGGCGGGTGTCGTGTCGTCGGCAGACAGGAACACCTCGAAGGGGGCACCGTTCTTGATCTGGGTATAGAACTGGCCCGTCGAACCAAAGGCCGCAACCAGCTTGTGCCCTGTATCTTTCTCGAAATCCTTGGCGATGGCCTGGATTGGTGCCGTGAAGTTGGCGGCGACGGCAACTTGCACTTCATCGGCAAAGGCCGAGGACATGCCTAGGGCGGCGAGGGCGATGGCAAGCGATTTGAGGGGCAGGCGTGGCAGGGAAACTCGCATGGAAACAGCTCCAGGGTGTCTTGCTGAGGGGGGGAGGTGGACGCGAAAACGATTAGCGGCCATTCGCTATGTATTTAAATATATAGCGATGACACCCCCTCAGGGAAGCAATGTTTCAATGGCCGGACAGTATTTTCAAAGCGTTTTCAGCCAGTTGCCGTGTCAGGGCGGCAGCCGATAGCTCGTGTTTGATGCCCACTGCCTGACCAGCCCACAGGTTCATGAAGCCCGGATTGCCCTGAGGCTCTGCCTTGGCACGAAGCGGGGTCAGCGCACCTCCGGCCAGAGGAAAGTCTGGAGCCATGGCGCTCATGGGACCCATTTCGCTCATGATCCGGTTAACGATGCCCCGTGCCGGGCGTCCCGTGAAAATGTTGGTCAATGCCGTCTGGCTGTCTTTGGCGCTGCGTAATGCCTGGTGATGAAGTGGACTGACTTTGGCTTCCGGGCAGAACAGGTAGGCGGTGCCCACTTGCACTGCCGAGGCACCCAGAATGAAGGCGGCGGCGACACTGCGGCCTTCGGCAATGCCTCCTGCAGCAATGACCGGCACGCTGACGGCATTGGCTATTTGCGGTATCAGGGCAAAAGTGCCGACCTGGGTATGAAGCTGGTCGCTGAGGAACATGCCGCGATGGCCGCCGGCCTCATAGCCCATGGCAATGATTGCGTCGCAACCGTTGCGCTCAAGCCATACGGCTTCGTCCACGGTCGTGGCCGAGGAAATGATTCTGGCACCGGTCGCCCGGACCCGATCCAGCAAGGCAGGCTCGGGAAGCCCGAAATGGAAGCTCACGACTTCAGGCTTGAGGGCTTCGACCAGTGCGCAACTCTGCGCATCGAAGGGTGCCCGGCTGGAAACCGGCGTGGGTGCCTCGAAATCGGCCCCCAGCTCTTGATAGTAAGGTTGCAGGGCCTGTTTCCAGCGTTCGGCCCGTTCCGGATCAGGGGCGGGAGGCGTGTGGCAGAAGAAGTTCAGGTTCAGGGGCGCACGGCTGTGCTGGCGGATCAGCGCCACTTCCTCGCGAATCTGTTCCGGGCTCAGCATTGCGCAGGGCAGGGAGGCCAGACCGCCGGCGTTGCCGACGGCAATCGCCATGGCCGACCCGGTTGCGCCCGCCATGGGCGCTTGCAGGATCGGCAACTGGATCGAGAACAGATCAAGGATGCGTTTATCTGGCCATACACTCATTCCGCAGGCTCCATGTCGAGGCAGTCAAACGGCTATTGAGCGCGCTGTCATCGTGTTTGGCAACCCTTGCGTCCGCTGCACAGGATGCCGGTTTGACTTTTGAGACGGTCGGTCTAATATTGCCGCCATGACGACATCCATTGCTTCACTCGCTGATAAACCCCGACGCCCGGGCCGTCCGCCCAAGGTCGACCGCGCGAACCTGGAAACCCGTGAAGCCCTGATCCGCCGTGGGCTTGAGGTCCTGACCGAGCAGGGGTTCATGGCCACGGGCATCGACTACATCCTCAAGGAAGTGGGTGTTCCCAAGGGCTCCTTCTATCACTACTTTGAAAGCAAGGAAGCCTTTGGCCGGGTGGTGCTGGAGAGTTACGCCAACTACTTCGCCCGTCGTCTGGACCGCTGGCTGCTGGATGAGTCGCTGTCTCCGCTGGAGCGTCTGGTGGGCTTTGTGCAAAGCGCCAAAAGTGGCATGGCGCGGCATGAGTACCGGCGCGGCTGCATGGTGGGCAATCTGGGGCAGGAGATCAGTGTGCTGCCCGATGGTTTTCGTGAGGCGTTGGAGCAGATTCTGCAGGACTGGCAATCGAAGCTCGCTCGTTGCCTGAAGGCTGCGCAGCAGGCGGGTGAGCTGGCTGTGAATGCGGATTGTGACGAGCTGGCAGCGTTTTTCTGGATCGGATGGGAAGGTGCCGTATTGCGTGCCCGCCTGGTCAGAGGCGATATCCCCTTGAATACCTTTATTGCCGGCTTTCTCCGCGGACTGCCGCAGTGATTGCTCGGGCCTATTTAAAGACGATCGGTCTAAATTGGAGGTTTCCATGTTCAAAGGCATTTTGATCAACAAGGACGACAAGGGCTATCACGCCAGCCTGTCGGACATCGATGACACACACCTTCCGCCGGGCGATGTCACGGTTCGAGTCTCCAGCAGCACCCTCAATTACAAGGATGCCCTGGCAATCACGGGGGCAGGCCCGGTCGTGCGCAGTTTTCCCATGGTGCCGGGGATCGACTTGGTCGGGACAGTCGAAAGCAGCGATACACCGGAATTCAAGGTAGGCGATCAGGTGTTGCTCAATGGCTGGGGTGTCGGAGAGGGGCACTGGGGTGGTCTGGCTGAAAAGGCCCGGCTGAAAGGTCAATGGCTGATTCCGCTGCCTGAAGCGTTCACGCCGACCCAGGCCATGGCCATCGGGACGGCGGGATATACCGCAATGCTGGCGGTCATCGCCTTGCAGAAACATGGCGTGACGCCCGACAGCGGTGATGTCCTGGTCACCGGTGCCAATGGCGGTGTGGGCAGTTTTGCGGTCGCCCTGCTGGCAAGGCTCGGTTATCGGGTCGTGGCCTCTACCGGCCGCCCGGCGGAGAGTGATTACCTGAAACAACTGGGCGCGGCGCAGATCATCGATCGGGCCAGTTTGTCCGAGCCGGGGCGGCCGCTGGCGAAGGAACAATGGGCTGCTGCCATCGACTCGGTCGGTAGCCATACGCTGGCCAACGTCTGCGCGGGTATTCGTTACCGGGGTATCGTGGCAGCCTGCGGTCTGGCGCAGGGCATGGAGTTTCCGGGCTCCGTTGCACCTTTCATTCTGCGAGGCGTGACACTGGCCGGTATCGACAGCGTCACCCGGCCTCGCGAGGACCGCCTGGAGGCCTGGGCACAGCTGGCCCGTGACCTGGATGTATCGCTATTGCCACTGATCAGCCGCGAGATTGGCTTGAGCGAAGTCATCGATATCGCACCGCAGTTGATTGCCGGGCAGGTGCGTGGTCGCGTGGTGGTCGATATCCGTCGTTGAGTGCGGGGCCGTCAGGGAGAAATCCATGACGGCCAGTATCTCGATTCGCTCAGCGGCGGGATGCAACGGGTTGACCATGATGTGACGAGCCTGGGGCAGTACCGAGGACGGCACGATCAGTCCCAGTTGCTGCCCTTGTCTGAGCCAGGCAGTGCCGAAGTCCATGCTGCGGATATCGGCCGGCTTGCGGGCCCAGCCGTCACCGAGCAGGTTCACATCGGCCTCTTGATAGAGCTCCGGCTCGTCCGGCAGCCTTATCTGCACAAGCTTCAATGCAAAGCGCGGGACTTCGGTGCAATGAGTGAAGGTTTCCAGTGCACAGATCGCCGGGGTCATGCCGACGTAAAGCGCCTTGTGCTTCATGTGATTCCAGCGCCCGCCAAACAGTGCCGCGCCCTGGCCGCTCAGGTCTGTGGCAAATCGTGCCGCCGTGATTCTCCAGACTTCCATCAAACGACCCCGCCATGGGCAATGGCGGCGAGGAGCCTGCGGACCTGCATCGCGCCGATCTCGGTTTCACAGCGATACAGAGGGCATTGCTGATCCAGGGCTGCATTGGCTGTCAGCATCCAGTGACGGGCAAGCTCCGGTGTCTCGAAAAGCTCCATGGCCTGGGTGGCAATCATCGCAATCCGGTCAAGACGCTCCGAAGCGACCGTGTCCAGAGGCTGTTGCTGACGCTGGCGGCGCTCCAGGGTGGAGGTCGATGCATTGAGCAGTCTTTCAAGCTGCTCGCTGCTGAGCCGGAAAGCCTCGCGTATCGAGCGTATCCAGCCGGGGGCAAAGCCTGACTGGATATTCATCAGGCGCTCGCTTTCGGTACGTTTACCGACCTGATTGGCAATGAGCCAGAATTCGGCACCGTACTCGGCGTCTCGGAGGGTGGGAGCAGATGGGGTGGACATTGAAATGCCTGTCTTGTGACGTGAGAAACATTCAAAAACCTATCTCACCCAGCCCATTCCTCAAGTTGAAAGTTGTTACGGCGGGTTGCCCGAAGGGCAGTCACAGAGGCACCAGGGCCGAAGCTTCGGGAGCAAAAAAAAGCCATCGCACTGATGTGAGATGGCTTAAAGATCTAACCAAAGGAGTGATGAAGTAGAGCAGGTAGCCAGGCCTGCGACGCGGATTCGCAGGCCCATTCACGTGTTCAGTCATCGCGGCAACGGTAACACCCATCCGACACAATCCATTATCAGCATCGGTGATAGTGACTATCATTACGCACTGCTTGCATGCTCAAGACCCTGCCACGCTTTCCATTCAAGCGTTTTCCTACGGAAGTTGAAGGCAGTTCCAGCTGCCTTGCTTCTAATGTTCCGACGCGAAAAAGCGAAGTTCCGATAGCGCCCATCGCCCAGGTCAGGCGCTGCACAGCGCTGGTCGTTCGTCATTTTCCATCTAAAGAATCGATTTCTGCTCCCTGACTTATCCAGCGTCCGGATAGCCAGGAATTTTCGCCATATTCATGCTTTGCCCGTCTACAACGCACGGGTTTGAGCATGGAAAAGTTCGAGATTCACCGTAAGACCAACTTTGATGGCCTGGTTCACGAGTACGGGCTCGATGGCAGTCGTCTACTGCCATGGGAAGGCTATCCGATGCCGTTTGCCGGTGGCTGGTGCGTCGTGAGGCCCGGCACGAGCAGTGAAGCCCACACTCAGATCGATCAGGAAATCTTCATCGCCATCAAGGGGCGTTCCCGCCTGGTGGTCGGTGAGCGTGAGATGGAGTTTGCCGTCGGGGACATCGCGGCGATTCCCAAACACACCAACCATTACGTCATCAATGATTCCGATGAGGACTTTCATTTCTACGTGGTCTGGTGGGACATGAATTACGTGAGTGCCTTTGTCGAGCAACACAACGAAACGACAGGGTGCCTCAATGACTAAGTACATCGTGACCATCACGCCGCCGACCCCCAACGGCGACCTGCACATCGGGCATATTGCCGGTCCTTTCCTGGCGGCCGATGTCTTCACCCGCGTTCAACGCCAGCGTGGCCACGACTGTGTACTGGTTTCCTACTCCGACGATTACCAGTCCTACATGCTGCGCAAAGGCCTGGAGTCGGGAGTCGATCCTGTGGAACTGGCCAACCGCAATTCCGACCGGATAGAAGCTTCGCTCGCAGCAATCAATATCAAGCCTGACAACTGGATGCGGCCTTACGACAACCCCTGGTTCGCCCAGGCCGTCAGCGAGGTATTCGGCAAGGTCCGCAAGTCAGGCTATATCGAGTTTCGCGATTCGCAGGAGCCGTATTGCCCGGATTGTCGCGTATGGGGCTATGAAGCCTTTGCCCGGGGCAACTGCAATTACTGCGGGGCCGAGTCCGATGCCAGTCAGTGCGAGAACTGTGCGCAGGCACCGGATGCCGAACGGATGACCGATCTGCACTGCAAACTGTGCAGGAAGCCTTCGCAGTGGAAAGGCACGCATCGCGCCTTCATGAAGCTGGCAGCCTTCAAGCCCGTCCTGCGCGACAGGCTGCTGGGCCGCCAATGGCGCAAGCCGCTGGACAACTGGCTGCGCGACACCCTGGAGCATCTGCATGACTGGGGCGTGACACGCCCGGAAGACGGCGGGCTGGACCTTGAAACCGACGGTTCCTGCCGCGTGCACACCTGGTTCATGGGGCTGGCGGGTTACATGGCGGCTTTCCGTGAGTATGCCGATCGCGTTGGCCGCCCCGAGCTGTTTCGCCAGTACTGGCAGTCGGGGCAGGGGACGCTGGTGCATTTTCTGGGGTTCGACTGTGTATTCAGCCACGCCATTGTCTATCCGGCCCAGTTGGCGACCCTGGATGACATCAGGGTCAACCAGCGTTTCATGCCGAACCAGTTTCTCAAGCTTGACGGCCTGAACCTTTCGACCAGCCGCAACCATGCCATCTGGGTGGGGGACCTGGCCCGTGAAGCCTGCGCAGACAGCGCGCGCCTGTACCTGGCCAGCATCGCTCCGGAAGAAAGCGAAGGCGATTTCCGTCTGGCGCACTTCCTGGCATGGCGTCAGGGGGTATTCAACGAATTCTTCCCGGCCCTGCTGGACGCGGGACAACGCTGCGACGACTGCTGGTGGAGCGGGATCTGCGGGCAGGACGCGGGGCTGCTGGAGGCCTTGCGTCTTTCATGGAGCAAGGCGTCGGACCCCGGGCATTTCTCCATGAAGGGGATGGCCCGGGTGCTGCTGGATGTGATTGCCATCACCCGTACCCGACTTGCCGAAGGGCGTCCGGTCATTCACCTGGCCGCGTTCATCGCGGTGATCGGCAAGTCACTGATCCCCGACATGTCGGCACGCCTGATCACGGCATTCGGGCTGCCCGAAGCGCGGGTCAATGCCACGGTCATGTCTGGCTCGGCCGCTGAATACTCCATCTGAACAGGAACATTTCGATGTTCATCGATTATGAAGTCGCCGTCATTGGCGCCGGTATCGTGGGCGCGAGCATTGCCGCGAAACTGAGCAGCACCGGTATATCCGTGGCGCTGATCGACAAAGGTGCGGCGGGTGCCCTGGGGGCCAGCGGCTACTCCGGCGGGCTGGTGCGTCTGTACGACACCGACCCCTTGCTGATGGAGCTGGCGGCCTACTCCATCGGTTTGATGGAAGAGGGCATCTTTGCCACCACCTATTCCAGCTCGTTGCGCCGTACCGGAATGATCTACCGCACGGCTCCCGATCAACTGGAAAACATCTGGAGCGCGATCAGGCAACACGCCAGGGTGCGCTATCCCATGCACCTGATCGGTACGGACGAACTCGACGGCGTGCATTATCCGCACGGCCAGGGCGAAGCGCGGATCAACCTGTTCGAGCCTCGGGCCTGCGTGGGCAATGTGCGTCAGGCGGTGGCCCTGCTGAGCAATGTGGTTCGCCAATACGGGCTGTTGCTGGAGCACTGCGAGGTCAAGTCCATCGACTGCCGGTCCAGCCATGATGTCCGTATCGAGCTGGGCAGTGCGACCTTGCGTTGCCGGGCGGTCGTCGTGGCGGCCGGGGCCTGGAGTCAACGCCTGTTGCCCGAAATGGATTTCGGGCTCGAAACCCGCTCGATCCCCCTGGCACGGGTCATGACCGAAAGCACCTGGCCGATGCCGGTCATCGATGCGGTCACCCAGACTTACGGAATTCCCCTGACGCGCGCTATCGTCCAGACCGGTTGTGGCTTGCGGGACAGCGGCGCATGGCCCGAAAGCCTGGAGCAGCCCGATGAGCGTCATGCCAGGGATGCGGGGCAGCGTGTGGCGCAATTGTCGACATCTGTCTCCGATGGCGAGGTCTGCGTACTGGATGTACTGCCGGGCTTTGACAGCTACAGCCCCGATTGCCGGCCGCTGGTGGGATTTTGCGACCCACACAGTCCGGTGTACATGGCGACCGGGATGTCCGGGCTTGGTTTCAAGTTCGCGCCGGGCATTGCGCAGATTGCCTTTGATCAGTTGCGCTGCCATCTGGCGGGTCAGGAGCCGAACCGTGACTGGGCGGCCCTGTCTCCAGAGCGCAGCCGGGGTCAGGCTGCCAGTCCGGGGGTACAACCATGACGGCATTACCGAAACCGCGTGCATTGCGGGTCGGCGTCAGTGCGTTATTCAACCCTGAGGACACGCCTCACGCCCGAACCTTTCTCAGGGCTCTGGCGGTTGCCCGTAACTTCATTCCGGGGCTGGCCAGGGTGGAGTGGCACTTTCTCGACGATGGGGCCGACGCCAGGCGAGGGGCCGAGGTGGCGCGGCAGATGATCGAATGGGACGCGGACCTGGTGGTCGGGCATTTCTCTTCCGATGCGGCCGTGAGTGCGGCGGCGCTCTATCGCCAGGCAGGCATTGCCTTGCTGACCCCGGCCGCCACCATCGACTGCCTGACGCTCGAGCATCACAACGCCTTTCGCTTTTGTCCGTCGGACCGACAACTGGCCGGGGACCTGCTGGCATGGCTGAAAGCCCGTCAATGGCACACCCTGCACATTGACGCCGATGACAGCGCTCATGGTCAGGCCCTGGCCCAGGCCATTGCCCGGGCTGCGACACATGCGGGGTTGCATCGGGTCTTCGAGCGCGAGCAGTCACAGGTCGAAGTGTTTGCCGGTCGCCTACAGGCCAGCCGCGAACATTGGCAGGCAAGACGCCAGGCCGGCAGCACCAGGCCTCTGGTGCTGACCGACGATGCGGCATCGCCCTATCTGGGCGTCGCTGCGGCGCAGGATTGCAATACCTATGTCGTCGGCTTCGGCGTGGCCTGTGGCGATACCGAGACCTCGCAGTGCCCTGGTCACGTACTCCACCAAATGCTGTTCGGCGCAAGGCCGGAAACCTACTACCGCGAAAGCATGCTGATGTTTTACGTGTTGTCGGTACTGGCCAACAACACATGGCGCAAGTCGGAACTCTTGAATGCCCTGAACAGCACCTCGTTCAACACCCCACTGGGCCTTGTCAGCTTCGATCAAGGCGAGTGCCGAGGGGCATTCAACCGTGTCTGGAGGCTGGGCGAGAGAGGGCTCGTACCGGTCATTGAGTAACGCAACACCTTTATCTGCCTACAGCCATTCATTCCCGTTCTAAGGAAGGTTATTTCATGGGTAACTTAGCACCGCACACGATGGATACCGATGCTGTCTGCATCGGTTTTGGGCCCGCCGGCATTGCACTTTCCTGTGTATTCGAGGACGCACGGGAAGAGGGCGGTTCCTTGTCGACGCTTGATGTCCGTTATCTGGAAGCCGCAGAGGACACGCAATGGCACCGCGAACTTCTGCTGTCGGGCACGGATATCAATCACCATGTCTTTCGTGATCTGGTCACACCGCGCAATCCCCGCAGCCGTTTTTCGTTCGCCATGTACCTCAAGAGTCAGGGGCGCATGTTCGACTTCGGCCTGCTGGGGCGTCCGGCCAGTCGTCATGAGTGGTCGGACTATGTCGGCTGGGTATCCCGGCAAGTGGACCGGCACACACACTTCAATGCCCCGGTCACTGAAATCCTGCCTGTGATCCGCGACGGGCGTCTGTGCGCGGTTCAGGTCAAGACCCCAGACGCCAGTTTCAATACACGCAATCTCGTGCTGTCCAGTGGCAGCGCACCCAGAGTGCCTGTGGAGTTTCAGGCGCTACTGAGCCCGACCCTGTTCCACACCTCGCAATTCCTGACACGACTCAACGCCCTGGGTGACAGCCTGCCCAAACGCTGGCTGGTGCTGGGCTCCGGACAGAGTGCCAGTGAGTCGGTACTGGAGTTGATCGGGCGTGACAGGAACATCGAGGTGCATTCGGTGCACCGCTCGGCAGGTTTCAAGTTGACGCAACTGGGCCAGTTTCCCAACCGGGTGTTCGCGCCGGACCATGTGGATTACTTCCACAGCCTGAATCATGCCGCTCGCCATCGCTTTCTGGACTGGAGCCGTTCCACCAACTACGCCGGCATCGACCCGGACGAAAGCCAGAAGCTGTTTTCGCTGATCTATGAGGACGCCATTGCCGGTCGCAAGCGTTTGCAGACCTATGCCTACCAGGTCGTTTCTCAGGTCGAGAAGACCGAGGACGGTTACCGGGTGGTCCTGACCGACACCTTCAGCCAGCGCACCCAGACACTCGACGTGGACGTGATCGTGCTGGGGACGGGCTATCAGCAATACCTGATTCCGCCGCTGCTGAGCAATCTGCAGCCATGGCTCAAGGCGGACATTGATGGCGGTCTGGTCATCGACCGGGACTACAACGTCGCGACCCGGGGCGAGTGCGATGTCAGCGTCTGGGTCAACGGGTTGTCCGAGCGCAGCCATGGCATCAGTGACAGTCAGTCGTTCTCCCTGATGGCGTTGCGAGCCGAACGTATCGCCCATGCACTCGAGCACAGCCTCAACACCCCGATCGATGCTCCGCTTCTGACACAGTGAAGTGAACCTCATGTACGACACTCTTTCCGATATCGTTCACGACCAGACTTTTCTCAAGGTCTCGGGCGTCGGACAGGACTTTTTCCTGAAAATGGAATCGCTCAACCCGGCCGGTTCAATCAAGCTCAAGACTGCCATCGGCCTGGTGGACGATCTGCAAGGCCGTGGCCTGATCGGTCCGGACACCATCCTGATCGAGTCATCCTCGGGCAACCTGGGCGTGGCTCTGGCGATGATCTGTGCCGAACGCGGGATCAGGTTCACCTGCGTGGTCGATCCCAACAGCTCCAGTCACAACATCCGCATGATGCGCACCTATGGCGCCGAAGTGATCCAGGTCGATACACCGGATGCCAACGGCGGCTTTCTGGGAACGCGCATTGCCCTGATCCGGGACAAGCTCAGCAGCGATCCGCGCTATGTGTGGCTCAACCAGTATGAAAACGCGGCCAACCCGCGAGCCCATGCACGGACGACCGCCCGTTCGATCGCCCGGCACTTCGGGCATGTGGATTATCTGTTCGTCGGCGCCGGAACGACCGGTACCCTGATGGGCTGCGTGCAGTATTTCCAGCGGCATCATCCGACCACCCGGATCATCGCCGTGGACAGCGTCGGATCGGTGACTTTCAACACCCCGGCCAGCCGGCGTTTCATTCCGGGGCTCGGTACCAGTCAGAAACCGCCGATCTTCAGTGCCGAAGGCATTCACGCCCTGGAAATGGTGCCGGAATCGCGCACCGTGGCCATGTGTCGTGTACTGGCACGTACCAAGGGGCTGCTGGTCGGCGGCTCCACAGCCACGGTGATTGCCGCCGTGCATGCCTGGCGTGAACGGATCGAACCCGGTGCGGTGGTGGTGGCCCTGTCGCCGGACTGGGGAGAGCGTTATCTGGACACGCTTTATGACGATCAATGGGTCGAGCAGCGCTTTGGCCGTGAAGTGCTGGACATGACCCTGGCCGACATGCCGATCGTGCCCGAGTGGACCACCTGGCTGGCGGCCGAGCGACTGCGCCAGACGCCTTTTCATGTGGTGGATGGCGAGGCGGTGTCCCGGATTCTGGCGACCGACCCGCAAGCCTGCATCGATGATGTGCGGCGTGCCTACCTGGAACATGAGGCGGGACGCTCCATCAACCCGGACAGTTACTTCCTGCGTTTTCCCCAGGCACCGGCCAACCGCATCATCGCCTTGCCGGCCAGCCTGTCAGGTGATCAGCCGGTCAGTGGCATCAAATGGATTTCCAGTTTCCCCGGCAATATCGAATCGGGGTTGCAGCGCGCCTCGGCGGTGTTGATTCTCAACGATCCGCTGACCGGTTATGCCTTCGCCTGCCTGGAAGCTTCACGCATCAGCGCCATGCGCACAGCGGCGTCGGCTGTGCTGGGGGCACGCTGGCTGAACCGGCAACAGCGCAGTGTCCGTCGAATCGCCTTTATCGGCGCGGGTTTCATTGCCCGCACGATTCTGGACATGTTTGTCAGCGATGGCTGGGAAATGGCCGAGATCAGCGTGTTCGACAAACATGTCGAGTCTGCGCTGGCACTGATCGAGCATGCCTCGACCCGCCATCAACTGAACAGTCATCCCGCGGACCTGGAAAGCTGTCTGCAGGCCGATGTGGTGGTGTTCGCCACCACCGCGCCAAGTCCCTATATCGAGGATTATCCGCTCCGCCTTGGGCAGATCATTCTCAATATCTCGCTGCGTGACCTCGGCCCGCAGATCATTGCCCAGGCCGACAATATCCTCGATGACGTCGAGCATTGCCTCAAGGCCCAGACCTCCGTGCACCTTGCGGTGCAGCAGTATCAGGACTGCTCGTTCATCACCGGCACCCTGGCGCAATTGATGCTGGGCCAGATCGAACTGAACCCCGACCGGCCGGTGATCTTTTCGCCCTTTGGCCTCGGGGTGCTGGATCTGGCGGTGGGGCAGCGGGTTTATCGTCAGGCAATCGACGAATGCTCGGCCACGTCTGTGCCCCGTTTCTTTTTCGAATCGAACCGGTGGTGATGCCCATGCAGTCTTTATCCATTGATTGCCGTGCAGACAGCCTTCCGGGCGATGAACCTGAAACACGCAAGGTCGCCCTGATCGGCATGGGCTCCAGAGGGCTGAGCATTCTGGAACAGTTGATCGGCATGACCCGCCAGGACCCGGCGCAGCACTGGCTGATCGAACTCTTCGACCCCCGGACACCCGGCAGCGGCCTGCACGGTATTGAACAGCCGGACTATCTGATGCTCAACACCATGGCCGGCCAGCTCTCGGCGTTTTCAAGCGCGTTTCCGGTCTGTGAGCCGGCGGGCATGACCTTCCTGCAATGGTGTACAGCACAGGGTGTGCACCTGGATGAGCGGGGACATACCTGTGACAGAGGACGTGGGCGTCCGGTTGCGTTTGGCGATTTCGTGCCGCGAAAGTTGCTCGGGCTCTACTTGCAGGACAGCTATCGCGTTCTGCTTGAGCAGTGTCCGGCCCATGTTCAGGTCCGCCATTACGCTGAAGAGGTCATCCGTTGCGAGGCATTGCCAGACGGTCCGGGCTTCAGGTTGCGAACCTCTTGTGGCCGACAGCTCACGACCGAGGCGGTGTTTCTCACCACTGGCCATGTCCGGCAGACCGAACCGGAAGTCGTCGGTGAGCGTGTGGCCATCGAGGGGCTGGGGCTTACCGCCATGGATACCGTGGCAGCCCTGACTCAGGGGCGAGGCGGGCGGTATGTACCTGCCGACGGGGTAGCCGGCTGGCGCTACATGCCGTCAGGGCGTGAGCCGAAGATCTACCTGTTTTCCCGCTCAGGGCTGGCATTTCACGCCCGGCCACAGGGCGAGCCCGGTACAGAGCCGATCTTGCCTCGGCTGTTTTTCACGGCGGAGGCCATTGCGGCCTTGCGGCGACAGCGCGCGAACGGGCAACTGGATTTTGAGCACGACATTCTGCCGCTGATCGAGGACGAAATGCGCGGGGTGTTCTATCAGGCCAGGGTTCGTCTGGAAGCGCCTCGGCAACTGGCGGGCATTCAGCAATGGCTTCGCGAGGCGAATGACCCTCTGGCCCGACAGGCACTCTTTTCCCGGCTTGCCGGGCAATGGGGGCTGTTCGAGCCGGGGCAATGGCTGGTCACCCAGCGCTGGCACGGCAATCCCGAGGATTACAGTCGCTGGTTCCGTGAGTGGATCGAGCATGACCTGGCGCTCAGTCGTCGAGGCACTGCACGTAGCCCGCTCAAGCAGGCCCTGGAGGTCTGGCGCGATTACCGCGACCTGTTGCGCATGCTGGTTGACCGCAAGGGCCTGACGGAACGCTCGACGCAAGCGTTCTATGGCACCTGGGCGGCGCTCTCCAACCGTCTGGTCGGCGGCCCGCAAAAGGAGCGTCATGAAGACCTGCTGGCATTGATCGACGCGGGAGTCGTCACGGTTCTACCGCCCATGGACCGAGCAAGCGATTCGGACCTCGTGTTCGACAGCGTGATCCAGGCCCGTGTCCCCCGTAGCGGCCTGTTGCACAACGATCAGCCCCTTGTCCGGGACTTGCAGCGCCAGGGGATGGTGCGTGCGGCCCATGCCTGTCCCGCCGACGGCATTGAGACGGACAGCGTCGGGCGGGCGCTGGGCGCTGACGGCAAGGTGCAGCACAGGCTCTGGGTGCTGGGGCCTGCCGTCGAAGGCTGCACGTTCTACAACCACTACGCCCCGACGCCAGACCCGGCCTGCCGGGCGCTGATCGAAGCGCGCCGGGCGGTCGAGTCGTGCATGAGCGCTTTAGGCACGAAGAAAACAGCGGCCGTCCGGCCTTAACGAAAAACCGAAACCTCCATCACTCATTGAATTGAAAGGATATCTCTCCATGTACGAGATCACGTTGTTGACTGCGCTTGCCGGTGCTTTCATCGTTTTGATCATCAGCCCTGGCCCGAATTTTCTGGTCATTACGCAACTGTCGTTCAGCCAGTCCCGACAACAGGGTATCTGTGCCGGTCTGGGCGTCGCCTCGGGCAGTATCATCTGGGCCTTGCTGGCAGCCACCAGTCTGGGGCTGATCTTTCAGCAACTGCCCTGGTTGCAACCGGCCTTGCAATTGCTCGGTGGAACCTACCTGACCTGGCTGGGCAGCAAGAGCCTGCGCAGTGCGGGCAATCAACCCGCGCCCCGGGACATCCAGTCCCTGGGAATCGGCAGCCTGGGGCGTGCCTACCGTTTCGGGCTGTTGACCAACATGACCAACCCCAAGGCGCTGGCGTTCTACACCAGCGTATTCACGACCGTCACCACGCCGGGCATGCCGATGTGGGTGCGCACGGCCGGTGTCTCGATCATTGCGGTCCTGGCCATTTCCTGGTTCGTACTGCTGGCGACCCTGTTTTCGATTCCGGCCGTTCAACAGCGCTATCAGCGGATGAAGAAAGCCATCGACATCATCACCGGCCTGTTCATGGTTGCGTTCGGCTTGCGCCTGCTGATCGGCTTGCTGCCAGCCGGCCTTGTCAACTGAACCTCTCCCGCATTCATGAAGGAATAGACACATGCAGACGAACGACTGGAACTACCCTACGGCGATGCGAGTAGGGGCAGGGCGTGTCAGGGAACTGGCCGAGGCGTGTCGGGTGACGGGGATCAAGCGCCCGCTGCTGATTACCGACACGTTTCTGGGCAGCACCGACATGATCCACCGTGCCGTGGCCGATTGCCGGGAGGCGCTGGGGCATTGCGGGCTGTTCGACCAGGTGAAGGGCAACCCTACCGGCGGCAATGTCGCCCAGGGGCTGGAGGCCTACAAGGCAGGCGATCATGACGGCGTCATCGCCTTTGGCGGGGGCTCCGCACTCGATGCCGCCAAGGCGGTGGCCCTGATGGCGGGGCAGTCCCGCCCGCTCTGGGACTTCGAGGACAAGGACCAGAACCACCTGCGGGTCGATCCTCTGGGCATTGCTCCGGTGATTGCCTTGCCCACCACGGCCGGTACGGGATCGGAGGTCGGGCGGGCCTCGGTGATCACCGATGAGGAGGCACGTGTCAAACGCACCATCCTGCATATCCGGATGATGCCGCGCATTGCCATTCTGGATGCCAATCTGACCCTGGACCTGCCCACTCACCTGACCGCCGCGACGGGGGCCGATGCGCTGACCCATTGCATGGAGGCGTACTGTTCGCCGGTCTATCATCCGCTGGCCGAAGCCGCTGCGGTCAAGGGCATGCAGTTGATCAAGCACTACCTGCCCAGGGTCGTGGCCGACGGTCAGGATCTTGAAGCCCGTCAGCACATGCTGGTGGCTTCCAGCCTGGGCGCCGCAGCCTTTCAGCGGGGGCTGGGAGGCGTGCATGCCATCGCGCAGACGCTGGGGGCGTTGTACGACCAGCATCATGGTCTGCTCAATGCGATTCTGTTGCCTTATGTGCTGAAAGCCAACGAATCGGCACTGGTCCGGCAGATGGACGATCTGGCGGTGGATCTGCGTTTGCCCACGCCGGGCTTCCGAGGTGTCATGGAGTGGGTGTTGCAGCTGCGTGAGCAGATCGGCATTCCGCATACGCTCGGTGCCATTGGTATCGATGAGGGGGATGCGGAACTGATCGGTCGCATGTCTTTCGAGGATGGTTGCTCGCACACCAACCCGATTCGTCACTCGGCGCAGGTCTACTCGCAGATTTTCAGCCACGCAGTCAGGGGGCTCTAGATCATGCCGTCCATCGATGCGCAGGTCATCGAGCGTCTGGCTGAAACCTGGCATGACGCTGTCGACCGGGGCACGATTGTCGGCGGTGTATTGCGGGTGGCTCAGCAGGGCGAGATTCGGTATGCATCGGCCCGAGGCTGGGCCGATCGCGAGCATCGTGTGCCGGTCAGGCGGGACACCCCGTTTCGACTGGCTTCCCTGACCAAGCTGCTGACGTCGGTCACGGCCTTGCGCCTTTGCGAACTGGAGGTGCTGTCGCTGGGGGGGCCGGTGACCGACTGGCTCGGGCAGTTTCGACCGCGACTGGTCGATGGCCGTGAGCCGTCGATCACCTTGCGGCAATTGCTGTCGCATTCATCCGGCCTGAGCTACGGCTTCGAGCAGCCCCCCGGCAATGCTTATGTCATGGCCGGCGTGTCGGACGGACTGGACCGTGCGCCCCTGACGCTGCAGCAGAATCTCGAACGACTGGCGAGCGTGCCGCTGTTGTTCGAGCCGGGGCAGGGCTGGGGGTACTCGCTGGCCACGGATGTGATGGGGGCGGTCATTGAGCAGGCAACGGGGCTGTCGCTGCCTCAGGCGATTGCTCGCTGGGTGACGGAACCTCTGGGCATGAGCGCGACAGGTTTTGATCTGTGTGGCAAAGAAAGGCTGGCCTGTGCCTACAAGGACGGCCCGGACGGGCCTGAGCGGATGAACGACGATGATGTGCTGGTGCTCGACAGCGGTCATGCCTGGCTGTCGACAGCTCGTGCCCGTGATCCGCAGGCTTATGCTTCCGGTGGTGCGGGGCTGCTGGGCACTGCCGATGACTACCTGCGCCTGCTTGAGTGTCTGAGGCAGGGCGGCTTTCCCTTGCTCGGTACGGATTCCACCGCGTGTCTTCTGGGCAATGCCATTGGCGATACCGTCATGCCGGGCAGGGGGGCGGGCTGGGCATTCGGCCTGGGACCGGTGGTTCTGACCGATCCCGTGCTTGCCAGGCACCCGCAGGGGACCGGCACCTGGTCGTGGTGCGGCCTATACGGCAATCATTACTGGGTCGACCCGATCGCCGGAATCAGTATGGTCGTTCTGACCAATACGGCCGTGGCGGGCGCATGGGGCGAGTTTGCCGATGCGCTGGTCGAGGCGATCTATGGTTGCAGGCCCGGTCAGGCCTGAACGCTTCATCAGGCCCTGGCAAACTGCTTGCGGTAACTGCTGGGGCTGATGCCCACCAGATTGCGGAAATGCCGACGAAAGGACTCTTCGGAGCCAAAACCGGCCCTGTCCACGACTTCGCTCAGACGAATCCGCGAAGACTCCAGCAACTCCTTGGCGTACGCGATGCGCTCCCCAAGCAACCAGTCATAAGGCGTCAGGCCGGTACTGTCCATGAAACTGCGATGCAGCGTCCGGGTGCTGACCGAGGCCCGTGCGGCCATTTCCTTGATCGTGTGCGGGCGTTTCAAGTCGCTGCGAATCCAGTCCATCAGATTGGAAATCGGCCCGTCGCTGGCCGCGACCAGTTGTCGGGAAGCGTACTGTGACTGGCCGCCTTCGCGATGGGGCGGAATGACCATGCGTTGCGCCACCATGTTGGCGACCCGGGAACCGTGATCGTTGCGCACCAGATGCAGCATCATGTCCAGGCCTGCCGCAGAACCGGCCGCCGTGACGATATTGCCTTGATCGACATAGAGTTCGTTGGGCTGGATGGTCAGGCCCGGATACATGGTGGCCAGCAGGTCGGTGTAACGCCAGTGAGTGGTCACCTTGTGACCGTTGAGCAATCCGGCGGCAGCCAGCACGAAGGCACCCGTGCAGATCGAGCAGATACGTGCGCCACGGGCATGGGCTGCCTGCAACTGTTCGATGAGGCGTTGCGGCACACCGGATTCCACCCCGCGCCAGCCGGGCACGATGATGGTATCGGCGTTCTCCAGCAGGACTTCGCCCGGGGTCGGAACAATCGTGATACCACCCGCCGCAGTGATCGGGCCGTCATCCACCGGGAAGGTGGCGAACTCGTACCAGTTCACGCCCAGCTCGGGTCTTTTCAGCGCAAAGACTTCAACCGTACAGCCAAATTCGAATGTGCAGAGCTGGTTGTAGATGAGGGCGACGACAAGATGGTTTTTCATGGCGGGATGTTACCGGATATTGGCATTACCGACAGTAGTTCGCTGTGATCCTACTGGGTAATCTGAAGTCTGTCACCAAGTACTCTGGAGCCCCTTTTTCATGTCACTCAATATCGGCATTTACGTCTACGACGACGTCGAAGTCCTGGACTTCGCTGGGCCCTATGAAGTATTCACCACCGCTACGCGCATGAATGCACGCAAGAGCCGCGACGACCGGCCCTTGTTCAACGTGTTCACCATCGGCCGAAGCACCGCTTCGGTTCGTGCCAGGGCCGGGCTCAAGGTCGACCCTGACTACTCGATCCACGATCATCCGGCCATGGACTGCCTCATCGTGCCGGGCGGTGTCGTCACGGCGGAGCTGGAAAAGCCCGACGTCATCCACTGGATCAGCGATCAATCCGTTCCGGGCCGTGTGGTTGCCGCCGTCTGCACCGGTGCCTTCATGTTGGCCAAGACCGGCAAGCTGGCAGGCAAACAGGTCACTACCCACTGGGAAGACATCGCAGACCTCAAGGAAATGTTCCCGTCCATCGACGTACTCAGCACCCTGCGCTGGGTCGATGAGGGCGCCTTTGTCACGTCGGCAGGCATTTCTGCCGGGATCGATATGAGCCTGCACCTGGTTGAGCGCCTGCACAGCCGTGAACTGGCGGAACGCACGGCTCTGCAACTAGACTTCGACTGGACCGAAAACGACTAAGCCATCCTGTCATTCCGCTTTCCTCTGCTTTTCAGAAGTATCGGTGCCGATATCCCTTGTGGCCGACCTGTATTCAGTCGTGAAGGAAATCGCCGATAACGGCACGTGCGCGCAGGTGCCGCGTCATTCCTGAGAAAGGCGGTGGTCGCTTTACTCTGCCTGACGAAACTCCTGTCCTGCCTGAAGGCAGGCAGGAGTTTCGTCCGCGGGGGATTCCATATTCCCTTCACCAACCTGCTCAATTGCAGGCTTGCGCCCACTATTGCCATGTCCAGAGTGCAGGAAACATGAAAACCCATTTTTTCAAAGTCGTTCAAACCGTTGCGTTGCATGGTTCGTTCTCGGAGGCCGCTGCCATCCTGGGGTGCAGTCAGTCCAATATCAGCTATGCCATCAAGGAGGTCGAAGACTTCTTCGAGAAGCGCCTTTTCATCCGCAGCCGCACGGGCTGCACCCTCACACCAGAAGGAAAGGTCATCACTCAAACGCTTGGAAACATCATGGCTACACTTGAACAACTAAAAAAAATGAGGCCAGCGGCTCTGTAACCATTCGCTATTTCACACATATCCATGAAACCAGCCTGGATGCGTCGCTGGATTTTCTCGCCCGGGCCTATCCCAACATCCACCTGAATGTCTTGCACGGCAACGAACAGACCCCCTCGCTGGAGCCTCTGAGAAAAGAGCTGGCCGATATTCTGATCCTGCCCAATACGATGCTGGGCGAGCACTATGTCGAGCATCATCATTGGTCCGACTATTATGTACTGGTCACCGCCAAGGGCCGGTCTCCTGCTGTCAGGACCTTTGCCGAGCTTTCCCAGACCATGCGCTATGTGGCCTGGCGCCATCCAGGGATGGAGCGATTGCACAATCAGATGGCCTCGGGCCAATTGCGCCTTGGCTACCGGGGTGAGCTCAGTTGCCTGGAAACATTGCTGGACTTGATTGCCAGGGGGCATTGCATCTCGATCCTGCCCAGCGCGTTGCTGGCGGGGCGTTTCCGTGATCTGGAGCAGATTCCGCTACCCTTGATGATCATGCGCCATATCAGCGTTGTGGCACGCCCGGCCTCGTTGCTGTCCAACGCCGCCAATGTTGTGTTGCAAGCCTTGAAGAAACCTTCGGTCATGGCCGTTCCGCAGCTGGCGACCTGAAGGCAAATGCAACGTTTCGGCTCCACAAGGCTCATAACAACAGGTAATGAATTCAGGGCAGCCCGCATGCGGGCTGTTCTGAGCCACCCTCAGGCAGTGGATGACTGAACGTTATGACGACACCGGACAAGCAGTACCTGGACTGGCTGGTTGCACAATCGATGCTCAATACCGCAAGGCAGCGTGCCAAGGCCTATGGCGGGCAGGGCCGGTTATGGCAGAGGCCTTTCGCCCATGCCCGTCCCCGGGATGCCTCGGCGATCGCTTCGGTCTGGTTCACGGCCTATCCGGCCTCGATCATTACCCGTGAAGGGGGCTCGGTGCTGGAAGCGCTGGGAGACGAGACGCTTTGGCACGCCTTGTCCGAAATCGGGATACAGGGCATTCATAACGGGCCGCTCAAGTTGTCCGGCGGGCTTCAGGGAAAGAACCGGACGCCCAGCATCGACGGCAATTTTGACCGGATCAGTTTCGACATCGATCCTCAATTGGGGACCGAAGCCCAGTTGCTGAGCCTCAGTCGCATTGCGGCGGCGCACAACGCCGTCATCATCGATGATGTGATTCCGTCCCACACCGGCAAGGGAGCGGATTTCCGGCTGGCGGAAATGGCTTACGAGGATTACCCCGGCCTGTATCACATGGTCGAGATCCGGGAGGAAGACTGGCCTTTGTTGCCGGAGGTGCCGGCCGGTGAGGATTCCGTCAACCTGATGCCGGAGGTGGTCGATCAACTCAGGGACAAGCACTACATCGTCGGACAATTGCAGCGCGTCATCTTTTTCGAGCCGGGCGTCAAGGAAACCGATTGGAGCGCTACTGCCGTGGTGCAGGGCGTCGACGGCAAGGCCAGACGCTGGGTCTATCTGCATTACTTCAAGGATGGCCAGCCATCGCTCAACTGGCTCGATCCCAGTTTTGCGGCGCAACAGATGATCATCGGTGACGCCTTGCATGCCATCGATGCCATGGGGGCCAGGGTGCTACGTCTGGATGCCAACGGTTTCCTGGGGGTGGAGCGCAAGGCCGAAGGCACGGCCTGGTCCGAAAGCCACCCCTTGTCGATCACCGGCAACCAGTTGCTGGGCGGGGCGATCCGCAAGGCCGGAGGGTTCAGTTTCCAGGAACTTAACCTGACGCTGGACGACATTGCAGCCATGTCCCATGGCGGGGCCGACCTGTCCTATGACTTCATTACCCGCCCGGCCTACCAGCACGCGCTGCTGACCGGCACCACCGAGTTCCTGCGCCTGATGCTGCGCCAGACGCACCTCTTCGGGATCGACCCGGCCTCATTGATCCATGCCCTGCAAAATCACGATGAGCTGACCCTGGAACTGGTGCATTTCTGGACCCTGCATGCCCACGACACCTATCACTATCAGGGGCAGACCTTTCCCGGCAACATCCTGCGCGAACATATCCGCGAAGAAATGTATGAGCGCCTGGCGGGGGAGCACGCCCCTTACAACCTCAAGTTCGTCACCAATGGTGTTTCGTGCACCACCGCCAGCATCATCACCGCAGCCCTGGGGATTCGTGACCTCGACAGCATCAGTGAGGCCGACATCCGGCAGATTCAGCACATTCATCTGTTGCTGGTGATGTACAACGCCATGCAGCCCGGTGTTTTCGCCTTGTCCGGCTGGGACCTGGTCGGTGCATTGCCGTTGCCAGCCGAGCAGGTTCAGCATTTGATGCAGGATGGCGACACCCGCTGGATTCATCGCGGGGCCTACGATCTGGTGGACCTTGATCCGGAAGCGGAGTTTTCCGCGGGGCATATGCCTCGGCCCAGAACCCTGTACGGCAGTCTGGTCAGTCAGTTGAAACGCCCTGACTCATTTGCTTCGCAGCTCAAGAAGATACTCGCTGTCCGTCGGGCCTATGACATCGCTGCCAGCCGTCAGATATTGATCCCGGATGTAGAACATCCCGGCCTGCTGGTCATGGTCCATGAATTGCCCGCCGGCAAAGGCACGCAGATAACGGCCCTCAACTTCAGCTCCCAGCCCATTGTCGAAACCCTTCACCTGCCGGATATCGCACCGGGGCCTGTGGTGGACATCATCAATGAACGGGTCGAAGGCGACCTGACCGATCAGGGGGAGTTCACCATCACCCTGGATGCCTATGAAGGGTTGGCGCTGCGGGTGGTCAGTAGCATGCCTTGACGAAATAACTACATCCTCTGCCTGATAATCAGTGGCCCTGACCGGGGTGATATCAGGCAGTCGAGTCAAGTCGTCCATGGATACAAAACATAGCCTCAAGCAACGCATCGTCATGGTCTTTGCACTGATGAGCACTGTGATTGCCGGGGTTTTTGCCATTGGCGTCGTGGCGACCGTTCATATCGTCGAAAAAAGACTGGCAATCATTACCCTCGGCAGCGACCTGCACCGGCTTCTGGTCATGGACAACGCTGAGGATTGGGGCCACAGACCTGACAGGCGTTCACTGTTCTATGTGCAGGGCGGCGTCGGTGATCTGGCCATGACGCCGGACCTTGCGGAGCTGACAGAGGGCTTTCATGAGCTTACTCGCGACAAGCATGTCTACTACGCCATGGTCGAGTCGGTCAGCGGTCGCAAATATGTGTTGTTGCGCGATCTGCGCAGCTCGATCAAGCGCGAACGCATTTTCTGGGGTATCGCCTTCATCAGTTTTGTACTGAGCGTTCTGCTGGCCATTCTCCTGGGGCGTCTGCTGGCTCATCGAGTCATGGCTCCTGTGATCCGTCTGTCCAGTCAGGTCCGGCAGCGTGAGCGATGTTTCGGAAACGTTCCGGCGTTGGCGCCGGACTATGCCCAGGACGAAGTCGGTACGCTGGCCATGGCCTTCGACAAGACCCAGGGGCAGTTACGGCAGGCCCTGGACCGTGAAAAGCTGTTTACCAGCGATGTCAGCCACGAGTTGCGGACCCCCTTGATGGTGCTGATCAGCTCCAGTGAATTGCTGCTGGAAAGCCCGAGCCTGGATTCCCGCTCCCGGTCGCAGGTGATGCGGATTGCCAAGGCCAGTACCGCGATGCAGCAACTGGTGGAAACCTTCCTGCTGCTGGCGCGTGCCGAAAGCAATCAGCCTCAACAGGGACCGCGTTCGACCCTGCGGATGGCGGCCAATGAACTGGCTGAGCTCTGGGGTGAACCCATCCGGCAAAAAGGCCTGGAACTGATCTACGAACCGGTGGACACCTCGAGCACCTTGTATAACGCCACATTGCTGCATTCGGTGATGGGCAACCTGCTGCGCAATGCCTGGCACTACACCGATCAGGGGTTTATCCGCCTGATCCTGGACGTCGACAGCTTTGTGGTCGAGGACAGCGGCATCGGGATTCCTGCCGAGAAACAGCAGGAAATGTTTCAGCCTTTCATCAGAGGCGACGAACAACGTGGCGACGGTTTGGGGCTGGGGCTGTCGCTGGTTAAACGCATCTGTATCAATCAGCAGTGGCAAGTGCTGTTGACCAGCCGGGAACCGAATGGCTGCCGGTTTGAAGTACGGTTGAATACGGCGGCCTCTGCATCCGTTGACGTCTCAACCCAACGCTTTGCGTAAAAGCGGTGTCAGCTCATCCAGCAGCACCTGTACCGAGCGCAATGCCCGGCAATCGGGACGCGTCAGGAACCAGAGGTCGGTGCTGCATCCATCCAGCGGCGGGCTCAGCACGTCGATACCTGCCAGGTGACGGGCCATGAAGTCGGGGATGGCCGCCACGCCAAGCCCGGCTTCTACCAGTTGCGAAACAGCCGACATACTGCTGCACCGGTAACGCGGTACCACCGCCGGGAATGCTTGTCTGCGCCAGATCACCGATGGGTGATCCGGCATGGAGTCATCCGGGCTGATCCAGGGTACGGACGTCGGTGTATCTTGCAGTGCCTCTCGATAATCCGGGTGCCCGCACAGGACATAGTGGGTGGAGCCCAGTTGTCGGCCTATCAGGTGCTCGGGTGGGGTATTGGTCAGGCGCAGGGCGATATCCGCATCGCGACGGCTGAGATTGGCGAAGCTGTTGGAGGTGGCCAGTTCCAGCGCCAACGCCGGATAGGAGGGCATGAAACGGGCGAGGGCGGGCATCAGCAGGCTGTGCAGGACGGCGTCGGTGCAGGTCAGGCGCACCGTGCCGCTGACAACCTGCTCACCTTGTTGCAGGGCCACGCGAGCAGCGTTGAGCGCGAGTTCTGCATGCTCGGCCTGTTCAGCCATGGCCTGGGCGGTGTCGGTGGGGATATAGCCGCGCCGGTTCTTCTCGAACAGCGCCGTCCCCAGGGCCGCTTCCAGCCGTCTGATGGAGCGGAAGACCGTGGATATATCGACATGCAGCAGCTCGGCGGCCCGCGCCAGCGTGCCTCCTCGCACCAGTGCCAGCACCAGTGACAGGTCGGCATGAGTGATCTCATATTGCATTGCTGCACACTTTCATTGCCTGAATGCCCATGCCCATTGCGTTGATGACTATCTTAGACTCGTTGCCATCCTGCGCGATAGCCGTTCGCTGTCTGCGCCCTGGTTTCACCGTCAAGGGGGCTGAATCATGTCTCGTCTTCCACTGATAGGCGTTACGGCCTGCCGTCAGCAACTGGGTAAATACTCATCCCATACGGCAGGAGACAAATATGTCGAAGCCGCGGCTTTCGCCGGGGTTCCCGTGGTGCTGCCTGCGCTGACCACGCCAACCGAACCCTCGCAGTTGCTGGCTCATCTGGACGGCCTGCTGTTCACGGGTTCGCCTTCCAATGTCGAGCCCCGTCACTATCAGGGGCCTGCGAGTGCTGAAGGCACTCAGCATGATGTGTTCCGGGACCGCAACACCTTGCCCTTGCTCAGGCAGGCGATTGCCCAGGGCGTGCCGGTTTTCTGTATCTGCCGTGGCTTTCAGGAACTGAACGTGGCATTGGGGGGCAGCCTGCATCAGCGGGTTCATGAGTTGTCGGGGTACCTGGACCATCGCGAGCCGCAAAGTGATTCGCTGGCAGAGCAATATGCCGCTCAGCATGCCGTGCAGGTGCAACCGGGGGGTGTGCTCGAAGCACTCGATCTGGCTCCCGGCTTCGAGGTCAACAGCTTGCATAGTCAGGGTATTGACCGGTTGGCCGCCGTTTTACGGGCCGAGGCGTTGGCACCGGACGGTCTGGTCGAAGCGGTTTCCATGCCGGGTGCAAGCGGCTTTGTGCTGGGAGTGCAATGGCATCCCGAGTGGCAGTTCATGGAAAATCCGGTGTCGCTGCGTCTGTTTCAGGCATTTCGTGAGGCTTGCCAGGCTTACGCCCGACGTTGAACCCCGTGGTCATGTTCCGCACGCAAACAAACGTGATTTAATACGCGGCCTTTGCGGGGGTTGTGGTGTCGGCACCATGAGCCGCGCCTACTCTCCGACCATTTTTCATACAAGGCGGCCATGGACACAGGAGCACGACTCAAGCTTGTGCGCGAAAGCTACAAGTTATCCCAGCGCGAGCTCGCCAGACGCAGCGGTGTGACCAATGCCACGATCTCGTTGATCGAGCAGAACCGGGTAAGCCCTTCGGTCAGTTCTCTCAAGAAGCTCCTTGAAGGCATCCCCATGACCCTGGCGGATTTCTTCACCTTCGATCAGCCTCCGGGACAGGACCAATACGTGTTCCGTGCCAATGACCAGCCCGACCTCGGTCGTAACGGCCTGCGTCTGCTGCTGGTCGGGGCCACCTTGCCAAGCCGGCAGATGCGCTTTCTGCGTGAGCAATATGCGCCGGGAGCCAGTTCCGGTGACGAGCCCATCGTGCATGCCGAAGGCGAGGAGTGCGGGCTGGTGACCCGTGGGACAGTCGAGCTGACGATCGATGGCCAGGCCAACATCCTCAATGCTGGCGACGGTTACTATTTCCCCAGCACCTTGCCCCATCGCTTCCGCAACATCGGGCAGGACGAGGCCGAGATCATCAGTGCCAACACGCCTGCGAACTTCTAGGCGTTCCCCATCGATCAGGTGATGGGGAACACCGTCTTAACGAAGGCTCCAGGACACCCCGGCATAAACGCCCATGCCATCGCCCGGCGTCGAACGGGCCACATCCAGCCCCTTGTCGTCATAGCCCGGCGTGACGGTGCTGGCGTAGCGCTTGTTGGTCAGGTTGCGCAGGTCAAGCCAGGTTTGCCAGTCATCCCTGGGCGATGCATAGCCCAGCGTCGCACCCAGCAGTGTGTATTGATCTGCGTAATAGGAGTTGGCGTAGTCCACGGCAATCCTTGACGCATGCTCGGTGTTCAAGCCGACATAAAAGCCGGTGGGGTGGCTGTAGCGCAGTTCGGCCTGGTAATAGTGTTTGGGAATACCCGCCAGCTGGTTGTCCCCGAAACGGTCGTCATCGCGATAGTGGAAGTCGCTGTAGGTGTAGGCCTGGCGCAAGGCCAGCTTCCCGGCAGCGCCGCCTTGCCACAACGTACTGTCCAGACTGGCCTCGATGCCCTGGTGAATGGTCGGGCTGGCATTGGATTCGGCAATGATCTGCGACGTGGTCTGGGTGGCGGCCTGTGTTTCGACAGTGAGCAGTTCGTGACGCACTTGCGAGTAATACGCCGCAAGGTCCCAGCGTCCGAGCCATGCTTCACCGCGTCCGCCCAGTTCAAGGGTGGTTGCGGTCTGGTTATCAAGCTCGACGCCGACGCTCTGCAACCCGGTCGCGGCACCGCTTCCGGCAGGGAAGAACCTGTTCGAGCCCCAGATCATCGACCAGGCATGAGGCGGTTCGACCGAGCGGCTAAGATTGCCGTACACCTGCAATTGCGGGGTGAAGTCATAACGCAGGCCGAGGCGGGCAGCGTAGTCCCAGTCATGGGTACTGACCGGTTCGTTGACCTCAGGGTAAGTGACTTCTGTCTCGCGACGGGTGTAGATGGCCGCAACGCCTGTGGTCAGCCAGAGATCGGGGACCAGTTCCAGGTCATTGCCCATGTGCAATACGGTGTCCGAGCCCAGGTAGCTGTAATCCCGGGTCTTGGCACCGACCGCATAACCGGCCGTGTTACCGGTGGGAATCCGCACGTATTCGGATGCCCCGTTGTTCGGCAGGCCCTTGGTGGTGCGCAGGCCGATGGTCGTGATGCTCTGATGACCGGCCAGCTCGTCCTGACGGATGTAGTTCAGGGTGCCGCTGACATCGGTGTAGGCCACCTTGAGCCGGTTGGTGCCTTCGCGCAGGTCCATCGGATAGTCGTGATAGACCAGACCGGCTTCTATCCTGGCGTTGTCATCCAGATAGAAGGTGGTCTTGTTGGCCAGCCAGGTACTGCCCGGTTGCAGGCGCTTGGAGTCACGGGCCACGTTGAGGGTATTGGCTGCCCGCGGGTCGTGGCGGATCTGGTCCCTGGTGATACGGCCTGGCGTATCGTTGTCGGTTTCCCGATAGCGGAAGTAGAAGCGGGTCTCGATATTCGGGTTGAAGCGATAGCCGACATTGGCGGCGATGCCTTTGCTGTTGCCGGAGCTCTGGTCCTGGAAACCGTCATAGCTCGAGTCGGTCAGGCTGACGTAATAGTCCAGATCCCCCAGCACCTGACCGGAACTGATCTGGCGTTTGGTGTAGCCATGGCTGCCGACTTCGTAGCGCAGTTGCAGTTTCGGCGCGTTGTAGCCGGTGCGGGTGAGGTAGTTGACCGAACCGCCCAGCGCCAGAGAACCTTGATCGAAACCGTTGGCGCCCCGACGCACGTCCACATGGCTCAGCCAGAGAGGTTCTTTCAGTTCATAAGGCGTTCCACCGGGGCCGGTCAGCGGCAGGCCGTCGAGCATTTCAAACAGGCCGGAGGCATGGGAGCCTGGTGCCCGGTTGATGCCCGAGCCGCGAATGGAAATCTTCGCGCCTTCATTGTTGGCGGCCTTGGCGTAGATCCCCGGCTGGTATTTGAAGACGTCTTCGTTGTTGGCCACACGACCTTGCTCGACGCTGTCCAGGTCCACGACATTGGTGGCACCGGGCACCTTCTTCGCTTCCTCCTGCGCAACCTCGGCAGCGCTCTGGGTATCGGCAGACACCTCGATGTTCGACAGGTTGACGATGCTTTCAGCGTTGGCGAGCGTAGCGCAGGCGAGGGCGGCACTGAAGCCAAGCAGCCTCGCAGCACTCAGGCGCGAGAGCGGGAAAGGGGGAATGTGTTGCAAGTGCATGAACCTTGTTTCGTGAGAACGGCGGGCGTGCCGTCGCAGAGTAGGTATTCGATGCCGGTGCGGGCATTGAAGTCACTTGCAAAAGATTTGTATTCGCGAATGAACCGCTTCTGTCCATGCATGTAGGAGCGAATTCATTCGCGAAAGACCGTTACCAGGGCAACTCAACCCGACGCAGCCGCCCACTCAATGGAACCACGTCATTTACCTGATTGGGCAACAGGCGTCCGCTCAATCCCATCCCTTCACTGACGATCACGGCCTGTTCCAGCAGACACAGGTTGGAAGGCGTATCGAGCCCGGTCGCCAGAACGGTGATTTCCCGGCTTTGCAGGTTGCAGTTCAGCAACCGGCCGCTGAAGCGCTCGAACCCGCCATGCACGGGTTCGCCCGCCCACTCAGGGCGCAAAGATTGCAGCAGTCGGTTACACAACTCCAGCACCAGCACGCTTCCATCCGGGCGAAGGGCCAGGCCGGTGGGCAGTTGCAGACCACTGATCAGCACCTCGATCTTGCCGTTGTCGGGCCAGACTCTGATCACCTGACCGGCCTTGTCGACAAAGTCGATGCCTTGTTTCGCCGGGTCGGCACGCAACTCCCCGGAGAACAGGCTGATCAGCACGGCTCCGGTGGCAGGCTCGTAAACCAGGGTCACAGGTACCGCTTCCTGCCCCTGAGCCAGATCGGGCAACTGGGCCAGCACCTGTTCACCATCCTGCTCGGTGAACTCGACCAATTGGTTGGTATCGGGCTTGACCGCCAGCCAACTGCGACGTGACGGGTGATAACACAAGGCGTTCAGGTTGCCCTGGCTGTGGAACACCGGTTCGGGCGGCGAATACTGGAGGTCCAGAATCTTTGAGCCCTGCACATAATCGGTCTGGCTGACCAGATAACGCCCGTCACCCTGGGCGACGTCCGAGAGCCCCATGATTTCATCACGCAACATGCGCGGCTGCATGTTCATGGCGCGAAAGCCCTGGGCCAGGATTTCGGCTGGCAACCAGGAGCCCGGTGCCTCGGGAGCCGGGCGCAACAGGCTGATACGTCCACTGAACGGCGCATCGGGCAGGCCTGATCCGGCTTCGATCAGCAGCAGACTGCCATCGGGGCGTGTGCACAGGCCTCGAGGGTTGAGCAGGCCTTCGGCAATGAAGGTGCTGGCGCACAGACGTTCAACCGGGTGCGCAGGCACTTCAATGGGTACGGTCATGGGACTCTCCATGGTCAGAGTACGAGAGACGTTCATGGCAGCGGCTGCCAGGGTGTACCTGTCAGGTAGGCGCTGAGCAATGCACGCTGGCTGGGCGACATCGAGCGAACGACCGGCATATAGAGGGTGGTGCCTTTGTAGGTGTCAGAGATGCGCCGCAGAATGGTGTCCTTCGCCGCCATGATTGCGTTTGGCTGGTTGAGCGGCACGTAACGAGACATGGCAGGGAAGGCCAGATAGTGAAACCGCAGCACGTTGGGGTACACCTGATCCCAGGTAATGGTGCTGCCTTGAGGAATTCCAAAGTCTGTCTGGGCGTATTTGCGGAAGTTGGTGAAGTTGGTGAAGTACGGCGAGATACGTTTACCCGCCTTATTCAAAGCGGTATAGGTCAATACGCTGAAGCCCGCCTGGCTTTCAGTATTCGGTTTGAGAGTGACAGTGACATTGACCGAATGTTGATTGGCGGGTACGGAAACCAAATGGGGATAGTTCAGGCAATCAAGGCTGGCGCCAATGGCTATTTTAATAGAGGTGTCGGAAGGCACAGGTCCACCCAGATACCTGACCTGCAACGGAATCGTCAGGCCGTCAGGATGGTCTTCCAGATAGATATTTCGCTGGTCGGTGTAGAGTCTGTAGGGCGACTCGGCGATTTGTAGAGACGTCTTCGCGGGGGGATCATTTCTATAGTTCATGACCTCGTCTGGAGCCGTTATGGTCAATGACTGGGTTTTGACCTGCTGTGCAGTGTCTGCATCAAGCGGCAAATCCACGATACCGCCGTACAGGTAATAATTTTGCAGATATTCATTGTCCTGAGTCAGGGTCGTGAGGGGGGTAGTGCCAGCGCAAAAGCTGACAGGACCATAGTCGGCATTGGGGCCTATGGGGCTGGTGATGGCCGTGCGATCAGTCCTGAACGTCTCCTCGGGAATGAGATTCACCATATCAATGCTCAATAGCCCGCTGTCGCTTAGTTCTGCAAAACCGGTACTTCCTGTGTTCTGGTTGACGAGCAGTCGGCCTGCCGGACAGATGACAGGCTCGTCGGCAAAGGCCGGTGCCAGTGTGCCGATAACCCTGCCAATACTTGGGTTGGGTGTGTAGCGCTTTGCTACATAATCGGCATTCAATTGGGCGGTGGTCAGGGTCGGGCACATCTCGAACATGACGAAGCGCAGGACGATTCCGGTTGCGCCGGGGGCCTCGATGATCGATTTCAGGGTTTCGCTGCTCTGGTTGTAACTGACGATGCTGTCCAGTGGAAAGGTCAGCTGGAATGTACCGCTGAGGGCGTAAGAGCCGGGTGCATCCATGGTTGCGGGCCCCAGGATGCGCTGTTTCACATCCAGGCTGCTGCACACGGCATCGCAGTTGATCAGTAACTGGATATTATTGTTGCCGCCGATCTGAAGACCGCCGACAAATATCTGGGTGGTGACCACCGAGGTCGGGTCCAGGTCCACCATCATCGGGCCGGAGGAACTGCGCTGGCCGGTTGCCGGGTCCAGTGAACCGAGCAGATAGACGGGTTGCCCAATAAGGTCACCTTGCTTGCTGATAGCCCCCGGATTGCCCTGTGAACTGATCTGCGTGTCCATTTCGACGAGATGCTGGCCATAGTGATTCCAGCCCCCGTTGGTGTAACCGGAGGCGGGCGCATCGCTGGAGGGCGCATTGATCTTTTCGTTCAATTGTTCGTCGGTGTAAGGCTGGGCCTCTGGAGCAATGGTCGAAGTGGTCACATCGAACAGGTTAAACGTGCCTTCACCTTGAGGAATGGTCGGTGAGTTGTTCGGCACACTCACATCCGTGCTGATGCCACCCCAGAAGTTCACGCGTGGTCCATTGAGAATGCTCATGATCTATTTCTCGTCCTTGGCGCCTTGAGCGGCGGGCTGTGCAAATTTGAACAGGTAGGAAAAGTCAGCCTTGTAAGGACTGCCGACCGGTGTCGCCATGGAGTGGCACGTCATGCAACTGCTGTTTTCCTGGATATAACTTTCCATCGTGACGTTGGCCGAGAGTGCCGGTGTCGGCTGACCCAGCGGATTGCCGGGGTTGTTCGGATTGAACGGGCGCTGGGTCGTGACGAGCTGGTAGTACTTCAAGGCGCTCTGTTGCAGGCCGGGAGCGAACTGGAAGGCCTTGTTGATCAGGTCGGTGGAAGTAGCAATCGGCGTCACCCGGTTCAGCGGGTTCGGCGTCTGGAAGGTGGTGCCGGCCTTGGGCACGCATACCATCTTGCCGCCTTGTGTCTGCCAGTCGCACGGTGACTGGTTGAGGCTGGCAGGTTGAGCGTCGGCGTTGAAGTAGGAGTAATGGATGCCGGAAGTCGGATTGTCGACCCATTGGCCTCCTGACAGCTTCTTGGGCGGAACATTGTCGACCTGCTCGAAGGTGGACCAGATCCACTGCGGATAGCCATTGACCTTGGTGATGATGTGCAGGCCCACCAGCCCCAGATAGGCATCGGCTACAGCTCCGGTGCGCTGGCCCTGGGCATTGAACAGGTCGACCTTTGAGTGAACAGTCAGGTAATGGCTCGCATTGTCGGTATCTGTGAGGATTCGCCAGCTGGACTTGACCTCGATGACCCCGTTCGGGAAGGAGATGTTGCTGGCCTTGGACACGACATCGGCGTTGTAGAAGTTGTTGGCCACGATGTAGTTGTACGAAACTTCGTTGGCTGAAATGTCGTAGTAGGTCGGGTTACCGTGCTGATCAATCAGCCAGCCGCCCACGGCCTGGTCGACCGCCTGGAGTACGCCGGTGTTTTTCAGGGCCGAGATATTGATCATGCCCAGGTTCCGGCCTGTCAGCGGCGTGTTCCAGGGGCCTGGATTGCTGCCGTCCGCCGGGAATATTTCATTGACGTTCTTGTAGCTCTGCCAGACGGTGTACCCCGCATCGCCCGGTTTCTTGTTGCAATCGGGGATGCCACGCTGACCATCCGTTACGGGCCAGTTCAGCGCGATAAACATCTGCCAGCTGTAAAGGTCGAAGGCCTCCTGGCCACTTTTGGCGGCCGGGGCGTTGCCGGGAAGCTGGCAATTCAGACTCGTCACCGATACATCCGGCATCGGTTGTTCAAGGGCCAGGGTCGGCAGGCTGACAAGACTCAGCAGCGTCAGCCCAATAGGAAATCGAGTATTCATGGCATTCGTCCTTGTCTGTCAGGGCTTGTCAGGCATGATGCTGTTCCATTGCGCTTTCTTGCCGTTGCTCAAGGAGCTGGGCGGATTGAACAGCTGGCAGGGCTGGGGATTTGTCGGGCACATTTTCGCCACCTGGTCCCAGGTCGTGGCCGGGTCCGGCTTGCTCACCCGAAAGTTGGTGTAGTTCTGGCTGACGATAGGGGCATTGGCGGTGGAGACATCGCCTGAAAAGAAGAAGGACTGAGGGTGGCGATAGGGCGGTTGCCCGGTCGCATCGCGGGTGGCGTTCTTGAAGAATGAGTAGCCGAACAGAATCGGCCCCTCCGGCCCCTTAACATTGATGGAATAGGCCTGAACGCTGGCGTTCAGGTTCTTGCTGCGGTCGACGCTATAGGGCAGATGCTGGATGAAGTCCTGACGCGGAGGGTGGTTCATGGGCGAGAACAGACAGCAGGCCGGCATGTCCTTGGGACGGTCCTGCTCGTAGGTCAGGAAGTACGCCTTGTTGCCCAGCGACACAAAGGAGCAGGTGTAGTTGTTGTCCTTGATCGGGAAGATCGGCAGGCAGTATTTCTCGTAGTGCTCCATCATCGCGCCGTAGCCATCGCCATCGGCCGGGATGTAGGTGGTGTCGTAATAGCTCGTGCCTCTGGAAACGCTGTAATCGCCAGGTTTCAGGGTGCTGGGCGGGTCGCTGTAGGGCGGTGGATTGGTCTGGTAGTTGTTCATGACCCGATACATCGTCCAGTCGCTGACCCAGTACGCCGGGAAGAACGGGTCGCTGGGGTCGGTCGCATGCCGTTTGGCGATGCAGTTGCCGTTCAGTTCATTGCAACCGGCAGTGTTGTGGACCCCTCTGGTGGGATAGATATCGGGGCTGCCAGATTGGGCGAATGAAATGTTGCACGCCAGTAAGGTCGACAACATGAACAGCCTGATCAAAATGCTGGGCTTCATACGACACTCCTTTGAAATGGCGGGTGGCCGATCGACCACCCGCGTTCCTGCCTGTGCTTAACAGCCTTTCTGGAAGTCACTCATGCTCAACGGCATGGGCGGATAGTTGAGCTTCACCAGCGATTGCGCCCACAGCTCCAGCACGGCTCGACGGCTTTGCGGCATGTCACGGGTGATGGGCATCGCCAGCGTGCTTTCCTCCTGATACGGCTTGCTGATCAAGACGATCAGCTGGTCGACCGCGCCTTCTATGCGCGACAGGGAATTGAGCGGCATGTACTTGCTCATGATCGGGTACAGGTAATAGAAGGGCTCCAGAATCCGGGGGTAGATAAACTGCTCCCAGATCAGCACGCGAGCATCCTGTTGGGTGCAGATGCCGTTCCAATAGTCGATGAAATCCTGTTGCAACTGAGGTTCCTGAGGCAGGACCCGCAGCGGCGCCAGAAAATCGGTATAGGCCGACATGTAATTGAAGCTGAACGGAATCTCGGGCGGTTGCGCGCCTTCCTGCACGAAGAAGCGAAGGGTCGGGAAGCCGGGTGCCTGGGCGGTGAACGTCAATTGAGCGATACCATTGGCATCGGTCTTGATCGAGGTCACGCTGTAATTCACTGAGCTGGCACCTTTGCCTTCCAGCGTGCCTTGTCGGGCGACGGCATTGGACAGCGACAGGCAAGGCGTCAATTCCAGCGCTGTCGGGTTGCTCAGGTAGGATTGATAGCTGACCCCGGTATCAGTAGCGGCCTTCAGTGCGCTTGCCATCAGTGGAGGAAGGATTTCAGTAAGCTGGCGACCGCTACCATCGCTTGCCTGACTCAATACTGGCGGCATATTGAGGAATTGCGGCAGGACGGATGTGTTCTGTTCATAGCCGGGCGGGTAGTTATCGAACAGCGTGAAGTCGGCTGCATTACTGAATGCCAGATAGTAATCGCTGGTCGTCACCGAAAAGGCGTTGTTGTACTCCGCTACCCAGATCACAGTGTTCTGAGCTGGCTTGCCGTCATACTGCACCATGATGTTCAGCGTCTTGGTATCGCCGACATCAATGAAACTGGCGCTCTCCACGACTTCGGCGGTCCACATCTGCTGGCTGGCTGCGGTCGAAGGCGTCGAGCCTTGCAGTTGCAGCTCCAGTGGCCCGCTTTGCAGCGTGGTGATGGCATCGGGCGTCAGGGCAAGATCGAGAATGCCAGAGCGTTTGTCGAAGGCCGATTGTTGATACTGATCGAATCCAAAGCTCGCGACCGGGTTGAATTGCCCGTTGCTACGCACTCCCACCTGGAAGTCTCCGGCCTGGAATTTCTCTGCAACGAGAACCGGTGCACTCTTGTCGACCGGATAGAACGGAAAACCGGTTCCCAGGTCCAGCGACAGCGTGTTGCTATCGGGCAGCACCTGAGCCGAAATCACACCGAGCTGGATTGTCGCCCCTGGCGGAAGGGGCGTATCGCCCGGTGTGGTCTTGTAAACACTGATAGGTGAGGCTGGAACCAGACGTTGTCCGGCAGGTGCAGTCGGGAACTCATCCTCGAACCATAATCCCAGTGTGCCGGCAGTTCGGCTGTAAGCGGGGTTGAAAAAGATATCGGCAACGTTATCCAGGCCTTTCTGATACATGGCCTGCATCTCGGCCATTATTTTCGCCGGATCTTCGCCCGGGGTGGGGTGAGTGATAAAAGGCGGATAGTCGTTGAAGATGCCGTTCCTGTCGTAGCAAGTCAGGTAAGTCGTAAAACGGAACATCAAACCTTGGGCGTTTTGTTGCTCCATCTGCTGCTGAAGGTTCTGCAGCAGCACCGAGTTGCCTGTCACCCATTGCAGGTTTTCCTTGGGGAAACAGCTCTGCCAGGTGGTGGTGACATAGTTCAACCCACCGAATGCTGCCCAGTTGAAGTTCAGAAAGCGATCAAGCATGCGGTACTGGCGGTTGAGGGTCAGCCCGCACTGGCTGTCGCCCAGCACCAGCTTGTCGAAATACAGGGCTGTAAAGGTGTTCTGCCAGGGGCTCACATCAACGAAGCGGGCGGGTGTCTGTGCAGTGCTGCCAAAGGGGTTGCCCACCAGTTGGTAGCTCTTGTTGATCAGGTCATCCTGGCTGATGTAGCTGTTGTTCTGCAGCTCGCCACCAATGATCAGGGACTGGATGTCCTTGTAGCCCACCGTACCGCAGCCATTGTCACCGAACAGGTTCCACTCACCGGGAATACCGCTTGCGCCGGAGTTGGTCGGTACTTGCAATACATAGTCGGGGACCTTGGGAATCGGCGCGATGGTCCAGGGCAGCAGCGTGCTGCTGGCGTTGGCCGGGGTGACGCCGTACTCGGCCAGGAATGGCCAGTTCATTTGCATCTTGACCGCATCGTAGAGCGGAAACATGTCGTTGTTATTCGCCGTCGGCGGGTTCCAGAACATGTGGCCGTTGAGATAGATGCGAGGGAAATTCAACACGCTCATAGGGTCATGCTCCTTAACGTTTCCAATGGGCGCGTTTCAGCGACCAGACGAAGTCCAGTTTTTCGTAGCCGGCATAGGCCGAGTCGGGCAGTTCCTTGAGCGGGTAAGCGATGCCGTCCTTTTCCGGGAGTGCAAAGTTGAAATAACCCTTGGTCTTGGAGTAGGCCGCCGTGCTATGGCAGGCCAGACAGTCGGAGTTGCTTTGAAAGGCAGACTCTAACTGCGAGTTGGCCAGTAGCTGGCCACTGTTCTGGTACTGGACGCCGATCAGCTCGTACTGGGCCAGCCCGGGGTATTGGGCCTGGAAAGCGCTGTTGACCGGTTGTGCCGCCGGCGTGGGGCCGGTGCTGTTGGTCATCGGTTGTGCCGGGGCGGCATTGGTCACGCTGTATTTGCTGTTGTGCTTGTTCTCGAAAGTGGTCCAGACCCAGTTGGGTGACAACTTGTTGATGACATGCATGCCGCTGAGTGCGGCATAACCCACGTTGTAGGTTTTTTCGTCATCCTCCAGGTAATAGGCCTGAATGATGTAATAGCCATCGTCGCTCAACTGCTTCATGAAGGCCTGATCCGCACCGATCCACAGCCAGGAGGTTTTCAACTCCCAGGCTGTCGAGGGAAAGTTCAGGTTACTGGTCAGGGCAGCCTGACCGTTCGCGTTATAGACCTGCTGCTGCACGATGTAATTGAAGGTGTCTTCACTCATCTGCAAGTGAAAGCGTACGGGCTTGCCGCGTTGCGCCTCGGGCACCTGATTGCCCATTTGCAGGATCAACCCGTCCACCTGTTGCACGCTGTCCAGGTTCTGGAAGACGCGCTGCATATTCATGCCCATTTCCAGCGCCTTGGCTTGTACTGCAATGGGCAGTTTTTCGCGTTCGGCATAGGGCAGGGGTTGTGCACCGTTGCTCAGGTAGACCTGATCGGTAGGCTTGAGGGTTTCCCAGAGGCGGTTGATGCTGCCTTGGGCGGCCGGCTGGTTCAGGCAGGCAAACCAGTTCCAGGCCATGGTTTCAGGGCTTTGCTCGAAGGCTGTCCAGGTCGCGCCGGGATTCGCGCCGAATTTGAACAGATTGGTACAGTCGAAAGGGGCTGGGGTCTGGGCCTGAGCCAGACCTGCCACAGCTGTCAGAACGCTTACATAAAGGGCTCGCCGCATGAAATCTCCTTGGCATCGGCCTGATCACGGTGATGGCGCCCCCGGAAATACTCCAGGAGCAGTTGCTTCACGGCCGTTGCCGGAAGACGCTCCGGCAAGGGCAGTTCGCAATCTGTAATAAGTAACGGACCTGACTGTTCATCGCTGGGCAAGCGTCCATGGCTGCCGCGAATCAGTCGGGTATCGAGGGGAATCAGGTCCATGTAGTAGCGAAAGCCGAGCTTTTTCTGCAGCAGACGGCGCGCCACTTTCAGTTTGGGGAAACGGATGGCCGGGTCGATGAACAGCTCCAGCGGGTCGTAACCGGGTTTTCGGTGGATGTCCACGGTACGGGCAAAATCCGGAGCCTTGCGATCATCGAACCAGTAGTAGTAATCGAACCAGTAACCGGCTTCTGCAACGGCGACCAGCTCACCGCTGCGCGGGTGGTCGAGCTGCCAGACGTGCTGCTCGGCCTTGTCCAGCACCTGCTCGATGCCTGGCTGGCGTTGCAACAGGGCTTTGACGGCAGGGATGTCTTGAGCACGCTTCACATAAATGTGGGCGATCTGGTGGTCCACCACGGCAAAGGCTGCGCTGGCACCGGGGTCGAGCAACTCCCAGGAGAGGGACTGGCGCACCTGCAGCAAGCCTTCCGAGCGTAGCACCCGATTGATGGACACCGACTGCTGGACGGCTTCTATGCCGTATTCCGAAAGCAGCATGACCCTGGCGCCTTGCTGTCTGGCGAAGCTCAGCAAACGCCCGACCTCATGGTCGATGGCCCTGACTTCATCGGCAATCGAGGGGTGGTCAGGCCCTACGCGTTGCAGGCTGTAATCCAGATGCGGCAGATAGACCAGTTGCAGGTGCGGGCGATTGAGCCTGAATTCGGCCATGGCGCAATCCACGATCCAGCGACTGGAGGCGATGCCGGCGGCCGGCCCCCAGAAGCCCGGGAACGGGAACTCGCCAATCTGCTGCTCGATGACTTCGTGCAAGGAGGCTGGCGAAGAATACAGGCCGAACATCTTGCGTCCGTCGGCGGGGTAGTGAGGTCGTGGCGTGATGGCAGCGTCCACGTCGGCGTACATGTTGAACCACCAGAACAACTGACTGATGCGAAAATCGGGGTGCTCACGCTTGAGGGCGTGCCAGACCTTTTCCCCTTGTATCAGGTCGTTGGGTTGCAACCAGAAACGCACCTCGGCCTGATCGCGGAAATACCAGCCATTGCCGACGATGCCATGCTTCGAGGGCGGCTGGCCGGTCAGGATGGACGCCTGCACCGTGGACGTCACGGCAGGAAAGACCGGTTGCAGATGAGCCATCTGCGCGTGTTCAAGCAAGGCGTTGATATGCGGCGTGGCGTCACCCAGCAAGCCGGGCGTCAACCCCACCACATTGATCAGCAACAATGGCGGCAGGTCAGCTCGCATCCGCATAGGCCTTTTGCTGGTGGGTATGAGGCCGCAGTAATCCCCGCTGGCGCAGTTGCTCTTCGACCCATTGCAACTCGGAAGCAATACCCGTCAACAAGGCCTGTTCGGTCTGTGGCCGTAGCGTGGAAGGCAGCACGTTCCAGCTGTAGGTTTCCGTTTCCAGCACGGGCTGGAAATCGGGATGGTCTGCCAGGAAGTCGAAGGTCTGGGCCAGGGCGTGCTGACTGCCACTCAGTTCAGGCAGCAACAGCTGCTTGCTGAACAGCGGCACATGAAAATGAATCCGCAGCTCCTTGCCTTGCCCAGGGCTCGCAAGCGCCGCAGGCAGATCGGCCCAGGCTTTCAACCGGCCTTGCGGGTCCAGGGTCTTGACCTGATGCAGATACGTGGCCTCGACAAAATGCCCCAGCGCATCGAGCACCTGTTCACGGCGCGTGTCGCCCTTGGCGGGCAGGTGACAGATCATCGCGTTGGACAACTGGATCTTGCCCACCGGAATCCCGGCCTTGCACAGTTTCTCGAGGGACTCGTAGCAGTGCTCGAAGACCACCGCCTGATGGCAGACATCAAAGCACAGTGCCAGATGCTCATGATGGGGATCGCGTGCTTGCAGACTCTGGAAGAACGCAATGGCCTGCGTGGTGTTTTCAAGCACGCAGTCAGGCTCCATTTCCAGGCAGATCACGATCTTCTTGCCGGTTTCCTGGCGAAGTCTCGCCAGGGAGGACGTCAATTGCCCTAGAAACTGTTCGGCACGCTGTTGATGCTCCGGACTCCAGTGCGCGGCGTAACCCAGTGGCACGGTCGAGATCACGCCCTGATCGCAATCGGCCGGCAAGGCCTGCGCCAGAATCTCCGCCAATTGCAGGCTGTAGGCCAGACGCTCGGGGTCTGCCCAACTGGGCAGATACACCTCGGCCTTGACCGCGCCCTGGTGAAACTGGCCATAGGGAAAACCGTTGAGGGAGGTCAGGCGCAAGCCGGAACGTTTCAATACTTCCAGAAAGGTCTTGCGCGCCTTTACATCCTGTAGCTCCTGCGCGGCCTGGGCGCTGATCCACAGTCCGCTGTCCTGTTCGGTCAGTTGCCGTTGCTGGCGTACGGCCTGGAAATGCTGCTCGATCGAGGCACAGAGCTCGGCCAGCCCGGGAGCCGGGTGTACGTTGCTGCAATAGCCGATCCGGGCGGCGGTCCAACCGGTGGCGGCACTCATTTGACCACCGGATCCTGGCCACGCAGGGCCGAGTTTTCCTGCCATTGTTTACGCTGGTCGATGGGCAGCGGGGTGCTGACCAGTCTCTTGTCCAGTTGCCCGCTCTGGGCGAAGAAGTCCACCGGGTTGTGGAACAGAACCTGTTCGACCTGAGCCTCGGTGAACCCGGCCGCCAACATGGCCTGACCGGTCTTGGGCACTTTGAGCGGGTCACTGATGCCCCAGTCGGCGGCGCTGTTGACCACCATTTTTTCGGTGCCGTATTCCTTGAGCAGCGCGACCATGCGCTGTTCCGACATCTTGGTGTTGGGGTAGATCGAGTGGCCGCGCCAGCAGTCGCTGTCCAGCACCAGAGGCAGGGTCAGTTCGTTCAAGTGGTCAATGATGACCAGGTTTTCGGCAATACCGACTTCACGGATCACGGCCAGGGTGCGCTTGGTGCCACCAATCTTGTCGCGATGCGGGGTGTGGACCAGTACAGGCAGATTGAACTGCCTGGCCAGCTCCAGTTGAGCACAGAGAAAGCGGTCCTCCTCGAGCGTAATGTCGTCGTAGCCGATTTCACCGATCGCCACCACGCCGTCCTTGACCAGATAGCGGGGCAGGATTTCCAGCACCTCATTGGCAATCGACAGGTTATTGGCCTCCTTGGGGTTGAGGCCGATGGTGCAGAAGTGATGGATGCCGAACATGCTGGCGCGAAAGCGTTCCCAGCCGAGCAGGGTGTCGAAGTAATCGACAAAACTGCCGACGCTGGTGCGTGCCTGACCCTGCCAGAAGGCAGGTTCGATGACCCCGGTGATGCCGGCGGCGGCCATGTTCTGATAGTCGTCGGTTGTACGGCTGACCATATGAATGTGCGGATCGAAGTACTTCAGCATGGAACGTCCTCGCAGAACAGAAAGGGGATAAGGGGAGCGTGTCAGGCGTTAACGAAAGTGTTCTGCCCATTCAGGGGGCAGACGCTGCGCTTGAATGAGTTGCGCAAGCCGTTGGTGTTGAGGCCCCGTCAGCAGCGCAAAGGCGATGACATGAACCAGCCCGGTGGACACGGGGCGTTCGGCAGCCAGTTGCTCTTCCATCGCGTCCAGAGCGAGTTGGTTGAACCCGCTGCTGCGGCGCTCCGGCAGGCCGAGCAGACGCTGGACATCCAGCCCCATGCCCAAGGCTTTCAGGACCAGTTGATGAAAGGCGCGCTCCCCGTAGTGACTGGATGGAAAAGGGTTATCCAGCGCCAGGGCGGCAAAGACCTGGCTGTTATGGGTGCGACCGGCTTGCTGGGCCAGGTCCAGGCATTGCCCGGTGGCATCGAACCAGTCCAGCGCCTTGAGGATGGCAATCTTTTCCTGATCGTCTCCCCAGGCAAAGAACTGGCGCAGCAACGGCGACCGCTCGGCCGGTGCCTGATGTTTCAGGGCTTCGGCCAGCAGCAGTACCCGGGCTTTCTGGGTTTTCGTCCAGGTGACGTTATCGGCCGTGTCCTGTTCGACCAGATGGCGTTTGCACTGGCTGCTCAGGCGTATCAGGGTATTGGCGTCCGGCTGTTGCGCGACCTGTTGCAGCGCGTCTTCCCACCAGTTCACTTCCGGGAGTTGCAGCTTTTTAGTGAAGCGTTGTCGTTGCTCGGACAGGATGTCTTCCCTGAGCTCAAGTGCCTCACATCCGTTCGGGGCCATGTTCATGCTCATGTCGGTTTGATCCAGCGTTGGAAGCGAGGGAGCAGGAAAAACACCAGCACGCAGAAAAGACTGGCCCAGGGTTGTTCCGCCAGCGCCAGTACCATGGCGTCGAACAGCGGCAATGCCGCCAGACCGGCCCCGATGAAGGCTCGTATCTGACGATGCTGCGGGTCGGCCAGGTGTCGCCAGTAATTGCGTCCCAGCCAGCCGAGCCAGATCAGCAGTACCAGCCAGAACATGGCATTGCTGGCGTAGCTGACCAGGATCAGCGGGCTCAGCATCAGAATCAGCGGAAAGCGGCTGACCAACTGGTTGCGATGTTCCTGTCTTGCCAGATAGGTCAGGCCGCTGATGTAGGCGCCCAGCAGCAATGCACACAACCATATGGGTTGCGAAGGCACGCTAAGGCTTGCGGCTGCCGTCAGGTAAAGCGCCGAGCGGCAGGCCCCCATCAACCAGACGCTGTGGGGGTATTTCTTGTGCAACAGGTTGTAGGCCAGGATGAAGCCCAGCAGCAATGTCGCGCTGCCCAGCAGCCAGTCGGGTTCTTCGATCAACTGGCTCAGGCCGAGTACCGATACGGCTGCCAGCAGAATCAGAACGCCGGTGGCCAACGCGACCTGCTGGCGGCTGACCAGCCCGAGGGTGATGGGGCGCGGATTGTCGTGTTGCCGGTCCCAGTCGGCGTCCAGCAGGTCATTCAGAAACATGCCGAACAGGTAGAGCACCGACAGGACGGCCAGCAGCAATACCCAGACCGCGATCGATGGCGGGGCGAGGGCTCCGGCGCTGCTGGCCAGCAGGGCAGCGGCCAGGGTGTTGGTCCATACCGTCGGCAGATTGGAAACACGGCCAAGGGTCATCCAGGTCTTCAAGGCAATCGGGCTCATTCCGGGCAACTCTTGGTCCAGGTGAGAGACGAAGTGCTGTAGGAGGAGAGGCGCTGCAAGGCCTGCTCCATCAGCGAAAAATCGATCTCGTGCAGGTCGGTGGATTCACCCAGACGGGTGAGCATCGGTATGGAAAGTTGTCCGCCCAGGTGCTGCCTGAACTCTTCCAGCCCCTGGACGATCAGCGAGCGGCCTTGCGAGTCCTTGAGCAACAGTTCCGGCGGGTTCAGGCAGAAACCCAGCTGGACGAGCACATGCAGCAGGCGTTCGGTGTCGGTGTCCGACAACAGGCCTGTCGCATTGGCATAAAGCGCATCCAGCGCCATGCCCACGGCAACAGCTTCACCATGGCGCAAGCGGTGCTTGCTCAGGTTTTCCAGCTTGTGGGCGGACCAGTGCCCGTAATCCAGCGGTCGACCGTTGCCGCGCTCGAAGGGATCGCCCGCGCCGGTGATATGCCCCAGGTGCAGCTCTGCGCAACGTCGAATGGCGTAGCGACTGGCGCCGTGCTCGAAGGTCGCCAGCTCCCGGACGTGTTGCTCCATCCACTGGAAAAAGGCTGAATCCTTGATGACAGCGACTTTCACGGCCTCGGCCAGCCCCGCGATACAGTCCCGGTGTGACAGGCTGCGCAACATCTGGAAGTCATTGATGACGGCATTGGCAGGGCAGAAAGCGCCGAGCAGGTTCTTCTGGCCAAAGGCATTGATGCCGTTCTTCACCCCGATACCGGCATCATTCTGTGCCAAGACTGTGGTAGGAATACGGATCAGGCGCATGCCGCGATGGAAGGTGGCACAGGCATAACCCACCGCATCCAGTACGGCGCCACCGCCCATTGCCAGCACGTAGCAATGCCTGTCCAGCCCCTGTTGCAGCATGTGCTCATACAACTGATGAAGGACGTGCGGGGTCTTGCTCAGTTCTCCGGCTGGCACCGCGATGGGGGGCGCCTGCAAACGCAAGTCGTGACGGTAGGCAGCAAAGTAGGTGTCGATTTGCGGCAGCAAGTGGGGTGAAGCGCTCAGAAGCTGCTCGTCAGCAAAGATCAGCACCGTGACCGGCCCTGTCTGTTGTGCCGTGAGCTGTGTGTGCAGGCAGTCATTGGCCGGGTCGAACAGGTGATCGGTAAACACCACCGGGTAGTCGTAACTGACCTCGAATCGGCCTTGCAGCGGACGGTCCGTGTTCTTGGAAACCCGGTTCTTCACGCCTTTGACCAGGCTGCGTCCTGCCATGAACAGGCCGGGGAGTACCATGCTGGCCAGGACCGTGATCAGCAGGGCATCCTGCTCCATGAGGTAGGTGCCTATGGCGCTGTAGGCTAGGGCGAGTCCGGCATTGGCCAGGGTGGTGACCACCAGGAACTGGCGCAGCGAATAACGCTGCATGCCCGCGGCCACGACGGACGTTTCGGCCAGTACCGGCACGCCACGAAGGCAGATCAACGAAAGCGTATTGAGCTGATAGGCCAGTTGCCCCGGACGACGGTTACTGACTGCCAGACGCCTTGAGAGCAAACGCAAGTAGCCAGCGCCGAGTGCATAGCCCATACCGGCCCCCAGGCAAAGGCCGATGAAAATGACGAAATACCCTCCCAGACTGCCCAGCAGGGCGACGGCCAACAGCGCCACCATGCTGGACGGCACAGGCAATACGACGTCGAATGCAAGCAATGCAATCAATAGCAGGGCGAGATTCAACTTCTGGATGGGGTCTGACGGAATAGTCAGGCTTAAACCCGACAGGAAGTGTTCTATCTGTTGACCAAACAACAGGAAACTGGCGATTACCAGCCCCGAAAAACAAAGTAACGACAGCCACCAACTTCCTGCCGCTCCTGTTTTCGAGAGCGCACGATACAACTGGCCACGCTTCATCAAGCATCCCTCTTGGTTGTTATGACTCAATGTCCTTGTCAGATAGTTCAAACAGCATCCGGGGCGGGCATTACTCCTGTCGATACAACCAGACGGGCAGGGCACCTGAGGGCTCAGGGCTCGAATGAATAGGAATGTAGTTGAGTGCTAGCGTTTTGCAAGTATGTGAAATGACAGAATTTGCAGAGGAAGTTCCGGGCTTTGCAAGACCGTTTTCAAGAAGGGATAGCAGGGTAATAAAACGGTTTTACATTTATTAATGAGACTTGTTATCACTTTGTGAAAGTTACAGCAGCCGATAATGGAACGGTCCGGCTGCTATTGAATAGTTTCTTTAATGCGCAATCACCAGATCAGTCATGGGTTGACGCCAGCGTTCTTCAATCCTTGCGTCATCGGCGCGATACCCCAGTGCGACCACCAATGGAATCACCGACCCGCGTGGCAGTTTGAGCAGGCTGGCAACCTGAGAAGCCGAAAAGCCTTCCATCGGGCAGGAGTCGATTCCTTTGGCAGCCGCTCCCAGCATGAGGGTCTGGGCTGCGAAGATGGCGTTGCGTGCGGCCCACTGGCGGCTGCCGATGTGACCTATGGGAATCAGGGACAAGGTGGGGCGAATCAGGGCGGCAAGCAGGACCAGCGGTGACCACAAGGCAGAAGACCCGATTCCCAGGATCTTCTGGAACATCCCGACCTGTTTGCGGTAGTAGGCTTTTGAGTCCTGTCCCAGCGCTGCGGAGCGTTCGACATGCTCAAGCTGAGCCCTGGCGGTACGAAGCCCGAGTGCGGGACTTGCCACAAAGACAATGAACTCTGCCGCCGATGCCGCGGCTTTCTGCCCATTGCAGGCTGTTGCCATGCGCGCCTTCAAGGACGGTTCCCGGACCCAGTGCAGTTCGTAAGGCTGCATGTTTCCGCTTGAGGGGGCGCAGGTCGCTTCAGCGAGCAACGCCTTGACGTCATCTTCTGCAAGGGGCGTTGAATTGAATTTGCGGATGGCTCTGCGAAAACGGTTCGCAGACTGGAAATGTTCCCAGGATTGAGGAGCAAGGGCGGGTGTTTTCATGATTGAACGACTCAAGGGCATGGTGGGGTTGTGTTTTCATGCCTCAAAATCGTAAGTTAAAGCTTATATTTTAAAAACTCATGTTCTGGAGCGGTCTGTGAGCAAAAGCCGATCACCCGTCAAGCCCAGGAAAATCCCGGCTCAGGCACGCTCCCGGGCCACGGTCGATGCGATTGTTCAGGCTGCGGCTTACATTTTGACCCGCGATGGTTGGCAAGCATTGACGACCAATGCCATTGCCGAACGTGCAGGCGTCAATATCGGTTCGCTGTATCAGTTCTTCCCGAACAAGGAGGCCGTGATTGCCGAGTTGCAGCGGCGTCACGCGGTGGCCACGCATTCCGACCTGCTCAATGCACTGGAACTCGTGCCGCATCAGGCTTCTCTGCGCGAAGCATTGACCTTGCTCGTCGAGATGATCGTCAGTGAGCACCGTATCGCACCGGCCGTACACAAGGCCATTCATGAAGAGCTGCCACGCACGGTGAGGCACATGGCAGAGGACACGGATCAGCTTCGCAGGCAATTCGCCGAGGTGCTGATGCCGTTCATGAAGAACGTCCCCGACCCGGCGCTTTCGATTTATCTGATGAGTGTTTCTGCCCACGCAATCATCCACACCGTGACAGCCGACCGGCCCGACCTGCTGGGCAGTCCGGGCTTCGTGGCAGAAGTCGTCACACTGCTTGAAAACTACCTGTCCCGGGAGCCACGCCCGGACGCTATTTGAAGTGCTGCGCGAAGGTCGATACCTGATCCGGTTTGATCAGTTGATACGGCACCCAGATATCGGCTTCCACAGGTTCGCCCTTGATCAGGCGCAGCGCGGCGGTGACGGCCTGGCTGGCCTGGGCCTGAGGATCCTGGAACACTGACGCCGCCAGTTGCCCGCGCTTGATCGCGGCCAGGCCATCGGGCAGGCCGTCGATGCCGACCACGGGGGTTGAGCGTTGTCCGGCCTGTTGCAAGGCCATGGCGGCACCGATTGCCATTTCATCATTGTTGGCCACGATGGCGTCGATCTTCACGCCGGCCAGCAACCAGTTACTGGTCAGGTCCATGCCCTTGTCGCGCTGCCACAAGGCACTCTGCTCGCCGACAACCTTGATGTCGGGGTAGTTCTTCAAGACTTGCCTGACCCCTTCGGTTCGCCCCTGGGTCGCGTTTTGCACCAGGTCGCCCATGATGATCGCCAGATTGCCCTTGCCGCCCATTTTCTCGGCCAGATACTGCATCTGTAACTGCCCGGCCTGGGTATCCTGCGAAGCCACGGCCACCACACCGGCGGGCAGTGTGGGCTGATCGGGGCGGCGATTGACGTAGACCAGCGGTACTTTGGCCGTGGTCGCGGCACGGGTGATCTGGCTGGCTGCGGCGGTATCGACCGGCAGCACAATCACCGCATCCACCTTCTGGCTGATAAAGCCTTCGACCTGGCTGAGCTGACGAACCACGTCGCCCTGGGCATCCTCGAAATGAATCTGCACGTTTTCTTTCTTTGCAGCATCGTTCAGGCCGTTGCGTACATAGGTCATGAAGTTGTCGTCGACCTTGGCGATGCTGACGCCGATCCGGTAGTCGGCCAGAACGGCGTGACTGAACAGCAGCATCAGAAAGGCCATGGGCAGTGAGTAGCGAGGCATGATGGTTTTCCTCTTGTTCTTATTGAGTTGAAATTCATCTCTGTAGTGGCCTCAGGCGTACTGCGGAGTCTCCTCCAGCGTAAACGCCTGACGGAAACGCTCCAGTGCAAGGGTTGAATCGCCGCTGGCCCAGCCTTCCAGCCCCACGACGCCTGTGTAGCCGATGCGGTGCAGGGCTCTGGCAATGGCCGGGTAATGGATCTCGCCCGTACCGGGCTCCTGGCGTCCGGGAACATCGGCCACCTGGATTTCACCGATGGCGGTTCCGGTCCGCTGGATCAGTTCGATCAGGTTTCCTTCGCCGATCTGCGCGTGATAGAGGTCCAGGTTCATCTTCAGATGCGGGCTGTCCACGGCCTCGATCAGGGCCAGGGTGTCTTCGGCCTTGGCGAAAGGCGTGCCGGGGTGGTCAACCTGTGTATTGAGGTTTTCCAGCAGGAACACTTTTCCATGGTCCTCGCCCAGCCGGGCTATCTTTTCCAGGGTCTTGCAGGCGCTCAACCACATTCGGCCACTGACATGGCCGACGGGTTTGACCGGAAGGCCTTTTTCCCCCAGCCCCGTGCCGTGCAGGTTGAGGCTGGGGCAGTTCAGGCGTTCGGCAACGGTCAGTGATTCCCGGGCGCTGTCCAGCAGGCGCTGAATGCCCTCGGGGTCTGTCAGGTTGCCCGAGATATAGCCGGTCATGGAGGTGAAGTCAGCGCCGGTGGCGCGCAAGGCCGCGATGTCCTTGGTGGTCCAGTCCCAGATTTCGGCACTGAAGCCCAGCTCATGAATGCGCTGGACACGCTGCACGAAGGGCAGGTCGAGAAACACCATTTCGGCGCTGATGGCCAGTTTGAAAGGGCAGGTGCTCATGCGGAGGCTCCTGGTACCCGAACCGTCTTGCCTTGTTGAACCGACTCGATACAGGCGCGGGCAATGGCCAGGGCCGCACGGGCATCCTCACCGCTGGCCAACGGTTTTTCACCACTGCGCAGGCACTCGGCAAAGTGATTGAGCTCGGCGATGTAGGCATCGCGCAACAGGTCGGTGTCCATGCGCTGGGTGTCAGCCTGAATGCCATCGGCCAGATAGCGGACCAGTTCGGACTGAGCGACGCTACCCATGGTCAGCATGCCCGCACTGCCAAAGACCTCGCCGCGCACATCGTAGCCATAAACCGCCTGGAAATTGGCCTCGGCGGTGGCGATGGCGCCGTTATCGAAGCGAATCGTCACCACGGTGGTGTCGAGCAGGCCTTTGCTCTTGTAGGCCGGTGCCACCAGTGCGTCAGCCATGACATTGACTTCCATGGCACGGGCACCGGGATTCAGGTAGAGAAGGGCATCGAAGTCATGGATCAGGGTTTCCAGAAAAATGACCCATTGCCCGATACCGGCCGGATTGTTCAGCGCCGGGTCACGGGTGACCGAGCGCAGCAGTTGCGGCGTGCCAATCCGGCCCGCCACCACGTCCAGATGCGCCTGGCGAAAGCTTCTGGCAAAACGCCGGTTGAAACCCACTTGCAGCGGCACCCGGGCATCGGCGGCTGCGGCAATGGCGCGGTCGGCTTCGTCCAGCGTAATAGCCATGGGCTTTTCGCAAAAGATGCCTTTGCCGGCACGCGCGGCGGCAATCACCAGCTCGGCATGGCTACGGGCCGGTGCTGCGATCAGTACGCCATCGATGTCCGGATCGTCCAGCAACTGCTGCGGGTCCGTGTAAACCTGTTGAGCGTTCAGTTTCTCGGCCAGACGAGCGGCTTGCCCCGGTGTCGGATCGGCAATGGCGGCGAGGCAGGCTCCCGGAATATGCAGGGCGGCCGTCTGGCCATGAAAACTGCCCATGCGTCCTGCACCGATGAGTCCCAGGCGAATGATCTTGCTCATATGCATGCGTTCCTTGTTGTTATGGAGGTCGAGCGAAGTCATTCGCCCTGACAAGGGCAGAGCAAGCCCTGTGCCATTTGGCAACATGTTGATAGATAAGTAAAAAGTTCGGATTTTGAAAAACGGAAGTGTCTATTAAAAAGACATGTCTACACTGACATGTCCAAGATATGAACATGTTGAGCCTCCACCATGGTTGATCATTCCTTCCTGACACTGCCCCAGAACGAACTGGACTACATCACCGCCATCGGGCCGCTGGCCCTGGGTGAAGGCCCGATGCCAGTTCTGGAGCAGGCCTGGGCTGAATGTGTGGCCGGGCGGGTCGAGCCTCACCCTGGGGTCCGGCCTGTCATCTGGGCTTCATGGCGACGCAGTCTCGACAGGGGCATCGACCCCGACGACGGCCGATACCGCTTTGTGCCCCCGCAGGTGCTGGCTGAAAAGCTCACTGGCCATGCCTTGTTGATCCAGACCGCACAGGAAGTGATGCGCGGCTTGCTCGCCTATAACCCCAGAGGTCATATCAACCTCACCGACGCTGACGGCACGACCCTGAGTTTCTGTGGGCTGGATATCACGCCGGTGGGCAGTCGCCTGTCAGAGTCCGTGCAGGGCACCAATTGCACGGGGCTGGCGATAGCCGAAGACCGTCTGGTCTATGTGCTGGCCGACGAGAACTTCGCCAGTGGCCTGCGTCAGCGTCGCATGCATTGCGCCGCAGCTCCGATCCGCAATGCCAATGGCGACACCCTGGCGATCCTGACCCTGACTGCCGAACCGGGCTGGTTTCATTTTCACACCCTGGGCACCGTTCAGGCGGCCGCTGAAGCTGTTTCGCGGCAAATGGCCTTGCAGATGTTGCTCGATGAGCAGCGCAGCGTTCTTGAAGTGCTCAATGAAGGGCTGGTGGTTCTGGATGACAAAGGCCGTATCAAGGCGCTCAATCGCTATGCCCGACAGTTGTTCCGGGCAGGCCCCGAGCTGCTGGACTGTCCGTTCCAGCAACTGGGGCACAGTGAGTTGAACGAGGACATCATGCAGCGTCAGGGTGAAGCGTTGCGCGACCTGGACTGCACCTTTCAACTGCACGATGGCACTCAATTGGCCTGTCTGGTTTCGGTGTGCCTGACCGGGCAGGGCGGCCGTATCGTGTCGTTGCGGGAGAACCGGCGCATCCGCGAGATTACTCGCCGGATCATGGGTACTCAGGCCCGCCACACCTTTGAAACCATTCAAGGGAGCTCCCGTGGCATACAGGATGCGCTGCGCCTGGGCAGGATTGCCAGCCGCAGCGAGGCGACCACCTTGATCCTGGGCGAGAGCGGCACCGGCAAGGAGCTGTTCGCCCAAGCGATACACAACGCCAGTGACCGCAGCAGCGGCCCTTTTGTGGCAGTCAATTGCGGTGCCATTCCACGGGATCTGGTGCAGAGCGAACTGTTCGGTCACGTGGAAGGGGCCTTCACCGGCTCGGCGCGAGGCGGGGCGGCGGGCAAGTTCGAGCTGGCCGATGGGGGCACGATCTTTCTGGACGAAATCGGTGACATGTCATTCGATGCGCAAGTCAGCCTGTTGAGGGTTCTACAGGAGGGGGAGGTGACCCGTGTCGGTGCCAGCAAGTCCCGGCAGGTGGATGTGCGGATCATTGCGGCCACGCATCGCAACCTGAGCCATGCCGTGGGGGAAGGGGCCTTCAGGGAAGACCTCTATTACCGCCTCAATGTGCTGAGCCTGACCGTGCCTCCGCTCAGGATGCGCAAGGAAGACATTCCCTTGCTGGCCCGGCATTTCCTCGAGCGGTGTGCCCGGTCACTGCGCAAGGCGGTATCGGGCATTTCCACTCCTGCAATGGACGCACTCATGGCGTACGCCTGGCCGGGAAATGTGCGAGAGCTGGAAAATACCCTTGAGCGCGCCACCAATCTGGCCTACACGGAGCTGGTTCAGCCGGGTGATCTGCCACTGGAAATCATGCAGGCATCCTTTCGCCCATCGCTCACTTCCAGGCCCGAATACAGTGAGGGAGCAGATCTGCCCACCCAGGAAATGAATGCCATTATCGGGGCCTTGAAACACACTCACGGAAACATTCGCCTGGCTGCCAGGCATCTGAAAGTGTCGAGGGGAGGTCTGTACAACAAGATGAACCGGTTCGGGATCCGGGCGGATGACTTTCGCCAGACCGATTTGGCGATGTCGGCAGGGCTAGCGTATCGTGTGCCGCCCTTGGGATAAATTGAATGAGCGTGTTATCAGGTTTTTATGGCAGTTGACGAATCAGGGAGCGAACCGGCCGAAGATGTTGCGCCGAAGCGTCGGCGGGCACCCAAGGGGGAGATGCGCCGAAAGGCCTTGCTGGATGCGGCCACCGTCATCTTTGCCCGGGACGGTTATTCCAGCGCCTCGATGCGCGATGTTGCGACACTGGCCGGCATTACAACCGTCGGTTTGCTGCACCATTTCCCCAATAAAGAGGCTTTGTTGAATGCGCTGCTGGAGCGCAGGGATCAACGGGTCGTTTCCCGGTTTCAGGAACTGACCACCGAGATGACGCTTGAGGGTTTCCTCAAGTTCGTGAGAATGAGCATGGGGTTCAGTATCGAAGACGCCTTCGAGTGCCAGGCCTCGATGGTGATGAATACAGAAAGCCTTTCTCGGGCGCACCCGGCGTGGTCCTGGTATCAGGAGAAATTCCAGATCACTCATTTGCATGCACAAGGGCATCTGACTGCCTTGAAAGAGGCTGGAGAAATCCGGGCAGACGCCGATGTGAAACTTCTGGCCCAGGAGCTCTTTTCGGTCATGGACGGTTTGCAGATCCAGTGGCTGAGAAACCCGAAAGACGTGGATGTCATGGCCGTTTTCGACCGCTACCTGCACCGGTTGAAGAAGGACATTCAGGCTCGTCCTTGAGCCTGAATGCAGAGCGTCAGAACGCCTGTGTTGCGCTGACCTGTACCGCCTTGCGCAATGGCAGTGGCAGCGGGTTGCTGTCCCGGGTGGTCAGGTGCTCGGGAAACAATGTGATCAAGGTACGGTTGAGAGGCAGGTTTTCCGAGTCCGGCCCGACCAGAATCTTGAACTTGCCGGCATCCACATCCCAGCTGGCGGTCTCGTCGACGTAGTAGGCCAGCGAGCGCGAGTCAATCGGGATGCTGACCGTCTTGCTCTCGCCTGGCTGCAAGTACACCTTGGTGAACCCCTTGAGTTCCTTTTCCGGGCGATCGACCGCAGGCGTCACGGGACGAACGTAGAGCTGTGCAACCTCGAAACCGGCCTTGTCGCCACTGTTGGTGACCGTGAATTTCACGTCGATGGTGTTACCGGGGGCCATGACATTGGTCGACAGTTTCAGGTCGCTGTAATCGAAGGTGGTGTAGGAAAGCCCGTAGCCGAAAGGATACAGCGGCTTCGCATGCTTCTTGTCGTAGCCTCTGTAGCCCAGGTAAATGCCTTCGCTGTAGGTCATTTCAGTCAGTGCGTTGTCACCGCGATACAGCTTCGGATCTGAATAGGACGCATAGCTGGGGTTGTCCTGGATCTTCTTGTCGATGGTGATAGGCAGCTTGCCCGAAGGGTTGACCTTGCCGTACAGAATTTCAGCAATGGCCTGACCACCTTGCTGGCCCGGGAACCAGGCATGAAGGCTGGCCCCGACCTTGTTGGCCCAGGGCTGCATGTCCAATCCGCCGCCGCTGTGCAGGATCACGACGGTATTGGGGTTGGCCTTGGTCGCGTAGGTGATCAGGTCCGACTGGTACTCGGGCAGTTCGTAGGCATGGTCAATCGACTCGCCTTCATATTCATAGTTGGTGCCGGCCGCGATCACGACGGCATCATATTGAGACAGGTCCTTCGGTGGACGCAGGGATGCCCAGCTCATCTGAACACCTGCCAGGCCGCCGAGGAATGTCGTGAAGTTCCCCTGCAAGCGGCGGTATTCCAGCTTGACGCTGTATTCCTTGCCAGCTTGCAGCCGTGCAGTCTTGCCCGAGGTCACCAGCGCATTGACCAGGTCGAACGACTGTTGTGTGCCGTCGTTTTCCAGCACCAGTTCGTCGTTCACCCACAGCTTGTAGGCACCGTCGGCACGAACCTTGAAGACGTGCTCACCGGAAATGGTCGGTTTGATGGTGGACGTGAAACGTGCCGAGAACGCCCCGGCTGCGGGGTTGAAGCCTGAAACAGTCGTGCTGCCGGTGTCGGTGGTATTGGTGTTGGTGACCCAGTTCAGGTTCACGCCCGGTTCTACGCGGGTCAGGGCAGGGGAGCCAGCAAGCTCGGTGTTGGAGAAATACTCCGCTTTCACGCCGCTGTTGCTGATGCTGTTCTGGCCACTGGAGGGTTGATACCAGACGGACGCTTTCGGGTTGAGGCTCATTTCAGGCAGGTACTCGACATTCAAGCTGCTGGAAGCCAGTTGCTGCAAGCCACTGAGCTCGGTCACGTAGCTGTTGGGTGGCGAGTTGGCGGTGCCGAACGGCGAAGCCGGGGGCTGCAAGGCCAGATCGCCGATCACCGCGATCTTTGCGTCCCGGGCCAGAGGGAGCAGCGGGGTTCCGCTGGTGGTCTTTTCGTTGCGCAGCAGAACGACCGACTCGCGGGCCATGTTCAACGCCGCGCGCATGCCGTATTCCGGATGATCCAGCGTCTGGGCCTTGTTCAATTGCTTATCGAAACCGTAGCTCACCAGGCCTCGCAGGTTGCGCCGGACCTTGTCATCGATAACGTTTTGAGTCAGTTGCCCGCTCCACAGGTACGGCAACAGCTTGGCTTCAGTGAATTGCAGGCCGGACGGCATGTCGATATCGGTTCCGGCCCAGGCCCCTTTGAAGGCATCCTGCACCGAGTTGAAGTCGCTCATCACAAAGCCCTGAAAACCCCATTCGCCCTTCAGTACGTCGGTGATCAAATGATGGTTTTCACAGGCATAGTCGCCATTGATCTTGTTGTAGCCACACATGATCGACGCGATATTGGCATTCTTGACCATGGACTCGAAGCCCGGCAGATACAGCTCGCGCAGGGTGCGCTGGTCGACTTTGATATCGACGTAATGCCTGTTGGCTTCCTGCTCGTTCGCGACATAGTGCTTGCCCGCCGCCTGTATCCCTTGCACCTGGATACCGTTTGCAATGGCCGGGGCCAGCACCGCGCCAAGGAACGGGTCTTCGCCGCTCACATATTCGGCGGTCCGCCCGGCATAAGGCGTGCGGTACAGGTTGACGCCGGGTGACAGCATTTGCTGGCCTCCGGAGATCCGGGTCTCATAGCCGATGGCCAGACCGAACTCCTTGGCGCGGTTGATGCTCCAGGTTGCAGCCAGTGCCGACTGGGCCGGGTATTGGGCACCAAATGTCGCATTGTTGACGTGTACGCCCATGGACGAGTCGTAGGCGACTGTACCCTCCATCCCCCATTTGCTCAGGCGAGGAATCATGCGTCCGTCATCCACGCGGGTGAAGTTGATCTTTTCGCTGAGGCTCATGTTATCCAGCACGGCCCCGACCCGGGCTTCCACTTCGTTGCCGGTCATGGGTGTGGCCGCCATGACAACGCTGGCCTGTGCAACGCTGATGGCCAATACACTCAAGCCCAGGGTGTGTTTGAAGGCTGACAAGGACGGCATCCTTTTTGACTGACGATGAGGGATGGAGATAAAGACGTCGTGTGTGCGAAGGCTCATGGCTGTTGCACCTGAGCGGGGGCGTCCTCTGTTTCTATGGGCACCTCCAGCAGTGCGGAGGATTCCTGTTCAACCGTCGTTTTCAGGCGACTGGCACCGGAAAGCTGATCCCTTTGTTTCTCGACCTGGATACGAACGTCCTGTTGCGAAGAGGGTGTCCCGGCATCATCAGCAATGGCACAGACACTGGTTGCGCCAAGAAGTAATGCACTAAAAACAGACAGCATGAGTCGGCTCATCGATTCATTCTCGATTAAGAAGAGGAGTGTTTAGTCGGCTGTCAAAGTTACAGCGGGCTGATGTTTAAGCTGAACGTTAAGTCTGGGTAATCAGACAAAAGTTCAGCGTGGGAAAAATATATTTCATGCGCCATTTCTGAAATGGTGGCTTTTCGCTACGTTTCATTTTTGGACGTTTTTTGAACGATCAAGGTGGCTTTTTAGTGCTTTATTGCTAATTAATATGATTTATTCGTATTTTTAATGCCGTAAAAACCAGAAATTTGATGATTTGTTGCCAATCGCTAAACCTAATTGTTATTAGGTTTAGCGGTCTGATATGCTTCTTGCGTTGAAATATTGCTGGACCATGCATGGATTTAAATGGCATGAATTTATGTTTTTTTAATTGCCTGTCGGTGTGTCAGTCGAAAGGTTGTTAATGGGTTGAATATTCAGATTCATGACGCGTTGTAATGTGTAAAAGTTGTGGGATTCTCTTGTCAGGAAAACTTTCCGGGACCAGGTCATGCACTTGAAAATCGCCTCAAGAGCACATTGTGTTGTCGTCCTTTGGGTGCTGGTATTGTGTACATTCACGACACCGGCATGGTCTGCCACAAAAAGTGCAAAGCGGGGTGTTGCGTATGACATCGCCTCACCTGCGGACTTGAGTGCCCTGGCTCCCGGAATAAGCTGGTGGTACAACTGGAGCCCGAAACCGCACGATCGACTGGCTTCCTATGATTACGCTTCCCTGTACGGGGTGGACTTCATCCCGATGGTCTGGAATGCCAATATGGATGACGGCCAGCTGAAGCTGTATCTGCTCGCTCACCCCGATATTCGTTACCTGCTGGTCATCAATGAGCCGAACCTTGTCGATCAGGCGAACATGACACCCGAGGCAGCGGCTCAGTTCTGGCCGAGACTGGAGCAGATTGCCGCCCAGACGAATGTAAAACTGGCAGGCCCCGCCATGAACTGGGGAACCCTGAGCGGCTATGGCGACCCGGTCGCCTGGCTCGACGCCTTCTATGCAGCCTATCGGGCACAAAACCAGAACAGAGACCCGCAAATCGATTACCTGGCTTTCCACTGGTACGACTACGGGCTCTCGGGCATGCTCGACAGGCTGGCCAAGTACGGCAAGCCATTCTGGGTAACCGAATTCGCCAACTGGCATTCAGTGGAGGATGGCGTTCAGATCGACTCGTTGGAAAAACAGAAACAACAGATGGCCGAAATGGTTGCCATCTGCGAGAGCCGCGCCGATGTGTTTCGATATGCCTGGTTCACCGGTCGCATGAGCGACGATCCGCATTTCTCAAGCTTGCTGGGTGACGAGGGTAAGCTGACCGAGTTGGGGCAGTATTATCTTTCGTTGCCATTTGTGGAGTGAACTTTTTCTTCGGGCTGCCTGGAATAAGTGTTGTGTGCCTGCCTGTTTGAAGAGCAGATATATCTCTCCGAAATGGGCATTTATCCGTGCCTGATCGGTCATTAACGTGTTACCCACACTTTTTTGCAGTCGCCGGGGGGGCGTCGACAGACACCGCCTTATGGGCCGGAGGATTTTTTCGAGACCGCTGATGACGTCTGGGATGACTACTGGCAAACCAACGTGATGTCAGGCGTTCGCCTCAGTCGTGCCTTGCTGCCGGCAATGGTTGAGGCTGGCTGGGGGAGGGTGGTGTTCATTTCCTCCGAGTCCGCACGCAACATCCCGGCCGACATGATTCATTACGGCGTTTCAAAGACCGCTCAACTGGCTCTGGCTCGCGGTCTGGCCAAACGAGTGGCCGGAAGCGGCGTAACCGTTAATAGCGTTCTGCCCGGGCCGACACTGTCCGATGGCGTTGCTCAGATGATGAAAGGCGAAATGACGCGTACCGGCAAGTCGCTTGAAGCGGTTACGAAGGATTTCGTGATGGAGCATCGTCCCAGCTCGATCATCCAGCGCGCAGCCACCGTGGAAGAAGTCGCTAACATGATCGTGTACGTCTGTTCGCCTCAGGCCTCGGCCACGACAGGCGCAGCGTTGAGAGTGGATGGCGGGGTGGTCGATGACATTGTTTAGGCTGCCACAGGATTTCGACTGACCAGCCGCGCCAGCCACAGGCACAAGCCGAAAGCCAACAATGCGAGGGCGGTGAGCATATGGATCATGGCCTCGCTTCCCCATGTCGAGATCAGGTAACCACAGGCAATGGGGGCCATGGCCTGAGCGAGTAGAGCGGGTCGCGCCATGCGGCCCGATACCACGGCGTAATCGGCTGGCCGCACCACGACCAGAGGCAGAGTGCTCTTGACGATGGCCCGCAAGCCGTTACCCGCGCCGTAACACACCAGCCCCCAGGCGACCAGATCGGGAGCGAAGTCGACGATCAGTAGCCCGACGGCGGTCATGCCGCTGGAGAGCAGGGCCGTAAACATAGGCGCTTGGCGTTTAACCATCAGGTCGATCACCCGACACAGCACCTGCGCCGGTCCAATCATTGCCGCCAGTCCAATGGCGACCGACAGGCTATGGCCACGTGCTTGCAATACAGTGAGCAGAACGATGGAAATACAGGTCATCAAGGCCGCCGCAATGGCGAACAAGGCTGTCATGGTCCAATAGATCGACGGCGCAAGAGGCGCGCCCTCACGGGTTCCCGTTGCATGTTTAGCTGGTGCAGGAACATGTTCGTCCAGGGCAAAACGATAGAGCGGGTAAAGAAAAACCAGCGCCGTCACGCCGAACACCGCGCAGGTCATGCGCCATCCCATCCAGTGCTCCATCAGGGCCAGCACCGGCCAGATCACGGTCGTACAAAACCCGGAAATCAGCGTGATACCAACGATAATCGGCTTCGCCTGCAACCCATAAGTCGCGCCCAGTGACGTGAACAACGCATCATAAAGTCCTGTCGCCATCGCCACACCGAGGATCACCCAGGCCAATAGAAACACCGGCAGCGACGGCGCAACAGCCATGAGCCCCAGGCCGGCTGCGAGTATCAGGCCATGGGCGGCAAGCACCTTTCGGCCACCGATTCGCGCAATCAAACGACCACACAAGGGCGATAGCAGGCTGGCAACCAAAAGACCGATCGAGGCACCTCCCAGAACCCACTGATGAGGCCAGCCGGTATCGGCCGCAATAGGATCTGCCAGGACGCCGAGCAGATAGAACGAACCGCCCCACGACAGGATTTGCAGAACACCCAGCAAGGTGATCTTGCCAGGACCTGGGCGTTGGGGCAGGGCAGACGTATTCAATGAAAGTCCTTTTATGGCACGTGCCTATGAAGGCGCGCCAGATGACTGGGGCGCGCATGCTAACAAGTCCCGTGCCTTTGAGTCAGTATGAAAAGGATATCGATTTCATGATCGCGGGTGATTCGGAAATAGCCTGCATATGCACCCGAACGCTCCCATAGAGGACGCTGATGGGTACTCAACATAATGAACGCAGTCTCTCAACTGACTTCATAAGGAAACAATGCATATGCCAATTTATCTGGCTTCTGAAAGTGAGCTGAACATAGGCCAGGCGGTGGTGCTCGAAGCGCCGGCGCAGGAAGGCCACTTTGTCGTAGTGTTTGAAGACGACGAAGGCACCGGTTATTTCTACGCCCTGGACACCCAGGCGCCCGGTAATCCGATTCAGGATGCATTGCACATATATGACGTAAGCGACGTAACCGACCGCAGCAAGCCCGTGAATATCAAAATCGGCTGGTCTATGGATCACCAGAAGGCCGTGCTGTTGATCAATGGCTCCCCACACGCCATTTATGATTTTGCGAGCAAACAGGGTTGCTGCCGCACAGGATTCCCACCACCGATTAGCACCAGTTGGTCCGTCAACGGGCATGACTGGAAAGATACGATGCTTGAGTTGTTTGCCTGACTAATGACCCGTCTGGTCAGCATCAGGCGGGTTCTGATTCAAAATCCCTTCATGCATTTGCGGACATCGTCGTCGATCAAATTGTAGGGCTTCATGCATTCGCGCAGGGTTTTCTTGTCAGCGGCTTTATCGAACTCACGAGTGTCTGTGGGCGCTGGTTTATTGTTGTCGCGGCATTGAGGCGCTTTATTGATACCCGCCGTATCGGCCATGATTGTGCATGCAAATGCATTGCTGAGTGTATGCATGTGCTTGCTCAGAGGTTTCGTGATTGACGTGACCGGGCTGGCCGACTCAGCAGATGAGCTGATACAGGCGAGTATGAACACCAGGGTGCGTTTCATGGGTCATCCTTGAATGGGGTTTGGTAGCGGCTGGCGTAGGTTATCATGAAATACATTGTTACGCATAATGTACATTATGTTAAATAATGTCTTAATGATAATGCCTTCCCCGATTGCGATCTTTGGATCTTTGAGCAGCGCTTCGCCGGACCCAAGCATCTCACCTTGCGATGGGCTTAGCCCACCGTCTCAGACGTCGAACTCCAAACGCTGAGAAAGTCGAAGCGCTGTCGGTAGCCGCAGCATCGTGTCGATGATGCAGGAAGATGGCGAGCAAATCGGGCGGTTCAACAAGCAACCTGGATCACATGCCTACAAACAAGCGACGGTCGAGCGGCCGGATATTCCGAACATCTTGAATTCTGGTGTGGCGATATCACCTACATCTGGGCTCAAGGGAAATGGCATTACCTGGCTGTCGTTCTGGATCTCTACGCGCGTCGAGTTGTGGCTACATGACGGTTCAAGAAGCGCACCGAGACATCAGTCATTACTTGATGCATCGCTACAACTGGATTCAACCGCACCAGTTCAACATGTCGTGTCCGGGATTAGTTGACCACTACAACTCACCAATATGTTTAAGCACTATTTCGATTTTTTCCTGCGGCCAGAGCATCACCCTGCCATTTTCTCTTGAGGCGTTGAGTATCTGCCCAGAGTTCATGTGCTTTACCCGGCGCATGACGCTTGCGACCGTGGCTTGGTGCACCTTGGTTGCGATATCAAGGTCGTGAACCTTGAGCTGCTCGCTGGTGAAAAAGTGAAGATCAAGGTTGTGTGTCATTGCAGGCCCTCCTCTGTCATCACAGATTGGAATGCCATTTACTCTACTCCGCCTGCTTCGACCTTCAACGCTCTGGCTACCAGGTGGCACGCAAGCGGACAGGTGGTCGACAAGGTTGAGGTATGGTTTCATAGTCACTTCTCGCGACCACCACTCCCTCCCCTTGGCTGCCCCTATTGCCTTATGGTTCCCAGTATGGAATGAGGGATTGCCCTGGACGATCCACCACAATCGCTACGCTTTGCTGTGCCCGGGTAACCGCCACGTAGAATGTCGCCGCAGGCCCAGGGGCAAGCGGCGTGCCTCGCTGCAAGAACGTTGCGATAGGGCCGGTTGCGATGATCAACACACGCTCGTAGGTTGCGCCTTTGGCAACCTTGAAGTTGATGTAATCCAGGTCGAACCGAGTGCCTGACCTGACGTTCACGCGCAGACACTGCGGGCGGAATCTCTCGACATAGGCAAGAACGTTGCGCTGGGCGAGCAGGAATACACCGTCGTGATCAGTCGTAACCTCGTTGAGCGACTGCGTCTCCGGGAAGCCCCATGCGGGGTTGAAGATGGTATCTGAGAACCTCGCGATACCTGGCGAGCAGCGCCAAGTTGTGTTTCAAAATTCGATCTCAATCTCGCCTCGTCTCTGTTTGGCAAGGAACCAAGCAAGAGCCTGAGCGTAAGCATATTGTCGGTTCTTCCGGCTTCGGGGGCTGGTCGAAAGCACTGATTGCCGAATGTCACCAACCATACGGATGTCGATGCGAGACGCGAACAGCTTTTCTAGTAGTTCCCAGTCCCAACCACTGAGATCCTGAACCTCATCCACAAGAATTTCGTCATACAGACTTTCCAACCTGTACAGCAGTGCTCCGTGGCTTTGTTCCACCAAGAGGTTGGCGAGTTTCCCGAGTTCAGCGGCATACAGCGCGCCACCTGTGTTGAAAAAACGCTCCTCGCCCGTTGCAAAACGATTGGGGATCCCTTCGTAGTCGAACCCTTGTACTCGGCGACCCGGGAAGACAAATGGTAGGAAGGGCCTAGCAAAATGCCTTATGAGCAGCGTGTACCATCCCATCACTTCCACATTGGTCTGCAGGCCAACAGCTTTAGCTAGGCGTTCTGAAAGCTCATGCTGATTCCGCTGGGTGAAGGTCACGACGAGCACGCGACGAGTAGGTGCCAAAGCAGCACAATGCTCGACCAAACCTTGAGTCTTGCGAGAGCCTGCGACGGCAAGAGTGAGATGGTTAGCCATGGATGAAAGCTGCCGCGGCTGCCATGTACGCGGGCGCAACGATGCGTTGTCCACTTTCAGCGATTCGAATGGCTGCCTCTGTTTTCTCTCTGGTCATCCAGACTTCGAGGCGAGCGTCAGCACGAATGGCCAGAATGTCCCGCAGTGCGGCCTCTCCATTGTGACGGATCAGTTGAGGTTCCAATGTGTGCCCGTCATCCACCTCGCCGATGAAGAGCTCTCTATACTCGCCATCAAGCCATTCCTCGACGGCGTCTCGAAGTGCCGCGGGATCCTGCCCGTCGTTGTCTCTCAGAACTGCAACCCGTTTGCCGAGTCGAGAACAGAGCTCAAGGCATCGGGCCAGGGAGAGGCTGCGCATGCTGAGCACATCAATGCCGCATGCCATCGGTGTCGCGTGATAAAGATCATGAAAGATTCTTTCAAAAATGATCTCGTCGGACGGCCCCTCGACGAGAACCAGCTTGTCAGCGAGCGCCATGCGAAGCGTATCGTAGCCTGGAAGCTTCTTGTAATACCCCACGGTCTCGGGGCTAAGCCCTGTGATCGTTGTGACAGCATCCCGATTGATCAACTTGAGCGAATCTAGCCCTAGCCTATTGAGCACGTAAGTGCTGTGGGTGCTGATGAACAGCTGCTGTTCTTCCCCTGCGAGCCGCTCAATGCGATTCAGAAGCGTGACCATGCTGGTGTGGGATAGGTGATTCTCCGGCTCCTCGATCATCACCACCCTAGTGCGGTCGGCATGCCGGCCCATTGCCAGGGAGATTTTGATAGAGGCTTGCTGGCCTTGGCCCGCCATCGAAAAAGGCACATTGTCCATGTGCGGAGTGACAGCCGACTCCCAAGATGTCCTGGACGTCTGATCCATGGCCACTTTGAGAGGTTGCCGGTGCAGTGAGGCTTCCAGCTGTCCCAAACGCTCGTTAACTGCAGCGAGGGCTCCATCTGACATAGCTGACTTTGCCTGCCTGTACTCCAAGGAGATCAAGGCTTTCTCGGAGGGCTCCAAGTGGTCATTCAATATTTGCCTAAGGTGGTAGTCGACGCCACCGAACGTCCTGATCGTGCGTGAGTCGATGATCGCAATGGACAGATCTCGTGGACGCCGGGTGAGCTCTGAATCCCCGAAATGGCGCCACTCGATCTTGTAATACTCCACAGGGAGCAGCATCGATGGGTTTTCCGTCCATGCTTGAAGCTCTGCATCGTACTCAGGGTTGGGTACGACGCGGAGCACCACGCCTGGGCAAGCCTGTGCAGGAATTGCGCTGTTATGCACCCCGCACAAAGCTTGGAGGTCAGGTCGATTTTCCAGAAACAGCTCAATCTCAATTGTGGGCCAAGCCGCCTCCCCAATCAGGAGATCGTCCAAAAACTCCGAGACTACCGCTGTGTTAAACCAGTAAGGATTGAGCTCTTCTGAGGCAGGCCTTCCCCCAATGCGCCCCGTCATCGCTAGGGCGATAGCCTCCATCAACGAGGATTTACCCGCGTCGTTTCCACCGACAAGTAGATTGATCCTTGGGTTCGGTTCCAGCTCAAAGTCCCGATGGATTCTGTACCCTTTCACCTTGATCTTCGTGATCATCGTCTTTCCTTGCTGGAGGAGCCCCGTCCAGGTGGCCGGGCGAGTGTTCAGAGTGTATTCGATGGCGCCACACAGGGAATACTGCCGAGCAAGATCGTCAGTTCAGTCCGCGAATTAGCGCGTGCCACTGCTTGTGCAGGATGGTCCAGCAGCGCCCTTGCCCCAGCTGGTCCCATTTATCTACGTCCAGCTCAGACTCAAGCATCGCGCATACAACACCGTCGCAGCGCACCTGCGTGCGATTCAGGCTTTCTACACCTATGCCCAAAGTCGAGATGTTCATATTGATTACGTCATCTTGGCTTGCCACTTCGAGGCGATTCTGGTTCTACTGGACGGTTACGCCCTCTGGCTCCAAAGCCGTCGCCAGACCGATAATCTGGTCGCCCGAATCGGCACAGTTGCAATAGCATCTCTTCCACAGATTGATCCGCGCACCCGTGACCAGTACCTGCGGCTGTTGAAGCAGTACCTGCCCTGGTCTGTTATCCGATACACGATCTGTACAGCAAGTGGTCAGTGATTCTACATTCCGATCGCGGCAGCCAATTCACCAGTTCTGCAGCATGAGTGCCGTCAGGTATTGTGGCGATAACGCAGCCTGCGAAGGTTTCTTCGTCAGCTCAAGCGCGAGCGTGTGCCCATCGGTCGTATAGAACCCGTGATGAAGCACGGGCGGATTTATTCGACTGCATCGAGCGGTTCCATAACCCAAGAATGCGTCGTAGAGTCGCGCGGCAAGATCTGAAGTTTTCAGCCCTTTTCAAACCGTCCGTGGAAATGGGTAGAACCCAAACTATATTTTCAGGCGCGCCATTAATGACGCCAAACCAGGAGATGCGATATGCAAGGCAGCGACAATTCGGTCAGTCTCAAGTATTTCGGCGTGCCAAGCGGCTATCTGATGCAGGACCCCGCTAACAGCGCCCAAAGCAGCACGGTTGCAAGCTTGGTCTACGACATTCTTGGTGGCCAGAATCAGGTAACGCCACTCCTGGACCTGATCATGAATGGCGGCAAGTCAATGGCTCAGCTCAATGAGGCCATGGCAGACGAGAATCAATGGATTCCGGTTCATGACAGCGAAGGTAATCCAGGATATGAGGTTTCCGGTGGTGCGACGAAGTTTTTGATGATCGCGCGCGATGTGCCGGATTCTCTCAAGTCCCAGCTGCCAGACGGTGCGATCTCGAAGTATGTCTTCGTCAACACTTTCAACACTGATCTCAACACCAGCATGGCCCACGGTGTCGGGTTTTACGTGGTTAATGGCGCGGAATTGCTGACCTCAGTAGCCTTGACCAGTCTTGTGGTCGGCTACATGAAGAACATGCTCAAGCGTGTGTCGCAGATCGGATCCGACGATTTGCCGGACTGGGATGTGAGTGAGATTGAGTCGGCGGACCAGAGTATTCAGAACGAGACGCTGGAGGAATTGAATGAACAGATTCCCGACATATCGCTGGATGTCAGTATCGACACGGAGATGACCGAAGCTGCAGGACTAACTGTGACCGATATCATCGGTTGCGCCTGTACAGGCCTGATCGTCGGCATTGTGCTGTTCCTGATCTTTTATGTGATCAATTTTTTTCTCATCACGACCTACATCATCCGCTTCGCAGTGGTGAATCTTTCATCAGTCCTCACACTCCGGATCTTCAATGCGTACGATGACAACGTAGACCAGAGCCAACTCCCGGACATTTTGGGCAAGCCTGAAGGGACAACCAACATCATCCCCAGCGTGAACCGCATCACCTACTACGACGAAAACGGGAGCGGCGGGATCATTCCCGATCAGCCGGTGATGCATATCGCAGCATTCCAGCTGACCAATGACAACAAGGTCATGGAGGGGCTCGGTTGTCTTCTGAATTTTATTCAGTATGTAGGTGAGGGGCGCGCTGTGGATGGTGCGGCCACCTTCTCAAATCTGTATACCGCCTACGAGGTCCATCGCACTGCAGACAATGCCCAAGGATTATCTATCAATGAGTCTGTAACTGATGTGGCATCCATCTACAATAGCCTTACCTCGGACCAGAGCGTCACCGTAACCGCCAGGGGCGGTGGCATCAAGGTCACCCAGATGACCAACGCACTTTCGGGTGTCGGCGACGACACCTACGATGTGGTCCTGATCATCGAGGACGATGTCTGAGAACTTAGAGCGTGTTATGAACCTTGCTTTGGGAGGGCGATGCCAGAGGTAGGGCTTGCGGATGCCCCGCAAGCCCTACTCGACGAACATCAGCGATGAGGACAGATAGAGGCAACGCAGAATGCGTTGGTTGACTCCACACAGGAAACTCAGAAAAATGCGCATCATCAAGCAATCCGGTGGATTGAAGGTTCAAGCCATAGCAGGCACCTACGTGATATCGCTGGGGATGGATCTGCCTGAGTCCGAGTGTGATGGCTTTCTGGGGTTTTCCATTCACCGAACTGACCACACCAGTGGCAAGGCGATGTTCCTGAACGGCATGAAGGCTTTTGCCGAGACGGACCCGGGCTTCCCCGCCGGTTCGGAATACAGTTCGGAGCAACACCCGATCCAGAGTTTTCAGTGGGCTGACTACAGTGTTCAACCCGATCATCGTTACACCTACAGAGTCCTGGCGCGCAAAGGCACTCCGCAGGTGCTCACGACTTATGCCGAAGTCGTGTTCAACATCACTTCCGAGAATCCCGAAACGGGTGAGCACGCGATCTATTTCAATCGTGGTGTAGCGGCTTCGCAGGAATATGCACGACGATTCGGTGATCGCGCGCCCGAAAAGGTCGCGCCGGGAAAGGGGTATCTTGAGAATCCGGCCTTTGTCTGGCTGTCGAGGGGCCTTTATGAGGCCATGACTCACTTCATAGAAAGCGCAGATCCTGATCATGACAGCTTTCGGATTGCAGCCTACGAGTTCACGTTTTCCCCTTTTCTCGACACCCTGAAGCGGGCGATTGATCGTGGTGTCGATATTCAGATCATCTATGACGGTCGGGAAAACAGTGACGGGGTGCCAGGGCAGACAAACCGGAATGCCGTCATGGCGGCCGGGCTCACGCCTTTCAGTGTTGAGCGTACCCGCCCCAAAAGCGTCATTTCACACAATAAGTTCATTGTGCGATTGCACGATGGAAAGCCCGTTTCAGTCTGGACGGGTGGGACTAATTTTTCCAAAGGTGGAATCTTTGGTCATTCCAATGCAGCACACCTGATCAAGATCCCGGAAGTTGCGTCGAAATACCTGGAGTATTGGTCTGTCCTCAAGAACGATCCTGAGCATGCCCCATTGACCCAGGCAGTAGAATCAATCACTCCCCTGCCCGACTCTTCTTTGCCAGGCAAAGGTACAACAGCCATCTTCAGCCCTCGCACGACCCTGGAGTCTCTTGATCTTTATGCCGGGTATGCCATGAAGGCCAGGCAAGGCTTGATGATGACCTTTGCATTCGGGATGAATGATATTTTCAAGAAGGTTTACCAGACGTCAAATGCGCCTTTTCGTCTGGCGCTGATGGAGCAGAAAACGCGCCCCATGAAAGAGAGTCCTGAGAAAAAGACCGAAGAAGAAAGTATTCAGAAGCTACGCAATATGCCTCAGAACGTGTTTGCAATCGGTAATTTCATCCGGACCAACAGCATCGACGGCTGGGTCAAGGAGCGTCTGTCAGGACTCAATGCCAACGTCCGTTATGTGCATGACAAGTTCATGCTGATCGATCCGCTTGGTAACGACCCTATCGTTATCGCAGGCTCCGCCAATTTCAGTGCCGCCTCCATCCTGAAAAACGACGAAAACATGGTCGTGGTGCGCGGTGACAAGCGTGTTGCCGATATTTACCTGGGGGAGTTCATGCGGCTATGGAGTCACCATGCATTCCGGGAGTCGTTGCAATGGCGTCGGCCCGGCGATCCTCCTGTCAAACCTCTGCGTACAGACGATTGGTGGCGAGACAGTTTCGGGAACACCGAGCGCTCCGCCCGACGCCAGTTTTTTGCACCGTGAAACACGTGGCAAAGAACTGAACGCCATCTATAGCCTGGTGGGCCCGGCAGCCGTCAGGCTCTGGTATCCAGCCATACCGATCCATACCGCGTGTACGGAACCGGAATCTCAATGGCTTCCTTCAGATCATCGGCTGCACTGCGCACCCAGAACGGATCACGTAGCATCTGCCGCCCCACGAATATCAGGTCGGCTCGACCGTTCTGCAGTATTTCCTCCGCCTGACGCCCACTCTGAATCAGGCCTACTGCCCCGGTGGCGATATTAAGCTCTTTGCGCAGCAGCTCGGCAGCCGGTACCTGATAGCCCGGATAGGTCTGGACTTTGATCATCTTGATGCCACCCGAGCTGCAGTCGATGAGGTCAACGCCCTGCTCTTTCATCCACCGCCCATATTCCAGGAATGACTTTGGGGTGTTGCCGCCTTCGGTGTAATCCGTGCTGGAGATACGGACGAACAGTGGTCGCTCCCCCCAATGCACTTTGACCTCGTCGATGATCTCGCGCAAAAAACGATAGCGGCGTTCGGCGTCTCCTCCATATTCATCCTCACGGGTGTTGGCCAGGGGCGAGAGAAACTCATTGAGCAGGTAGCCATGCGCGGTATGGATTTCCAGTACATCAAAGCCTGCCTCGCTTGCACGTCGTGCAGCATCACCATAGAGCTTCACCAAACCTGGAATTTCCGAGGCTTTCAGCGCTCGTGGGACTGGGCTGCTTTCGGTGAACGGGATGGCCGATGGTGCGATACGTGTAATGCCTGGAAGATCGGCGTTGCGGCCACCGTGACCAATTTGAGCCCCCGCTTTGGCACCAAAGCTGTGAAGCAGATCAGTGAGTCCCTTCAGGCCTGCAATGTGATCATCACTCCAGATACCAAGGTCGCCAGGAGCAATTCGGCCTTCTGCGTGAACGGCCAGTGTTTCGGGGAAAATCAGACCGGTCTGTCCCTGGGCACGTGCGCCATAGTGAACTCGATGCCAGTCCGTGACGAAGCCGTCTTCGGCAGCCATATGCATGCACATTGGAGACATGACGACACGGTTTCTCAGTTTCAGGCCTTTGATTTCGTAAGGAGACAGCAGCAAGCTCATGAAGCGGATTCCATATGTGTTGAGGTGGAATCATGCTAACTTGAGCATTCGATTTACGTAAGTACGCACACTTTTGTGCAGTAGGCACAATTATTATACTTAGGAGGTTTCGGTGAAACTGGGTATTCCCCACGGTGAGATCGAGGCGTTCGCCTGTCCGGTGACCTTTACCGTTGATGTCATAGGCGGCAAGTGGAAATCGCTCATCCTGTTCCACCTGATGTCTGGCACCAAACGATTCAACGAGCTGAGACGCCTCATACCTGAAGTGACGCAACGCATGCTGACACTACAGTTGAGAGAACTTGAGACCGATCGGGTGATCCACCGTGAGATCTATCGCGAGGTCCCGCCCAAGGTTGAGTATTCCCTTACTGAGCTGGGTAGCACGCTTGTGCCCTTGATCAGTGCGATGCGTGAATGGGGGGCTGTGCATGAGAACGCTATTCTGGAATTCAGGCGACTGGCGGCCACTGTCACTCAGGATTGAGCGAGTATTCTGAATGAAATGCCGTTAAAGACGCTGGCCCTCCAATAGGGCCGGCGTCTTTAACGATAAAGCGGTACAGAAGCGCTCAAGACTCACTGGAAGCAAAAAGCGACTCCCAGCCCAGAAACGGGCCTAGCGGAATGATTTCCCAGTCGATAAGGCCAAACCTGGCAAGAGGAAACTCGGCCAGGGCTTGTCGGGCGTCAGCTATCGACTCGCTTTCCGCAATGATGGCGACGCCGGTACGGTTCTGCCGGAAGTAAATGTCCCTCACAAAGCCAGACTTGTAGAGTTGCCAGCCGTGACGCACTTCTTCAAGAAGATGAGGCTGGTACTGTTCCGGGCTGGAACCCGGTAGCGGAATATCGAGGCACAGGAATTTCATGCCTGGGCCCCCGCCTTGAACTGTCCTGCCACTTCGGCAACACGCTGCCCCAGGCAGGCCGCGGTCTCCAGATCGCTCTTGATCGGCGAGAGCTCAGGTGACTCATCATTCGATTGAGCCATGGCTCCAAGCCAGCCGCCGACGCGGTTCTTTTCTTCTGCTGTCCTGCCGGGAAAGATGTCCAGGCCTACCCAGATCATTCCGTGTTGGGCGGCAAACAGTGCCATGGTGACCAGCGAGTTCAATTTATCGCCATGCATGGCGCCGGAATTCGTGAAGCCGGCAGCAATCTTGTTGCGCCATGTCTGAGGTAGCCAGGCGGGACGTGTGGAATCTTCCATCAATTGCTTGAGCCGGGCACTGATGGTTCCGTTGTAGGTGGGTGAACCAAAGATGATGGCGTCGCTGGCAGCCAGTTTGTCCCAGGGAGTATCGCCATCCGCGACGGCTACTAACTCAGCCTTGGCGCCTGCCACACGCTGGACGCCCTCCGCGACGGCTTGAGCCTGCTTTGCGGTGTGGCCGTAGCCGCTATCGTAAATAATGGTGATGAGCATTCGGATTCTGCGCCTTTGGTTGAAGTAAGTAGTGCCTGCGCATTCTCACCCACCCAGTCCCAGCCCAAAAGTTGCGGACAGGTTGAACCACTCATGACTGAAAGTTGAGAATCATCGACTGGCAGCATTCGGCAAATACCTCATTCGTGTATCAGAATGACCGGTCGTACTCATCTGTATCTTCCGGCGCATTAATGACCAAAAGTTGGAACCGGATTGAATGATCCTTAACTGGCTTTTTATAATCGGCGCTGTCTGGCTTCAATCGAAGCCCTCTTCATCAGGCGGTCAGGAATGGACTCTTCACAACGCGTCCGGGCAATCATTTCTTTTGTGCACGCCGTCGACTTCGGCAGTTTTGCTGCTGCCGGCCGTGTTCTGGGCGTAACATCCGCGGCAATAAGCAAGAACGTGGCAGGCCTGGAAGCGACGCTGGGCGTCCGGTTGATGAATCGGACGACACGTTCCCTTACATTGACCGAGGAAGGCGATGTCTTTCTTCGCCAGGCACGAATTGCGCTTGAAGCACTGGATGCTGCGGTGGATACCGTGGCGGCCAAACGAGCGTCAGTGAGCGGCCGCGTCAGGATATCGACTAGTGCATCGTTCGGCAGAGAGCACCTGCTGCCCGCCCTCCCCGCGTTGATGGCGCGTTACCCCGATCTTGCCGTCGAGGTCGATTTCGATGATCGCGTCATCGATATCGTTCGCGATGGTTACGATATTGCAATCCGGGGCGGGACAATCCCGGACTCGGCTCTGGTGACACGCCCTATCTTCAAAATGAATGCGGTGCTCATTGCCTCCCCCGCCTATCTGGAGGCGTTCGGCACTCCGAACAGCCCCGAAGAGTTGATGAAACATCGACTTATTGCGAGGCGCTTTCTCGGGGGCGGAGTCACGCCGTGGAGCTTCAAGTCCAGGGATGGCAGCATCACCACCTATGATCCCGCGGCGACAGCCTCTCTTACGCTGTCTGCGCCAGAATCACTGGTTGATGCCGCGTGCAACGGGCTGGGAATTGCACGGGTGGGCGTGCACCTTGCGCTCGCAGCGCTACGCCAGGGCAAGCTCAAGGTCATCCTCCTGAAAGAGCACCTGCCAGGCACCTATGAAATGGTCATGCAGTACCCGCACAGGGCGCTTCTGGCGCCACGTGTTCAGGTGACGCTGGAGCATCTGCTGGCGGTCTTTCAGGACAGTGATGTTCTGCATGCTTCTCACCGTGAACTGGGCGCGTTCAGCGCTTAGCCGGGTCGCAACCGCAGCGCTGGTCCAGGAGTCGACCTCTCTCTTTCAGGCTAGAACCAGTCGCCACGATCACGAAACGCAGTGAGGATCAGGTCTGCGATCAGTTGTACCGGTTCGCTATGGGCCGCATGCGCGCTGGTTGCCATCCAGACTTCAAGACGCATGCTGTCACTGAACAGGCCCGGCAATGCGACCAGCCCCCGGTCGAAACGGGTCATGTAGGCAGGAAACAGCCCAATGCAGGCACTGCAACGGATGGTTTCCAGCATCAGGTCGTAAGCAGGCACGCGTACTACCCCGAAAAGCCGCTGTTCGACAAAGGCATGCCAGGGGCGCAGGCTTTGCAGGTCCCTCTCCTGCGGTCGCTGGGCAAGCATGTAATCCGTCAGGTCTTCCAGGCTGTCCGGACGTGCAGCCACGCGTGAGTAACGCTTGGCAATGTGCGGCAGGTATTCAAGGCATGCCAGGCGAACGGGAGGGGTTGTCACGAAACAGGGCGCGGCCATGGCCGAGTCGGGCTCCGACAACCACAGTGCCACATCGGCACTGACCGACTGCATGGCCTGCACGCTGTCCAGGACAATAATTTCCAGGCGTATCCTGGCATTACGTCGCAGCAGCGTAATCAGTTCGCGCTGCAGAATGTCATGCAGGATCGATTCGGCCACCGCCAGACGAACCAGTGGTTGTTGTGCCACGGGCAATATTCTTTCATGGCTCATGGAAATCAATTGTGCCTGAAGGCTCTGTCCTTCCCTGCTCAGCGTCAAGGCGTTGCCCTGATACCTGAACAGCGGAAATCTCAACTGCCCTTCAAGCTGGGCCAGGTGTTTGCGCAAGATGTGCGATTTGAGATTCAGGCTGCGAGCTGCCTGCATGAAACAACCACAACGTGCCGTCACCAGAAAGGCATGGGCAATCCCGGGGTCGATCGTTGTGGCCAGTGTCAGTACGGATTCAGTCGTTACCGACACAGAACGATCATTGCCCGGCTCCGGGGCAGTCTCTGAAAAAGACATGAGTGACTCCCTGTCGATTCTGTTGGTTTGAGCATTCCTTGCATCAATGTATGTTCCACTGCTCCACGCAGTCAGGCGCGGAGCGGGTTCAGGGTGAGCTCTAGCGTTTTTCTTCCAGTAACCGGTTGAGCATGGGGCCATCGATCGTCAAGGTCGCGGTATTGAGCATGCCTTCCAGATACGCTTTGGCAATCTGCTCCTGGCGTTGAGTACGTAACGCCTGTGTCAGTTGATCACGTAACTCTTCCAGCGTCGCAACCCGTGCCGGACGCTGCTCCACAAGTTTGATGACATGGAAACCCGAGGCGCTTTGTACGGGTTCGCTGACTGTTCCCACCTTGAGTCGTGACACCACGCCACGAACCTCGGGCAACAGTTGTTGCAGCGGTTGCAAGCCTGAGTCGGCATTGCGTCGTGCGCTCTCGGGGTCCGCTGAGTACTGGGTTGCCAATGTCGCAAAATCGGCCGGGGCCGCCTGAGCCTTTTTGCTGAGCTCGGCCGCCCGCTTGCGCACTGAGTCAAGCTCCTGAGCGCCGGAAACGGCCAGGAATACCTGGCTGACACGGAACAGAGGGGGCGTCATCCAGTTCGACTTGCCGGCATCGTAAGCTTGTTGCAGCTCGGCGTCGCTGGGATAGCCTGCCGGAACCTGGCTGACCGAGCGCAGATAATCACGCAAGACAATCTGCTCGGTAGCGGCACGGGTTTGTCGCTCGATCTCAGGGCGTTGTCGCCAGCCCTGATTATCCGCCTGCTGGAGCACCGCCTTTTCCGCCAGTCGTGCTCGAAGCCAGTTTTCCAGAGCGGCCCGGTTCCCCCGCAATTGCTCCCGAGACTCGTCCGGCAAGGTCGCTAGCAAGGCCTTGAGCTCTTCCGGGGTCACACTCTGAGTGCCCAGACGTGCCAGAGCTCCGCTGCTGGCAGTGCTGTCGAGTGGCGCAGCCGAAGTCGCCGCGTGTGGCGCGGCGACCGGGTCGCTGCCCGGACGCAAGGCGAGAGAAACGGCTCCTGCCAACAGCAACACCGCTCCGGCACTGGCCACTAACGTACGCTTTTTCACAGGGCTTGTACCTCTTCGCGAGACTCGGATGATTCTTCACCCACAGTGGCGTCCTGCAATCGGGCGGCCTGCTGGCTGTATTCACGCAGGTAAACGATAAACTCCTGCAGCAGGCGATCCCACAGCTCAAGATGGCTGCTCAGGTGATCGGCACTGACGCCGGCCGCCACCACGACATCCATCTCCATCACCAGAAACTCACCCTGTACCGATAGCCGGGCAAAGCGCCTTGAAGCATTCCACAGTTGTGCAAGCCCGGCAGGCAACTCTCCCTGCACCCTCAATGCACAGCTGAAGGTGAAGTCGACATAGTGGCCAGCCTCGGTGGCCGGGTTGCCGAAGCGCACCGCATAACCGATGCCCTGGCTGGCGCTGAGCAGTTGCACAATGTTGTTCTGCTCGCTGCGATTGACCCGGTATCCAGCACCTTGCAGCAGTTCGGTGAGGCTTTGAGGGGAAACGTGGTCGATCAATTGTGCTTGAGTCATGCTCTGTTCTTCCTTGTCGGTCATTGTGAGATCGCAGCCTGAGGGGCGTCGAAGCGTGTCTTGTAGAGGTCATCGCCAAAACTCTGGGCCAGTTCCTCGAACCTGACCCGGGCGCTGCCCGCGAACGGCTGGCGAATTTTCATCACTTCGGCCACGTCAATCTTTTCGTAGGCTTCGAGAATGCCTTTGGCGATGCCGTACATTTCCTGATTTCTGGTCGAGCATTGCTGCACCTGCGTATCACGCTCGGCCAGTTGCTCCTGTAACTTCGCCCGCTCGACTTCTTTCCCTCGGGCCATGACCAGGAGTTCGTCATAAGCCTGCTTGAACTTGCCGATCTGCTGGTTGCTGGCCGCCATCTGAGCCTGCGCCTGGCTTTGCAGATTGTCATGCTGGCTGGCCAACTGTTCGGCAATGCCCTTGGCCTTGGCCAGCTCGGCCGTCAATTGTTTGATCTGCGCCTGTGCGGCCTTCGCCTGATTTTCCGCCGCCAGTGTGGCTGCGCTGGCCCGGGCCTGTTCGCTTTGCAAGGCCTGCAACTGTTGAGTGGTGCTGCGCAATTGAGCACGCAACCGTTCTTCCATGCCTTCGGCCAAAGCTCCACTGGTGATAAACGTGCCCAATACCAGTAACACGCCTGGCCAACACGTCCGGATTCGCGGGTTCATGACGGTTCTCCCAGCGCCTTAGAAGCGCGTATTGATTTCAAGCTGCATGACATCGATGTCGTATGGCGCGCCATACACGGCCTCCGAGTTCAGCCAGCGGCCAGTGAGCAGTACGTTTCTCGCCAGCCCGTAGTTGCCGCCCAGGAAGTAGCCCTTGGCGTTGGTGCCGCCGAGGTGAAATGACGAGTCGTTGAAACCGTCCGGCAAGGCATCAGGCTGGATGTACTTGTAGCCGGCAAAAACACTCCAGTCGCCCTGCTTGTTCAGATCCAGCGAGTTACCCAGGGTGAACTGAAGCATCATGGCGTTGGCACCACTTTCGACGCTGCCGTCCGCCTTCAGGTTGTTGACGATCTGGCCTTCGGAGCGCTTGTTCATTTCGCCTTCGTCGTAACCCAGGTTGTAGACGTAGTTGAACTGGCTGCGCAGCTTCAGGTCTTCAGGCAGTTCACTGTCCCAGACCAGATTGAGATCGAGCAGGTTGAATTCCGAGGCCAGACCGACAAATTGCGGCTGTGGCGTGGTGGTCGGGTTTGCCGGGTCGATAGTGATATCGCGCAGCAGGAACACGGTGTTGCCCTTCTGCATGAACGATGAGCGCGAGCCATCGGTGTCACAGCCCGGATCACCCGCCCATGGCGCACAAGGGCTGGAGCGCTTGCCTTCGATATCCTCGAAGTGGTAGTAGGCCAGCGCACCCTTGAGGCGGTTGTTCGGGTTGATCTGCCAGTTGGCTCCCAACTGAGCGCCGTAGAGCCACTTGTTCTCACTCTCGTGTTTATCGAAACCGTTGCTGGTGGACGTATCGTCGGTGTATTCAATGGGAAACACCCCGAGCGTGCCGAACAGGCCCCAATCCTTACCCATCTTCTGATTGAACAGCGCCGCTACGCCGTCGAAGTTCAGGTCGTTGGAGTACAGCATGTCGGTGGAAAGGAACGGATTGGCAATCCGCCCACCGGTCAGGGTCAGCCGATCGGAAAGGTTCCAGGTCAGATAGCCCTGGTCGAGCCAGATATCCTTTTTCGCGAACCCGCCGCCCAGGGTCTGGGTGGTGGACACCGGATTGTTGTCCGAGCCGGTTCCGATCCTTATGCCCGCCGTCCACTCTGGCGAAATGAGCGCTTTCATGCCCAGCCGCGCGCGTATCCGGAACAGGTTCTCACGGTCTTCGCGGGTATTGAGCAAAGGCGGAAGGCTGGTGCCGGTATTGGGGTTGACGTCATAAGGCCCGTTATTATTGAGCTCGGCAAAATCGATGATTTCATTGCTGTTGGCGCCCGGGTTGACGAAGCTGGTCGTCTCGTTGCCGCCGGCATAAAAGCGCGACTCGTTGCGCAAGCGAATGTCGCCGTCAAAGCTGATCCGCGATACCCAGTCCGGGAATGTGTTGGGTTGCGCCCAGTTTTCCTTTTTGGCCGTGGCCATGACTTCAGCCTTGACCTGATCGCGAATCTGCTCACGAACGATATTCGGCACATATTGCACACGGACCTCTCCGGGCGCGGCCCCTGGGTTGGTGACCACCGTGCTGCCACTAGACGCCTGACGGGCCTGCAAGGCTTCTTTCTCTGCCTGGGCGATCAGGCCGTCGGCCTTCTCTTTCTTCAGGACGCCTTCCTGTACCAGCAATCGGATCAGGTTGATCGTGGCGTTTTCCGAGGGGGCCGGCGACGCGGCAACCACCTGCCCGGCCAGGGTCGCGATGACCACGCCGACCGCCATGGACAATCGATTCAGGTTGGAAATCATTTGCGCATCACTCCTGTTAGCGAAACTTCATCAATCTTTGGTTAACCCGGCCGCCGTCCCTGCAGGGAAAGGCGTACGGGTAAAGTCATGGAGGCCGGTGGCCGTTGCTGTAGCGCCGGTGACGAACGCAGGGCCGAGAGCACCTGGGCATCCACTTCGGGATTGCCGCTGGACTTGATCAGCTCGACACGGGTTATCTCGCCGACAGCGCTCAACCAGACATCGGTCTGCAGCGAGAAGGCCTGATTGCGCAGGTCCGGGTGTTCGCGCAGCAAGCGCTGGAAAGTGAAGGCCAGGAACTGGCTGTAAGTACCGTTCCCCACACGCCCACCTCCTGAACCCGCCATGCCGCCACCCTTGCCTGCTCCGATATTGAAAGCATCGCTTCCGCTCTGGGCGTCGCCATCGATCTGCATCGGATTGGCCAGGTCGTCGACCGGCGATGGAGGCGCTTCCTCTATCGGCTTGACCTCTTCAGGCTCAGGCACAGGTTCTGGCTCAACGACCTTTTCTTCGGGTGGAGGTGGCTCCTCTGGCGGCTTTTCCGGAGGCGGCGGTGGCGGTGGTGGCAAAGGGATAATGGTCGGCACCTTCGGTGCTTCGCGCCGGATGCCGCTCATGTCGTTGGCCCATTGCCAGAGAAACCAGGCAGCCACGGCACCGAGCAACAGCCCGACGCCCCACCTCAATAAGCGCACAGGCGACTTTTTCACTGTGCCGGAGTCGATGGGTTGATGTGCCGTCATGTTCAACCCTGGCTCGGTTTGCCGGTCACCAGACCGACCTTGGACAGTTCCAGCCGACGCAGCAGGTCCAGTACCTCGATGACCTTCTGGTACTGAACCGTTGCATCACCGCGCACGATGATCGGAAAGTCCGGGTTCTGGGCCTTTTCAATGCGCAGACGATCTTCCAGTTCCGGCAAGGTCACCGGGTAGGCATCGAGAAACACCTGCCCGCCATCGTTCACTGAAATGGCCTTGGTCTTGGCTTCGGACAGCGACACTGAAGCACTGGCCTTGGGCAGGTTGATCTGGATACCGGAAACCTGAGCCGTCGCAGTGAGGATGAACATCACCAGTACGACCATCAGCACGTCCACCAGCGGCGTGATATTGATCGCGTCGACGGCGGCATCATCGTCATCGTCGTGAGAGGTATTCACAGAAGCCATGGCGATTCCCCTCAGGCCGAAACCGGCGCGTTGTCGAAGGCATGCGCACCACGGCGGTGAGCGTGTTCACTGAACTGGCTTTCGCCATGCATTTCAGCCAGACGGGTGATGAACTCATCGACAAACACCCGCATATCGGCGCTGACCTCCTTGTTGCGGGTGATCAGGCGGTTGTAGCCAAACAGGGCGGGAATCGCGACAAAAAGCCCCATGGCCGTGGCCAGCAATGCAGCCGCCATGCCGGGAGCGATGGCATTGATATTCACATCACCGGCCATGGCCGTGCCAAGGAACACCACCATGATGCCCAGGACCGTACCGAGCAGGCCGATGTAAGGACCGCCGGCGATGGCATTCGACAGGGTCGACAATCTGGAACTCAGTTGCTGGTTCTCGCGGGTGCGCACACCATCCATGGAGCAGCGGATCGCTTCGATGGTGGCCGCCGATACCGAAGACGTGTCTGCGCCCTGCTCCCGGCGGGTACGGATTTCCTTGACCGCCACCAGATAAAGACGCCACAGCGATGAATGCTCGAGACGTTGCGCCAGTTCGTGATCGTCGGCATACATTTCCAGGCGGGTGCCGATTTTCGCGAAATGCTCGCGAAACACCTGATTACCCTGGCTGACCCGGCTGACGCTGTTGTTCTTGCGGATCATGATGACCCACGACTGAATCATCATCAGAACCAGCACAATGATGATCACCCATGCGTCCAGCGGTACGGCATTGAGCAGAAAACCAAGGCTGCCGAAACCGAAGCCCGATTGCTCTTCATCGACACCGTAAGCCACCAGCTTCGATTCGGCCCCTTGTGAATTGGCGTCCGCCAGCAGCAAGGCGGCAGGTCGTGCCACCTTGGACAGGCGCAGCTCATCCAGGGCACCGATAAAGCCCTGGTAGGCACTCGCCGCCGGAGCTGCTTCAGGTGTACCGGCAGTCGCGGGAAGATCGCCACCCACTGCGATCACCGAGTTGAACAACGGCATGGCCAGAGCAAGGCTTGCGATTTCCCGACCATTGACGAACAACGAAACCTTGCTGCCTTGTGCGGTCAACGCAAGGTGTTGCCATTGCGCAGGATTCAGCGCTTGTGCCGAAGCTGCCCGCTGGCCGTCTACCTCGATGAACGGTGTGCCCTGGCTGACACCCAGCAACAGGCTGGCGCTGCCTTCACGACGCGCCAGTATCAATTGCTCACCACTGGCCTGGTCCTGACGTACCCAGGCACTGAAGGTGAATGCACTGCCCGCAGTGTGTTGCAGCGAAGGGCTGGCAGGCAGCAGCAGTGCCTGGCCACTCAACTGCAAGGCCCGACCGATCACACCGTCGATGCTGCTGCCGGTGGCGGTCTGTGCGGTATTGCCATACGCGGTGGTATCCCGGGCCGGCGTGCCGGTGGCTCCCTCGAAGTGGTACAGCGCTGTGTAGCTCGGGTCAAAGGTCAGTTGGCCGTTGCCGGTGGCCGGGGCTTTCTGGTTGCCGTAGTACATCCAGATATCCTGACGCTGACCGCCTTCAATCTTGGGTACATCCACCCAGATCAGGGCCATGCCCATCAAGGGGTCAAAGCTTTCGATCTGATGATTGAGCACCGTCTTGTCGTCTGCGGCGACAAAGCGCAGATCGGCACCGTCTTCCTTGACGCCGTCGAAGGTGAAGTTGCCCGTGTGCAGACGGATCAGTAGAGCGGTACGCCCCAGGGCGTCATTGATTGCGGCCCCTTGAGGCGTCGTGTCCACCGAAATCTGCTTGCGATACTGCCAGTCATCCTGCCACCAGGCCTGGGCAGTGGCCGGAAGCACGAAGCCCAGACACAGAAGCAGAGAGATAAATAAGCGTGGCATGAAGAAATACTCCGTGTAGGGTTCAGAACGTCGCTTGCAGGTTGAAATGCAAACGCGACTCCTGTTTCGAGATGTTCGGGCCGTCCATCAACGGGTAGCCCCAATCCAGGCTGCCGGACAGCCACTTGCTCAAGCTGGCGCGAGTGCCCAGGCCGACGCTGGCCAGACCGTAATCGGCTTCCTGCTCGGGCAATGGATCAATCAGGTAAAGCTGGGCGCCTTCGACGAAGGCGTAGAACCGCCACTCGTTGACATAGCCACTCAGGTACTTGGCCAGGGACGGCGTGCGCAGCTCCTGGGACATCAGATAGCCTTTGTCGCCGGTACGCTCGGCGGCGAGATAACCGCGTACCGAGGTCGCCCCGCCGGCCGACATCTGCTCGTTGGAAACCAGAGGACCTGAAGCCAGCTGGAAGGCCGCCTTGCTTGCCGTCTGCCAGTCATTGCCAAAGGTGTAGGTGTAATTCAGGTCACCTTTGAGCACCGCAAAGCTGGGGCTGGCGCGGTAGCGTTTGTAGTCGAACTCGGCATCGTCACTGCTGTAGCCAAACAGACCGCGAGTTCCCGCCACCAGGCTCAAACCCAGGCCCAGCTGTGAGGTTTCTGTAAAACGCATGCCGTTGTAGGCAAACGTGAAGGGGGCGTACTTGAGTGGCACACTGTCACTGGACGAGCCCAGCATCAGTTGTTCTTCAAAGTCCTTGAAATCCACCCCTGCCGAGAACGAGTTGGCCCAGTTGCCACTGGTCGGCAGGCTGTAGATTGCCGATACGCCATAGGAGTGCCCCTTGCCCAGAACGTTGCTGCCGCCGATGGTGGCAACGTTACTGTCGGATTGATAACCGGAGAACTGCAGGCTCCAGCGCTCATTCAAGGGGGCGGTGTAGGAGCCGGACCAGACTTCAGCGTTGTCCCGGTTCTCGGGGGCGGTAAAGTAGGTCAACGAAATACTGTGCCCAAGCTGCCAAAGGTTGTTGTAACCCAGGCTGGTGACCGTGCGCAGTTTCTCGGTATCGGGGCTGTAATCGTTGTTCAGACCGATACTGGCCTGCCATGGATTCTGATCCTGCACCTGTAGATCCACATCCATGGTGCCGGGGCGCTGGCCTTCGCGTACCAATGGCATCACTTGCCGACCCGGGGTGCTGTTCAGGCTTGCCAGCTCGCTCTGGACCTTGTTGAAATCCGGAACCTTGTCTTCTTCCAGGGCCGGAACGTCTTCGCGGATATCCAACGGTGAGTAGTAGCTGGCCCCCACTACGCGCACGCGCCCTACCCTGGTTTCGCTGACCTGCAGGTAGACAATGCCTTCCTCGACCCTTTGCTCCGGCAACTCGACAAATACTGACTGGTAGCCTCGTTCCTGATAGGCCTTCTGCAAGGCATCACGTGCGCCCTCGATATCGGTCAAGGCCCGTTGCGGTCCGAGGAACGGATACACCGCCTGCTCGATCGCCTGGGCGTCGAGCACGCTATTGCCGCGTACCACGTATTCGTTCACATCGACCAACCGCACAGGAGTTGCCTCCTCCCCTGCGGCCTTGCCCTGCTCGGCCACGGCCCATGGCGTGACGCTCCCCAGGGCCAGCCAGCCCAGCAACGGCAGCCAGCGGCCTGCCCCGCCCGGTCGCAATGATTTGAAGAAAAGCTCCACACCGCCCCCTCGTTTCAAAATAGCCAGCGCCGTCGGCGCAGTTGCGGCCGACTCAATTGCTTGATGTTGTTGTAATGGCGTGTTTTGAAAGCCAGGTGTGCAGCAACGCAAAATTCAGGGAGAACTCAGGCATTTGCAGCAAGGCACCACAGAACACTTCACCGATGATTTTCTGAATCAACTGCACCGCATGCAGGTCGTTAAGCAGCGTGGCAAGGTCCCTGGCCAGGATGTTGAAACTCCAGACTTTCTGGGTCAGGTCCAGGTCGACGAACCAGCGAAACAACAGGTTGTAGTTGAGCTGTTCGTAGAGCTGTTGCTCACTCGGTACGGAATAAAGCAACTGCAACAACAGGATGTGGATGGCAGTACGTGGTGCGATAAGCATGTCGGTTTCGGTTTTCAACCGTTGCAGCAACCCATGATGCTCATCGATCAGGTCATCGATCTGCGGACGCAGCAGCACCAGTGAATGCCCTGGCGGGATATAGCTCGACACTTCTTTCAAGGCTCCCTGCCAGTCGTCCTGCGAGACGATCCAGACCCAGGGGGCGCCGTAACGAAACACCGATACCGGTTTCTTTCGCGCGGCTTCGACAATCTTCGACAGGCGCTGATCCAGCTCCTGCATCCCTACTTTCGAGTAATGTTCCATAGTGCCCATTGCCTCACTCCCGGCTTCCCGCCTTCGGCTGGAAAAGTTGCCTTGCGGCCTCCCAAGCGCGTTACATAGGCAAGACGGGACTGGCTATGTGCTACCGAACTTTTGTCACGAAAGCTTCATGTCAAAATCGATACAGGACCAACACAGAGGCGATATCGGGCCGACACAATCGTCATCGGCACACAGCGATTTCCGGCGTGCCAGGAAATGAAAAGGGCGGCCCGAAGGCCGCCCTGTCGTTCATGCCAGCAGGACGCTAGAGCATCAACTGACCTCGCTCCTCTTCCGTCAGTTGCTGACGGGCTTCTTCACTCAGCGGACCGGCGCCCAGCACTTTCACCGGACTTTCAGGGTTGTAGGCCGGCACGGAACGACTGGCATCATCCCGACCGGGCACCAGTTGCTCCTGACCGAAACTCAGGACCTGTACGGTGAAGACCGATGGCATGTTCTGCCTTGAAGCCGATTGCTGCTGACGCATTACATCCTCCGCAGCCTGGCTGGCCGACGAGGCGGCCGAACTGGCCGCACTGATTGCACCGGTATTCACCGAGGCCACCAGCGGTACGCCCTGGGAATCACCCTGGACCTGAATGTTCGCTGCGTTGACCACTTGCAGGGCCGCCAGGTTGACGTTACCCGAAACCCGGATGCCCGCCTCGCCAGCGTCGATGGTGCCCAACGGGGCAATCAGGTCAATATCGCCCGGGACCACTTCAGGAATCGGGTTCAGGGTGGCAATACCGGCGCCCGTGCTGGGCACTGCGGGCGACAGGCTCACGTTCCCCCAGTTGTCATACACACGCCGGGGCGGGGTGTAGACCACCGTGGTCTTGGAACCTCGACCGGCGTTGATATCGCCTGCGGCCGACCAGCCCATGATCGAGCCGCCAAAGGTGGTCATGATCCGACTCTGACCGAGCAGAATGCTGTCCTGGGAATACAGCTGGATATCCCCTGCTCCCTGGGTGATCACGCCTGCCGTGGAGGGCGGTGCGACCCCTTCGATACCAAACACCTGTTGCCCTCCCGGGGTCAGCATCTGGATCGAACCACCGAAATCGGTGTGCACGCCCGAGCCACCATACAGCGTGATATCACCGTCGTAACGGATCGCATTGCCAGCCACATCGGTCAGCGGAAACAGGGCGGAGATCGCTTCTCGACCCCGCAGATAGCTGCCCTCGCGTGGTCCGCCGACCTCGTTGAACTCACGACCACCGGCCTTGAGTTCTGCAAAGTACACGCCGCGAGCGAACACTCGCTGCTGCTCTGCCGGCAGCGCGGCATAGTAGGTCAGTGCCTCTTCGGTACTGCCCGAGAAGCCGTAGCGTTCGGTCAGCCAGGTGGCCAGTTCCGCTTCATAGGTCTTGGCGACCTTGCCGCTGGTCAGCGATTCACTGGCCTGGGCGAGGTTGTCCGGGTTCAGGTAAGCGGCGACAAAGCCCGTGTAGTCAGGCCCATTGCTGCCGACGCCGGCCTGCAGGACAACGCTGGCCCCCGGCCGGGAGTCGCCGGGCACCACGGCTCCCAGGCTGGTGATACTGGCCTGGTCTTCCATCAGGATATTGCGCCCGGCAGTGATTTCCAGTGTGCCGGGCCCTGCCACATTGAATGTGCTGTACAGAATGTCCCGTCCGGCCTTGACCACGGATATGTCGTTGGGATCGTTGTGAACGAACAGATTGCCTTCCCGGGTCGTGCCTGCGCCAAGCTCCTCGGGCAGGGTCGAAAGCCCGTTGATCTTTCCGCTGCTGACAATGTCGCGTCCGGCCATGACCCAGACAGGGGCCGCGCTTTCGTACCAGATATTGCCAGACGTATTGAATTGAAGAACTTCACCGGTACGCAAGCCGACGATGTCGCCATCACGGGCGTAGAAGCGTGCGGGCAAGGCTCCGCTGCGAATGGACGTGGTATTCGCGCCGAAGGCGAATAGTGGATAGCGCCCACCATTTTCAGTGTTGACCGAGATACCGCCTCCGGTCTGGTTATCGAACAGCTTGTCACCGCTACTGCTGTCGTAACCGACAAAACCCGGTTTGAACGGCGTGGCAAGCGAGGTGCTGGCAGCGCCGGACTGGCTGATCGCATAACCGCCGCCATAGAGCGAGTCGGCCGCGAGAAACTCGAGTTGAGCATGGGTCGAGGGTGCCAGCACCAACGAGTAGTTATTGGCATTACTGACATTACTGGCACTGTAAAGCGCCGACGGGCCGTAATAGAAACTGCCGTTGGCGGCTATCGCACGAAGGATCGAGGGATATACGAAGCTGCCGTCGGTAGGAGAAGCATTGCGGCCCTGAAGCGGGGTCGGCGTTGCAAGATTGGTTTCGCCTGACTGGGTGCTGGGTGTCAGGTTGCCGCCTGCCGAAAACAGATCGATGGCCGTATGGTCCGTCCACAGTGAGAACCAGCTATAACCCTGACCGGAATACGCGCCGTCTGCTGCACCTGTGGCATTGAATGCCGTGCTGTTGTATTGCGATACCCGTCCCGGATCTGCGGCTCCGCCCAACACCAGGTCGCCACGGGTCGACAGGCTGATGGTCGAGTCACCGGGAATCAGCACCAGCCCGCCGGTGGCGCTGGCGATGGACGAGATGTACGGATCGAATGCACGGGTTTCGGTGGTGTCATGCTGATTGCCGAAACGCCCGTACTTCAAATCGATCCCTCCCAGGGCCCCGGCCTGGACCTGCAGGTTGCCACGCAGGTTGATCAGTGCCCCTTGCAGATCGTGTATCGGTGCCAGAGGGTTACCGGTGATATCCACCGGGTTACGGGCTGCCAGGGTCGGATTCACGCCCCCGCCAACCTGAACGTTAAGGTCACCACCACCGGTCAACATGAGCTGTCCATTGGCATCGACACGTCCGGTACTGCCCACTGCCAGAACCAGCCCCTGGCTACGGAGTGCGCTACTCGAAGGTCCGGTGGTGATAAAGTCACCCTTCTGTACCAGAGTGCCCGCGTCGCCACTGACCTGGACATCGACATTGCCGCCCCCCAGAGTACCGAAGCCGGTGAATCCGGTCAGGACACTGGTGTTGTTGAAGCTCACATAGGTGCCGAAGTTGATCCACCATGCAGTCGGTATCGCATTGCTTTGACCCATGGTATCCGAGCTGCCCTGACGCCACAGCCAGTTACCTGTCGAGGCGCTGGACAATTGAGCGTCTGCCCCCAGGATTTGTTTCTGGGCCAGAAGATCCCCTGTCAGATCCCCGCCGACGCTCAACAGAAGATTGCCGCCCTGATCTGGATACCAGGCGCGATAAAGACTGCCGGTATCGCCGTCGACCAATGACTCATACCCTCCTAGCTGATCCGGCAGAACCTTGCCATTACGTCCCCGGGCCTGGTTGTATTCGCTGGCGACCGTGGTCGAAGTGCCGGCGGTATAGACGCCGTAGAGCGAATTCATGGTCAGGTTGCCGGCACTCAGCAGCTCCAGATCGCCTGTGCCTGTACGCAATACGCTGAAGTTGGCTTTGCCTGGTTCAAGGTCATAATCCGAACCGGCAACACCACAGTAAGCCGGCATTTCGTCGCATAACGTCGGCCAGCCAATGTCGGCAAAGTTGATCGGCTGACCCGCCATGCTCGTATCGCCATACATATCCAGAGAGCCCTGTTCGGTCCAGACATAGGCCGGAGGTGCTACACCGCAATAACTTGGCATCTCATCGCATAACGTCGGCCAGCCGATATCGTCAAAATTGATCGGCTGACCCGCCATGCTCGTATCGCCATACATATCCAGAGAACCCTGCTCGGTCCAGACCCATCCGCCCGCGGCAGCTACCGCTTTCATTCCGTAATGGGTGTCAGCCAGGCGCAAGGTGCCATGCTCGGCATACAGATTGGTCAAGCGGGTATCCGCTGCCGAGGTATCGGCACCTGCCACCAGACGCATAGACCAGGATTGCGAACCTTCCGGCAGCATCTGCGCCACGGCCCAATTGCGGCCCTGGGTGTTGTCGCTGCCCAACGCCCGGAGGTCGATGGACTGGCCACCCAGCTTGAGGTCCGTCATCGAGGGAATCAACGCTCCCTGAAGCAGCGTGATGGATCCCGCCAGCTTCACGACGTTCGGGTTGTTGCTGTTGACGGAGGCCACCGGTTGTCCCGGCAATGCGACACCCGCTGGCCAGGTCATGGCTTGCAATGCGGTGTTGCCCGACAGACGAGTCCCGGCCCCCAGTCGCATGCCGGCCACGACCGTCAAGGGTTGCTCCAGCAGAGTGCCTGCCGCATAGAGCAGGCTGTCATCACTGTTGTAGATGGCTCCGGACAGAACAGTGCCCGCGGCAAGATTGATGTTTGCGTCCAGAGTGGCAGTCACCGGCAGGACCGTACCTGCAGCAATCGTCAGGCCCTGGATCGGCAAATCGTAATTGAGCACTGTGCCAGACGGAAACGCTGTGTCCTGTTGCAGAACGACGCCCGAGACAGGCAATACCACATCACCGCCAAACATCTGTCGACCTTCGGTCAAGACCCAGCCGGTATCGTCCTGGGTCACGGGTGGCGTGATAAAACCATCGTTGATGCTTCCGTAGATATCCAGATCACCTCCGGCGCGTATCACCAGGGCACCGGCCTCGCTGCTGTTGCCGTAACGGTGTCTGGACAGGTCCAGATCGCCCTGAACCACCAGGTCCCCTTCTGTCACGATTTCAACGCCAGGGCGCACATGCAGAACATCTGAATAGGAGGCATTGTTCAGGCCGGCGAGCCGATTGTTCATCAGGTCATTGTTGTTCAAGGCCGCCGTGATGAAGGTCTCGCTCTCGAGATGTTTCTTGTCCAGATAAGCCTGAGTGATTTCCCTATACGGCCTGTCACTGACGGCCTGGCTGCCATCCTTGACGACCGCATCCGGATCCGTGTCGTCATAGCGCCGATTGGCATTCACCGTGATGGAGCGCGCGCCCTGGATAGTCAGGCTGCCACTGGCATCGATATTGATATCGTTGCTCCCCAGGCGCGGAGCGGTCAGCTCCAGAGTCCCGCGTGACTGACCATCGTTCTGACCTGCGCCTGAACCCGTCTCGGCCGCGGTACCACTACGCAGATCGAACCGGGCACCGCTGGCCAGCAGCAGACGCCCGTCACCGGAGTTCAATTCGATAATGGCCCTGTTCGGACTGTCGATGATCTTGCCGTAGCTGTCGACCCGCAGCACGCTGCCATGGGTGTCGAGCAGTGCCGTGGAAGCGATGTTCAGGCCGTTCTTGCCGGCCAGACGAATACTGCCTACTCGCTCGCCGCTGGCATCGATGGTCCCGTTGACGGTCAGGCTGCCGTTATCGATCGAAACACTGACATTGCCTGCCTTCACATCGCTGCCAATCTCAAGGTTGCCCTGTTTGAGCTGGAAGCTGCGTGAGCCGAAGACCTGGCCATCATTGAGGCGCTGGTTGAGGGCCGCGAACTGGCTGTCCAGGGTGCCGACAAGCCCCAGGCTCTGGGCGCGAATATCCACCCCGCCGGACACATACGGCACCAGCGTACCGCCGGCGTCGTAGTATCCGCTGCTGCTACCGAGTATCTGCCCTTGCAGGTCGACCAGACCGGCACCCGGGTCAAGGGCTACGACCTTGAGTGTTCCGGCCTGATTATTCTGCGCCCGCAGGTCGATCACCGAGCCGGCTGCCTGGTGAATACTGCCAGTGCGGCTTTGCAGGGTCGCATTGCCCCCCCAGCTGTACTTGTCGACATCATTGAGGCTGACCTTGCGCCCGGACATATCGATTCGTGCCGCATCGGAGAGCGTCAGATCCTCTTCGGCTTCCAGGGTCAGTTTGCCGCTGGGCAACGCGATCATGGTATCGAGGGTGATGCTCTGGCCAGACAGGGATAGCTCTGCGCCCAAAGCACCAGAGCTCAACGTTGTTTCGCCGGGGGTGGAGCCTGACGGGGCCGACATCCGGATCGCGCCACCGGCAGTGATGCGATTGACCGAACCGGCCTCACCGGTCATCAACGGCGTGAGGATATTCAGATTGCCGCCGCTGTAGCTGTAGCCCTGGCCGTCGACATACGCACCCTGGCTTTGATACACGGCCAGGCTGCCCTTGTGGTTGGCGCTGATCTGTTCGCTGGCATTGAGATTGACATTGGCAAAGCCCAGCGCCAGTCGTTCATAGGTCGACAACGTGGAAGGCTGAGTATTGGGGCCATAACCGAACTCGATACGCTCGGCGTTTATATTCAGGTTGCCACTGCCGGTCCCTGCCCCGCCATTGACCACACTCCCCGGTTTGCTCTGAGCGCCATTCCAGATCAGGTTGGCGGTGCGGATGGTGGCGTTGCTGGCACTGTCGCCAGCGCCATAGACGGCCGGGGTCGTCAGCATCAGTTCCGTGAGACGCGACAAGCCTGTCGTGTTGTCATAGGTATCCAGGGTCACGTCGCCGTAGAAGTTGAAGGCATCCCGTGCACTCAACTCCAGGGTCTCCAGTGCCGGTGCGCCGGTGCTGGTGTCACCCCGCAACAAGCGATCAAGCACGTCCTGATTGAGCATCAGGCCACCGGGCAAGGCATTGTTGGCGGCCATATCAGACAGGGCTTGAGAACTGCCAGCGTTGATTGCGCCCACGGCCAGCGTCAGTTGGCGGGTACCATAACGGACGGCTTCACCCAGCTCAAAGGTGCCATTGGTGGCCATGACAATACTGCCTTCGGAATACAGGCTGGTGGTACCGGAACAGGTAGTATTGCAGACACCGACCTGAATGCTGCCGGTTGCGTTGGCATCCGGTGCAAGCATGTTCAGGCGACCGTTGGAAACCGCCAGTACGCTGAAGGTTCCGGGGGCATAGATATAACCGTTGTCCGAGCCGCGAGCAGACGCTCCCTGACCCAGGGTACTGATACTGGAGCCTTGCTCCATGACACTGGTGCCGACCAACAACACTTCAGGCCCCACCAGCGCTGAGCCGCTGCGCAAGGTAATATTGCCGCCCCTGGTGAATGTCAGGTAGTTGCCGCCCTGACCATAGACCGCTTTCGCATTGCCTCCCAGGCCCAGACTTTTTGAGCCAATGGCGTTCAGATCCTCATCCTCCAGGGTCACGCCCGAGAACCCTGAAGTTGCCCCTGCACCTTTGGCCACCACTTCAATGGCCGCGCTCCCCACCGCCGTGATGGCGGTCGTGCTGCCGTTGCCTTCAGCAGCGCCTTCGGCCAGTAACTGGCCGGCAAAGCTGAAGCTGGGCCGATCGGTCTGATTGGTGTCCAGCCTCAGGTCGAAAGCCTTGGCATCCCGCGCCAACAGAATCGGCGGCACTCCCAGTTTGGCAGCGTCAGCGAGAATGAAGTCGGTCAGGCTGGTTTCGTTGTACTGGGAATAGCGACGCAATACATCGGCGGAGGTGAGAATGATCTGGCTGGACAGGCTGTCACGGATGCCGGTTCCCGCTACGGACAAGGTACCTGACGTCGACCACGAGCCGTTGCGCATGGCCTGAGTCGTCATCATGCCGTTCTGTCCGGCCTGGCCGTTGATTTCGACCCGGAACGCGCCCGGCAACAAGGCGTAGGTGGAAGGCAGCAATGTATACGTGCCAGCTGGCAGGCCGGGAACACCGGCACCAATGGTGATCTGTCGGCCCACTACCGGGTCCGTCGAATCACCTGGTGCATAGCCTGCCTGTGCCCCGGGAACGATTGCATAGATCGGGTTGGTCTCCAGGCCCGGCAAACTGAAACTGCCATCGGCGTTGTACTGGATCAGCGGATTGAAGCGAGCGTCGGTAGAACCGCCGCGCCCGGAAACAAAACCGGCGCCGGTCAGCTCTCCGCCACCGGACACATCGACCACGGCCCCCTGATCCACAGCCACTGACTGGCCGCGCAGCTCGATACCTTGCGGTACATTACCGTCAACAGACGTCAATAAGGTTTCTTTCAGCGACACGCCGTCATACAGGTAAGTGGTGTCATCCACCGTTCCGCCATAGGGCATGATCAGACCTTGACCGCTGACCGAAGTCAGGCTGCCTGCCAGCAGATTGAGCTCTGTGGTTGCCGTCCCTGCGGAGCCCGCATTGTTGCGGCCCAGGGTCAATGCTCCCAGAGGGGCACGCAACACACCGCCCTGATTGATCACATCCGCGTCGACAGTCAGACGGCCAAAGGCGGAATAAGGCACAGCGGGTGTCTGTGTGTTGCTTCGAGCGATGTCTACGCGTCCCGCCTTGATCACAGCCTGAGCATGGGTGGCCGGATAGATCTGCGCGGCTATCAGGGCAAGGTCTGCCGATGTGGTCAGGGTGCTCGAATGGTCATCCGTCGTACCGGCCAGCAAACGCAGATCGCCTTCGCTTCGCAGATTCACTCGCTCGAAACCACGTCGATCAACTGTCAGACTGCCGGCCTGCTGAGAGAGTGTGCTGTGCACACCAAAGCGCAACTGATCGCGAACGTCCAGTAACTGGCTTTGTACGTCAAATGTGCCTTGAGTGAGTTGGGTCGACATGCCGGGAGCAACCAGAGACGGCACCGTGTAGGTGACCGCGACATCCCCCATCGGGCCCAGACCGGCCAGACGCACATAGGCTGCGGCCAGTCTGACCTGGCTGTCCGTTGCGGCCGAACCGGTCAGCCCCAGGGCTCCCGAATACAGCGACAGACTCTGATTCAAAGCCAGATCGACATTGCCATCAAAGCTGATGACGCCATTACTCAGCAGGGCCAGATTGCCAAAGCCACCGGCCTGGACCTGCTCGACCGCCAGCTGGCCGTGGCCATATACCAGGCTGCCAGCAGCTGTAGAGGCATCGCTGCCCGTCGGCAGCAGACTGGCGGCGGACTGCTGGCCGATGACCAGCTCACGTAATTGCAATACCCGGTCTGTTACCGACGTCTTCAGATATTTGTTCGATTCCAGCGCCACCGACAGACTACCGCCCGCTGCCCCCGCACCGCCGGCCTGCGCAAGCAGGTTGCCATCCAGGTACACGCCATTGCGCGATGCAATGGACAGGCTGCCGCCATCACTGGTAACCAGAGTCGCACCCTGCCCGGCAATATCCAGCGAGGCCTGTGCCCCCGAGGCATCGAGGGTCGCCCCTTCACGAATGACAACAAACAGGTCGGCAGCATCGGCCGTTCCCGTGCTCTGGTCGATCTCTCCGCCAATCACGATGCTGCCACCCTGACTGACCTGGCCGTAGCGGTTGCCGCGCATGTCCACGGCGGTCATCGCACGTGAGGCCACATCGAGCACGGCATTTTCACCGACCCAGATCGAGCGTCCATGCCCCACGGCATTCGGTATATCGGCGGTGGTGCCGGTCAGAGTGACTTGCCCCAGTGTGATGTTGCCGCCCCAGGCATTGAGTCGGCCGTCCACGGTCAACTGACCGATACTGCTTACGGCAATGGACTGGCCTGGGTCGACATTGATCAATGACCCCTTGCCGATCTGCGCCTGCACGGTCGCCATATCCGCTGCGCTGGACAATGCCGTGCCCGCCTGCAGGCTCAGGCTGGCCCCTTCGCGTTGCGTGAGGACACCCCTGACAGCGTTTTCCTGATAGAGCGGTGGTGTCCAGACTTCCAGCGCCTCGGACGAAACGATGCCATCGCTCGTGTCCGCGAAGCGATACAAGGGCATGCTGACATTGACCTGGGTATCGTCGGCCACGATCAGCCCCTGATTACCGGTAATGTCGTAGGCACCAAATCCCTTGTTGAAGAAGTTGCCCTTGAGCAGCAAGGTATCGGCCGGTGCGCTGTCCGCCGAATCGCTGATCAATACCTTGCCCGCCTGTACCGTCAGGGTGCCACCGCCCTTGACGCCATAGCCGAGGATGTCGCCATCCATGATCAGTTGCCCGATGCCGGAGGCAACGTTGGCATTGGCTGCCAGGGTCAGGTTACCGCCCTGTCCTCCCTGTTGCTCGCCCGTGGACAGCAGAGCGGCACCGGAAGACACATCGACCACACTGCCGCTGGCCAGGTTCAGACCTCCATTGCTGCGCAACGCAATGCTGCCGCCATTGAGATAAGCCAGCCCGCTGGTACTCCCGGGGTCCAGCATCTGATTGGTCCACAGGCCACTGGCATCGAGCCTCACCCCTTGCGCCACGTCTACCTGGCCCACACTGCCAAGGGTGCTGTCCAGCAGGCCGTTGGGACCGAACTGGTTCAGGACGTTACCCACCTGGATGCTTCCGGCCCGTGCCGTCAGGTTGGCGTTCACGGCGACCTGTGGACCAAACAGTGTAATGGTCCCGCCATTGCCCACCTGCAATGCCCCGTCGACCGTAATGCTGTCGGTGGTCGCGACTTTGATAGCTCCGAGGTTGAAGCCATTGAGCTGCTCGGTATTCAGTACCAGAGTACCTTGACGATCCGTGGGCAAGGCTGTGCTCAGGTCCAACCCGGCCGCGATCTGTTCGCTGCTCTGGTTGAATACGATATTTTCAAGCGTATTGGCGTTGGCGCTCAACTGGTAATGCAGCAGCCCGGTGGATTTGACGTAATACGGCACATAACTGCCAATCACCAGTTGGCCGCCACGGGCCACCGCGTTCTGTGACTGGTGATAGCCATCCAGATTCGCCTGGGCGGCCTGGGTCTGCCGGTCACCCTGGAACGTATCGCCAGCGACAGTGCCCTCCAGCACCGCGTTGGTGGTGCCGATGACAAGGCTGCCGGCATCGCGACCGACTACGTAACCGTTTTCATAGCGCTCCCGGGGAGCCATCAGTGGGTTGTAGAAGTACTCGGTCTGCCCCCAACGGACGCTGCCGGACTCATACCCCTGATAAAGCCCTGTATAGAGAATGTCGCCAGGCGCGCTGGATACTTCATAAAGACGGCCATTGGCCCCCTTGAGCCAGCTTTGCTGGATGGTCCCGCTCTGCACATCCAGAGTCCCGCCGGACAGGTTGATCTGGGATCCGGCCTGAGTCACCACCTCATTGCCGCTGAAGTTGACCACCCCGCCCTGAGCCATCCATTCGCCAATGCTGTGCCCCTGCGTGCCAAGGTAGCCACTGACTTCGAGCAAGCCACCTGCGGTGTACCAACGGTCCGTGGCATAGCCATTGGTGCCTGCCGGAACGAACACCAGCTCACGCACATCGACCCAGATGTCGCTGCTGTTCAGCGCCGAATCATCGCGGTTGACCGGCGCATCGCGCTGTTCGTTGCCCTGGACGTTGATCTTGATGTTGTTGGCTTCCATTGCCACTTGTACACCCGTAGCACCGGCAACATCGATGATCGCTCCGTCACGTACAAGGCTGCGTTGCCCGGCATTGACCACGACCTGGCCACCGGTGGCCAGCGTGATCGAACCGTTCTGGAAGTCCACGGTGCCATCACTGGCGATGTCTATGCGTGACAGTGCCCGACGATCCGTTCCGCCACTGACAATATCATTGGCGTCCGTCGTGACGGGCCCGGTCAGACCGTCCTTCTGGCTGTCCAGAGCGCTGCTGCCACTGCTGTCAATCAGAACGGCGCTGGTACTGCCCTCCCCCAGCGTCACACTGGCACCGCTGCCGGTCGCATTGAGATGCAGAGTGCCCCGGGTGTCCACCGAGGTACTGGAGAGCAGCACACCGTTCTGCTGTATCTCATGACCCGCCAGGGTAATGTCGCCGGTCGATGACATGACAATACCGCTGTTGCTGACCTTGCCAGCGGTGCTGGTGCTGCTGCGCGTCACACTGACTTCATTGCCACGGGTCGTCGATGTCGGGTTACCGTCACTGGCGTATCCCTTTCGGATCACAAAACTGTCGCCCGCTGCCATCAGTGTCTGGCCCTTGGGCGTGCTGATACTGCCGGCGTTTTCGACTTCCGAACCCAGCAGCAACACATAACCACCACCAGATGTTGACGAGGCTGGAGCATGAGTTGCGATCTGCGCACCGGTCTGGACTTCGACCTTGCCGTCGGCACCGGTAAAGGTCGGTAATGTGCCGTTGTAGAGCCCCTGGGTCTGAAAAACCTCGTCCTGCATGGTCGTTGCCGCTGCAACCAGATTGCGGACATTGACCTGACTGCTACCGCTGAACACCACCCCGTTCTGGTTCATCACCAACACAGTGCCATCAGCCTTTATCTGGCCTTGAATCTGGCTCGGTGCCGTGGAGTTATTGATCTTGTTCAGAGCCGCCCAGTCTGCGTTCTGCTGGAACTGCAAGGTGGTGTCACGACCAATGTTGAAGGTTTCCCAGTTGAGAATCGCCTTGTCGGCCGTCTGCTTGATCGACACCGTGGTCTTGCCGTCGGCGTCGGTCTGCACCGGAGCCTCGGCATTGATGAACAGTGGCTTGCCATCGGGTCCGATCACCACATTCAGACCATTGCCGCCCAGGCCATTATGGATGGTCTGGGCCGTGGTGAAGGCTGCGGCCCGCCCCGCTGCCTGAACGGCTTGCTGGGCCGCGATGGCCGCCACGGTATTGTTCAGGTTGGTGATGGAGCGCTGCAACACCTGGTTGGCCCGTTGCTGCTGGGCCAGCGGAGGTGGCGTACCTGGAATGGTCGCGGGTCGTGCGGCTCCGGAAGCCTGCGCCCCGCCCTTGGCGGCAAACCAGCCCGCACTGAATGCCGACGTCTGCGCCTGGGCACCACCGGCCACCAGTAACAATGCAATGGCCCGGGCAAGCGGCTTGAGAAGCCACAAGCTGCCGCCAGCGTTATCGGAAAACGGTTTGGAGGGGCTTTTCTGGAGACGCATCACGACTGATCCTTATCCTGTTGCAGCGCAATTGTTAAAGGCCGCTCCCCTTGGCACAGGTCCGGCTAATAAGAAGAAGGCGGTTGGAAACCCTTGGGACTGAACCCTTGTCATGCAAAGTTCATAAAAATGTGCGCGCCCCTTCAGCATGAAAAAAACCGGCGGTAGCCCAAAGCTACCGCCGGTTTCAAGGAGCGTCGGTAAAGCCTTGAAGTTACAGACGACCGATAGCGTTGCAGGTGTTGGTATCACCCACGGCCAGGCTGTTGGAGGTCAGGAAGGCATTGCGGACAGCCAGTTTCCAGGCCGCGCTCAGCGGGATGAAGTCATGAGCGGTGATCAGGGCGTCGTTGTTGGCCGCAGCCGAGGCAGCGTAGTGCTTGGTCAGGAAGCTGCGAACGTCGGCAGTCACTGTCGCATCGCGATAGCACTGGCCCAGATCGAGGAAGGTGTAAGCCACGAGGCTGTAGCCGGAGGCTGGGTTGGCCAGGACAGGAGCCCAGTTGGCTGGATTGTTGCGAGCAGTGCCAGTAGGAGGAGCGATTGCACTCAGAGCAGTGGTCACGTTACCCACGGTTGGCAGCAGGCCGTTGACACGAGCAACCACGGCATTGTTGGTGGCATCGACACTGTCAGGACCGACATAGCCGATGGCGCCTTCAGTGGCAGCCACGGTGGAAGCCATTTCAGAGCTGCTGGATACGCGGATCCAGTTGCCTGGTTCGGCACCGGTGTTGGCGGTGGTGAAGGTGCTGCTGGTGGTGAACAGTGTTGGGCACTGGCTGTTCAAGTGACGGGACAGGACTTCGGAAGTACCGCTGCTGCCATCGCGGAAAACCACGACGATCGGGGTGTTGTCAGAAGTATTGAGCAGTTCACCCCAGGTAGTGGCCTGGCCGGAGAAAGCCTGGCAGAGCTGGGCGCTGGTCAGGTTCAGTGTGGTGTTACCGCTTTTCTTGTACGGAATGGTGACCGAAGTACCGACCGAAGGGATCTGGATCAGCGGACCCCAGTTGGCGTCGTTAGCAATACCGGCAGTGTTGTGTGCGGCGGTGTAGGCGGTGAGCTCGGCGTTGCTCAGGATCGAATCGCTGCCAGCGTAATGAACGGAAGTGCCAGCCGTCAGGTTGAGGCGGGTAGCATCATTGTTCAGGAACGCAGCCTTGCCACCGCCGCTGCCCACGCCGATGTAGGCGGCGAAATTGGCTGGACGGAATGCCGAGTCGTTGTACAGACCTTCAGGCAGAGTGGCACCGCCACCGACAACGGCGGCCATGGATTGAGCCGAAGCCAGTGCGGCTACAGCCAGGGAAGCTGCGATCATAGTGCGTTTAAACATGAAGAATCTCCTTTCGTCGTGTTTTTGTACGTAGACATTTACGTAGGTGGATAACGCTTGCATGACGCCATGGAACTCGCTCCATCGCCTTGATCCAGAGGGCTTTGCGGGGTGAGACCATGAACAGAAGTTCGCAGCTTCCGGTGACAGATAAAGGAAAAAACCTCGGGAGAAAGGCATTGATTTTCAACAGTATTCTCGGGTGTTTGGCGGTGCTGGCACGCCCCGGACCCGGGTTATGACAGTGTTGCTTCAAGGAGCCTCCCGGAAGGACCGGCTGGAGGCATTGACCCGTGGCGTCAGGGCTGTCGAGGCAAGGCTGCACATGACAGAACGACGAACCCGAGTTCTGCCTCTGGCAGACTCGGGAGTCGTGGTAGCGGACGAAATTCTTTATTGAACCAGCTGATTGATTTCAATGATGGGCAGCAGCACCGCCATCACGATCACCAGTACCACGCCGCCCATGATGACGATCATCAAAGGCTCCAGCAGCGCGGTCATGCCCATGGCTCGGCGTTCGATATCCCGGGACAGGGTTTGGGCCGCTCGCTCCAGCATCGGCGGCAGGGAGCCGGTTTTTTCACCGCTGGCGATCAGATGTATCAGTATCGGCGGGAAAACCTTTTCCACCCGCAGAGCGGCCGCCAGGTTGACGCCCTCACGCACCCGGGCCGTCGCGTCGCTGATGCTCAGGCTCAGCCGGTCGTTGGAGACAGTCTGTCCGGCGGCATCCAGGGCTCGCAGCAATGGCACCCCTGCCCCGCCAAGAATCGCCAGGGTCGATGCAAAGCGCGCGGTATTCAGGCCCAGCACAAAACGCCCGATCAAGGGCAGCCGCAGGATCCGGTGATGCCAGTTCAGACGGGCCAGAGGGTTACGCAAATACAGGCGCCAGCCCCAGAAAGCCCCGACCATTGCACCCAAACACGCCCCGCCCCAGGCCCGGATAAAGTCGCTGGCATTGAGCATCGCCAGCGTCAGGCCCGGCAGATCCTGACGGGCCTGAGAGAACGCACTGACGACCTGAGGCACCACGTAGCTGAGCAGAAAAATCACGATGGCAATGGATACCAGGCCAACCACGCCGGGATAGATGAACGCCGTGAGTATCTTGCCCCGCAGGTTGTTACGCTCCTCGATGTAATCGGCCAGGCGCTCCATGACCTGAGCCAGATCGCCCGACTCCTCGCCTGCGGCAATCAGAGCCCGGTAGATCGACGGAAAATCCCTGGGCCTTGCCGCCAGGGCTTCGGCCAGACGCATGCCGCCCCGTACATCGGCCCGCACGGCACTCAAGGTCTGGGCGATATGTTTACGCTCGGCCTGTTCGACCGTAGCGCTCAAGGCCGCTTCCAGTGGCAGGCTGGCACCGAGCAGGCTTGCCAGTTGCCGGGTCGCCCAGGCCAGATCGTTGTCAGACAGTTTGTTGCTGAACAGTCCGCCAGCGCCGCCGGTCTGGGCATTGCTTTCCATCTGCACCGACAAGGCGGTCAAGCCGCGGTTGCGCAAGATCCCGAAAGCCGCGCTCTGACTATCGGCTTCAAGGTGCCCGGATTCGATCTGGCCAAGGGCATCGGCGGCTTCATAACGGTAGCGATTCATCAGGCGTCCCGAGTCACGCGGAGGATTTCTTCCCGGGCGGTGGCACCGCTGCGTACCCAGCGCTCACCGTCCTCACGCATGCTGAACATGCCTGCACGCCGGGCCGACGTACGTAATGCCTGCTCATCGGCACCCTGGTGAATCAGGCTGCGAATGTCGTCGTCAATGCAGAACAGCTCATGGATACCGGTCCGGCCGCTGTAACCTGTGTGATTGCACGCCGCACAGCCCACAGGCCGCCAGGTGTCCGGAGCGGTCGGATCCTGCTGTTTACAGTGTGGGCACAGGCGGCGTACCAGCCGTTGAGCAAGTACGCCCAGCATCGAAGACGCCAGCAGAAAGGGTTCGACCCCCATGTCGATCAAGCGATTGACCGCCGATACGGCATCATTGGTGTGCAGGGTCGCCAGTACCAGGTGACCGGTGAGCGAGGCCTGCACAGCGATCTGCGCGGTTTCCAGATCACGAATCTCGCCAATCATGATGATGTCCGGGTCCTGGCGCAGAATGGCGCGCAAGGCCACGGCAAAACTCATGTCGATTCTGGCGTTGACCTGGATCTGACTGATGCCCGGCAGGTCGTATTCCACCGGGTCCTCCACGGTGAGGATATTGCTGGTGCTGGCATCGAGACGGGCCAGCGCTGCGTACAGGCTGGTGGTTTTCCCGCTGCCGGTGGGACCTGTGACCAGGACGATACCGTGAGGCTGGCGAATCAGGGCGTCGAGCTTGCTCAATAATTGCGGGTCCATGCCCAGGGTTTCCAGTTGCAGCCGTCCGGCCTGTTTGTCGAGCAGACGCATGACCACCCGCTCACCATGACCGGTGGGCACGGTGGAGACACGGATATCGATCGGCCGGCCCGCGACACGAAGAGCAATGCGCCCATCCTGGGGCAAGCGTTTCTCTGCAATGTCGAGTTGGGCCATGATCTTGATCCGCGAAATCAGGGCACCATGCAGGGCCTTGCGGGGCGAGACCACATCGCGCAAGGTGCCGTCGACCCGATAGCGCACCACGGAGTGGCTTTCATAGGGCTCGATATGGATATCACTGGCCTCGTCCCGGGCGGCCTGACTCAACAAGGCGTTGATCATGCGGATCACCGGAGCGCCTTCCTGGGTATCGAGCAGGTCGGTGACCTCGGGTATGTCCTGCATCAAGCGGTCAAGGTCTACCTCGTTTTCCGCGGCACCGACCACGGCCGCTGCACTGCCGGTGTCGGCATAGGTGCTGGTCAGCAGACCTTCCAGTTCCTCCTCGCGCACCTGTTCCAGTCGTGCGGGGCCAAACTGCCGACGGGCTTCGGTGATCGACCAGCCGGGCGTCGAAGGGCAAATGGTCAGCACCGCCTCCTGCCCGTCGTTGCGCAGCAGAATACGTTGGGCCTTGGCCCAGGCGTAAGGCAATACGCTCATCAGGGGGCCTCGCTGGCGGAGACCGGTACCGCACGAATCGGAGCCCTGGGCATCTGCTGCACGGTTGCTCGAGAACCGGGAATCGCCTGCTCCACCGGAGGCAGTTGCGGGGCCTGCATGTCCGGCATGGCCCAGCTACGCTCCGGTTGCAGGCCGCTCTGGGCACGGCGCATGAAATCGTAACGGTTGAGGGTGATGCTGCGTCCCGCGGCACTGTCACGAATGATATAGGGACGCAGGAAAACCATCAGGTTGGTCTTGTTGATCGCCCGGCGCTCGCTGCGGAACAAGGCACCCACGCCCGGCAGGCTCGACAGCCATGGAATGCCGTCATTGCTCTGGCTATAACCATCCTGCAGCAGTCCGCCGAGCACCATGATCTGTCCGTCGTCGAGCAGGATGCTGGTGTCTATTGCCCGTTTGTTTGTGACAGTGCCGGCAGTGTTCGACGCACGTTCATCGACACTGCTCACTTCCTGGTAGATATCCAGCTTGACCGTGCCGCCCTCTGAAATCTGCGGCCGCACATTGAGTTTGAGGCCGACATCTTCACGCTGGACTGTCTGAAAGGGGTTTTCGCTGTTACCGCTTCCACTGGTTACATAACTGCCGCTGACAAAGGGGATGGTCTGGCCGACGAAGATGCTGGCGGCTTCGTTGTCCAGGGTCAGCAGATTCGGTGTGGACAGCACATTGGTACTGCCTTTGCTCTTGAGTGCCCGGGCCAGAACCTTGAGGTCGAGTATTTCGCCAATCCCCGGAACGTTGACGGTTCCCCTCACGACACCGACGTTGAGTCCCTGAGGCAGAACATCGATGCTATTGGAGGCTGCGGTGTTCAAGCCGGCGCCTCCCAGATTCACCCCGCCAATCACCCCGCTGCCCGACAGATTGCCAGTCTGCCACTGCACCCCGAACTCACTGGCATCGTCTTCACCCACTTCCACGATCAGACTTTCGATAACCACCTGAGCGCGTCGCTGGTCGAGCATGTCGATGACCTCGCGCAGGTTGCGATACAGAGGCTCCGGCGCGGAGATCAGCAAGGTATTGGTGGTGGCATCGGCCTGGATGGTCACCCCTCCGGCACTGAAGGCCACACTCTGCTCGCCCCCTGCCCCCGGCAGGCCTGTAGCCCCTCCTGCCCCCTTGGCATAAGTGCCGCCGCTGCTGCCGGTATTGTTTTGCGGCGTCAGTGAGTTCTGGCTGGTGGTTTGTCCTGAGGTATTGCTGCCGCTCATTGTGCCCATGGCACTCAATTTGGCCCGTGCACCATCCGTCTCGCCACTGTCGCTCTCACCGGTCAACAACCCGCGCAGTGCCTGGGCCAGCTTGCCAGCCTGGGCATTGCGCAGATAAACCACATGCAGGTTGCTGGGGTTGTTCTGTGCGTTGTCGAGTTTATAGATGAGGTTGCGTGCCAGTTCGGTCCGCTCCGGGCTGCCGGCACGGACAATGATCGAATTGGAACGGGGATCACCCACCACAATTATTTTCTGGGTCGGGTCGTTGCCCGGGGTTTCCAGCAGATCGGACACCATGGCGGCGATATCGACCGCAATGCCGTTCTGGACAGGTACGACATCGGTGTCGATGGCACTGGGCGTGTCGATGCCGGCAATGATCGACGCCACCCGTTGCAGGTTTTCAGCGTAATCGGTGACCACCACCGTATTGTTGCCCGGATAGGCCGTGATCGGATTGTTCGGTGACACGATGGGGCGCAACACGGCAATCAGGTTCACTGCATTTTCGTATTGCAGGCGAAAGGTGCGCGTCAGCATGCCGTTGCCAGCCGGTTTGTCGGCGCTGTAAATGGGACCACCGAGCAACTTGGCGTCGGCCTCCGGCACCACCTGATTGACCCCGCCGACATCGACCACACTGAAACCCTGCATGCGCAAGGCCGAAACCAGCATGGCATAGGCCTGACGGGCAGGCACCTGCCCTTCTGAAACCAGTGTCAGGGTTCCCTTGACCCGTGGATCGACCAGAAACTGTTGTCCCGTCGATCGGGACAAGGCACGCACGACGGCCTGAATATCGGTATCGACAAAATTCAATTGCACCGGCTGGTCACCCAGAGGATTCGGGCTCGCTGAGGGGCTGCCCGCCGCATGCGGGTTACGCGCTGTCTGGCTGATGGGACGTGGCGTATTCGGGGTTTTCTCGATACGTGCCTGGGTTCTTTGACGATCCGCCACGTCGTCTCCGCTGCGCTGGGTATTGGCAAGCGGGCGTCCCAGGTCGCTGTCCACCAGCAATGAAGGGGGTGTCGAAGTGCTACACGCTCCAAGCGTCAGCAGTAACAACGGCGTCGCCAGGCGACAGTTACGGCGGAGGTTGAATACTGACCGAGTCATGAAGCTTCCTTAGCACCTGGCGTTTGAGTCATGCGAACGATTCCGGAAAGCCGACCTGCCGTTTCAGAGGTGTCGGCACTGCCCACCCGATGCAGGCGGGCCTCGATCACGTCCAGTGAAAGCGGCCCCAGCCTGCCCAGCAAGACCGCGACGACGGCATCTGCCGGGGCAGAGTCAAACGTCAGCGCCCAGCCATGGGGGGCGGTATCACTGGATACTTCAAGCTGGTAATGCCCGCCCAGACCGGCGTTCTCCAGGGTCTGACGCAGTGCCGACTCCAGATTGGCGGCCTCGACGGGCGCAGAGATTGGCGAGACCTCTTGCAACAATGTCTGCAGGGTCTGTGTCTGGGTCCGGAGCTTCGGGGTTTCGACTTGCCAGTAGTCGATCTTCTTCAAGGGCGGCTGAATCAAAAGCAGCCAGACCAACAACGTTCCCAGCACGGTAGCCGTCCCCAGCACCATGCGCTGCTCCCGGATGGAGAGGGTCTGCCAGAAAGCCTGCGTCCGGGTGTTGAAACGCTGCCAACGCATTCGTTGGGCCGTCAAAAGCTGTTTACTCATCATCGGCACCCACGGCGGCCTGAGCATCATCCCGGGTTGCGGATACGGTTCGCAGTGTCCATCCCCCGGCATTGGCGGTGGCAGAAATACCGGCCTGCGCCAGTACGGCCTGCCAGCTGTCATCTACAACCTTGCGGGAGCCCGGTAGCAGGTCGAGGTGCAATTCACCGTTACTGAAGCTCAACGCTTGCAGCCGTCCATTCATGAATGGCATGGCATTTCCAGCCTGCTGAAGCAGGTGATGAAAGGCCCGGGCGTCACTCTGTGAGGCCCCATTCTGACGTGCGGCCAACTGTTGGCGGGCCTGTTGCAAAGGGTTGAGAATCACCGGCAACTCAGGGAAGGCCTGTTTGACCCGCAGACTCATGTCGCTCTTGAGTTGCCGGCCCTGATGCGCCTCACGCTCGGCATAAAGATTCAGGCCCACGATCCAGACCAGCACTGCCAAGACACAAACACTGGCCACCTTGCCCCAGCCACCTTTGACGGCACGGGAGGTCTGTACGCCACCATGCAACCCCCAGTCGGGCGCAGGACCTGTCCAGCGTTGTACGGCAGGTAATCGGCCTGTCACGTTTGCGGGCGCAGTATCCCCGACCCATTGCAGTGGCGTTCCGTCGGCCAGCAGGTTATCCAGAGCCTCATCAGCGGCAGGATGCACCGTCGTACACTGCATGCTGTGACGTACCAACAGATGCTCATGTTGCAGACACGCCACTGCGGCGCCATCGTCGGAGACCGGCAAGGCATAGGGCGCGGGATACAGGCCCCGCAGTTTGAGCTGTGCCTCTCGCAGCAGTTGCCCCAGGCGTTCCAGGTCGGCGCGGGACAACCAGGCGATCTGAACCCTGCCCTGACTATCGCGAGCACTGTGGGCGACGAACATGTGCTCGACATTGCCCAGTATCAGGGCCTGAGCCGCACAGCCGACCGCGGCCGTCATTTTCGCCGCTGGCAGTTGTGGCAGATCCATGCTCATGACCACGCTGTCCAGTGGGTGCAAATAGCACTCCACAGCGACCGATCCGGCTGTCCCCGCCACGTGCGCAAGGGTGCCTTGACCTTCGGCGCTGACCTGACCGTTACGGTCCTGCCAGGCGAAATCCACCAGGCTGTCGGTATCGAGAGTGGCCAGCGGTGGCAAGGCAATACGCAGTCGGGTCATACGCCCACCCGTGACCAGATGATCTGTGGCTGGCCTTCACGGGGACGATGCAGCAGCGCATCGAGGTTGACCCGACGCTGTTCGCTGCGGGCCTGGCCACGCAGGCGAAACCAGTCGCTGGTAATCCCGACCTTGACGCTGTCCATGGTGACTTGCGGCATGTGCAGCCGATTGACGAAATCACCGCGATTGATGAACCACCGGCCACTGTTGCGTTCGGCTATCAAGGCCTGGGCCTGTTGCACCGACAGTTCGGGCACGGAAGCGGCCAGTACCTGGGCACTGGCCGTATTGCCATTGATCAGGGTCAGCGCGGGCAGGATCGTGACATGGGGAGACAGCCTGGCAAGCACATCATCGTTCACTCCCGCGATGCTGCGCAGGTCGTCCAGGCTGCGCAGCATGGGGCGTCTGGCGGGCTGTGGCTTGCGTTCGGCACCGGGCGAAGTGAGCCTGCCGCTGTCGAATCCCTGACTGGGTGCGTGATCCGCAAGCTCCGGGTTCAGCAGGCGGGGATAGGCACTGATGACTCGCTGACTGATACGTTGACCCACCACGGGATTGATCTCCAGTAACCCACACAGGCGCTCAAAGATCCGCAATTGCTCTTCATCGACGCGATCGTCCGAGATCAGGTTGCGTAGATTGAACTTGCCTTGCTCATCTTCCAGGCTGCCGGTGAAAGGACCGGCCCTGTTGCCAAGACGCTGGCTGAAGATCGGTTGTGCCCAGGGCTGGTCAAGACGGGTCAGAGGGTCATGTTGACGAGCGTCCCAGAGAAGCTGACGGCTCAGCTCGACACCTGCCAGCAACAGCCAGGTCCCCTCCACGCGCTGTTGCTCGGCCTCCAGGCTGCGCGTGAAAACGCTCTGTCGGGTCAGCATGCCTCCGGCGATTACGGCCACCACGGCGGCGATCAGCAAGGCGCTGATAATCGCCATGCCCTGCTGCCTGACGGCATTCGTTGAATGACGGTTCATGGGGATGTTTACAGCTGCCAGGAGCCAATATCGGCATTGACCCCCTCGCCATCCGGTTGACCATCGGCCCCCAGGGAAAAGACATCGACCTCACCATTGGCACCCGGGTTGAGGTAGTTGTAAGGCCTGCCCCATGGGTCGTTGGGCAGGCGCTCCAGATAGGAACGCCAGTTGCTGCTGGTTGCATTGGCCGGGCGCTCGACCAGGATCTTCAGGCCCTGGTTCATGCTCGGGTAGTGGCCGTTATCCAGCCGGTACAGTTTCAGGGCCTGCATCAGGCCGCCGATATCCTGCCTGGCCGCCGTGGCCCGTGCCTGATCCGGGCGATCGAGCACCTTGGGTACGACCATCGCGGCAAGAATCCCGAGAATCACCACCACCACCATGATCTCGATCAGGGTAAAACCCTGTTGTCCTTTCAAACGACGACGTGGTGGCTTGTGGTGCGCGATATCCATCTCGACATTCCTTTGGCTTGATTCGATTCGTCGCGCAGTGTTGCAAGAAGATATGTCAGAGGTATTGAAAATCCTCGGGTGTTTCGGTCAGCAATCGGTCAAGCCCGCAGGCTAGTCTTCAGGGCTGTTTCTCGTCAGGCGTCCCTAATGCCCAGCCCTTGCAAGCAACGCGGTTTTACCCTGATTGAAGTGTTGGTCGCCCTGGCGATCATCGCTGTCGCCATGTCTGCGGCGGTGCGGGTGGCAGGTGTCATGACGCAAAGCAGCGCGCTATTGCGCGACCGGTCGGTAGCCTTGCTGGCAGCCCACAGCCACTTGGCAGAATTGCGTCTGATCGGGCGCATCAGCCCCGGAGGCAAAAGCATTGAGTGCGACCAGGGACGACTGCTGCTGCGTTGCGAGCAGGCAATCAGTGCAACCCCGAACCCGCGCCTGCTCAAGGTCAGCCTGCAAGTGTTCGATCGCAGCCAGGAAGCGCCCCCTCTGGCCCGTCTGGACACGTTGCTTGCCCGCTCCCGAGGCAAGTGACGTCACTGAGCCGAATCACTGTCGCGTCAGGATGGGAAGTGCCGGCATCTCCGGCAGTTTTTTGATCATCAGTCGGGACTGCTGGTTGCCCTGCTCTATGACCACGCTGTCTGCATTGATTTCTGCCAGACGAACGCCCGGTGCTATCTGCTCACCCACCATGAAACTGCGCGGCGGGGCATCGTCGAGAATCAGAATGGCGACAGCCCCTCGCCCCCCGGCCATTACGGCACTGACCTTGATGTCTGCCTGTAGCGGCTGGTTGGAAAACCACTGCATCGCCGGGTTTTCGGTACGCGGCACCACCTGCTGCATGGGGGCGGCAACCGGCGAGCTCACTGGAACCAACAGCAGGGAGGACCAGAAAACCACGCCCGCCAAGGCTGCGAGCAATGCCAGCCACTGGATGCGCTGTTGCGCAGAAAACCTGTCGATGAACCCCATGAGTGAACCTCCTTTTAATCACGTTCCGAGCCTACAGCCCAATTCTCACGTTTTTATTTCACACCCTTATCATCTTTACCGCGCAGGATGACAGTTAATGCACAGGAGCACGCACTATGGATGGCGCCAGGCAACAGGGCTTCACATTGATTGAACTGATGGTGGTACTGGTCATCGTCGGCATAGCCAGTGCCGCCATCAGCCTGAGCATCAAACCCGATCCGCTGCACCTGCTGCGCAAGGATGCCGAAAGCGTTGCGCAACTGTTTCGTCTTGCCCAGGCCGAAGCCCGGGCCGACGGCCGGCCTATCGTCTGGAGCGCCGATGCCAAGGGGTTTCGTTTCAGTCGCAAGGACGACAACGGTCGCAGCGTCGAGCACTTCAATACCGATCCGCAACTGCGCCCGCGTCTGTGGCAGAGCACTGCAATGGAGGTGCGTGTCGAACCCCGGCGACCGGTGATTCTGAATGCGGAGTGGATCGGGCAACCGTTGCTGGTTCGATTGTCGGATGGGCACAACAACATCGTTGTGCAACGCAATGCCTCAGGCCAGGTGTCTGTCCAATGAACACCCAAAACGGTTTCACCCTGCTTGAAGTCATGGTCGCCATCATGCTCATGGCCGTGGTCAGCATGATTGCCTGGCGAGGACTGGACAGCGTCACCCGTGCCGATGCGCACTTGCGTGACAGCAGTGAGCAAACCCGACAACTGCTGGGCGTCTTGAATCAGCTGGAGCGTGACGTGAGCATGCGCGCCAGTATTGAATTGCTCGAACCGGCAGATCCTGATGCTCAGATTGATCCCCCCGACGCCCCCGCTGCATTGACGATACGTGACGGTGGAAGCAAGGGTTTTCGTCTGGACGTGATTCGCACCGCTGCCGATCAGGATGGCGGTTTGCAGCGGGTCAGCTGGTGGCTCAAGAACAATACGCTGTATCGCGCGCAATCTCCTTCGAGCAGTCGCTATCCGTTGCCTGCGCCCAACGAAGGTGTCGAGGTGCTGGCCCAGGTCAGCGCCGTGCAATTACGGTTCTGGGAAGATGGCAAGGGATGGCGGAGCCTGAGCGGCAACCGCCAGGAAAATCCCTCAGGGCTGGAGATTCAACTGACACGGCAGACGCCCCAAGGGCAGGAGCATTACCGGCAAGTGCTCGGGCCTTTGAACTGATCAGCTCAGCAGCACGACACCACCGGGAAGCTCGGTGCATCTGGCTCCATAGGCATCGCGAATCAGCAATGCCACCCCTGCCAGTTGATCGAGGCTGAAACGCGCCTGAACCTTGCGCTTGCCAAGCTCGGGGTTCAGCAAGAGCAACATGCCGGGACGATAACGGTTTATTTCATCAATCACCGTCGCCAGCGAGGCATCATTGAACACCAGTATCTGTTGACGCCAGGCCACTACCGTCGAAGCATCGACAGCGTGCGGCTCGCCAACCCCTTTGGCGTCATAGGTCACCTGTCGACCACTTTGCAGCTCGATGCTCTGGCCCTGGACATCCACCTTCAGCCTGCCTTCCAGGCAGGTCACGCACACACGCTGGTCCGTATGGCGGACGTTGAAGCGCGCATGGGTAGCGCTTAACCAGCCTGCCCCGGCCTGCAGTTTGAGCGACTCCCGGGGGCGGGCAAGGACTTCCACCTCTCCGCTGAGCAACTCAAGGCCGGACTCACCGTCGGGGGCCTGGCGACGGCTGATCCGGGTCTGTGTATTGAGTTCCAGGCTGCCCCCTTCGACCAGGTCGAAATGCCGCTGCTCGCCCACTGCCGTGCTGTATTCGGCCGTCAATCCGGAAAAACCGCCCGACACCGAGGTTTGAACGATCAGGAAGGCGGCGGATGCCGCCACGGCTCCGCCCAGAAAGGCCCGTCGACCAAACCGGCGAGCCTGGGTCTGTTGCTGGAGTCGTTCGGCGGCCGGCTTGAGGGTGTGCCAAAGCGCCTTGCACTGTTCAAAGGCGCGAGCATGCTGCGGGCTTTGCTCGCACCATTGGCGCAGCGCGAGCGCATCGGCAGTGGTGGCCCGGCCTGAAGTCAACAGAATCAGCCACTCCTGGGCCTCATTTGACAGCTGGGCATCCGGCCTGGCCTCTGAATTGGAAATACTGAAAATGTTCAAGCGCTCAGTTACTCACGGATTAATCACAGACTCATCTATAAAGACGGTTTTCCCGCCCCGGGACCGAACCTCTGAATCACTTTTCTTTCCAGCCGCGTGGCGCAATGGTTCAGCGCCGCCTTCAACTCCTTTTCAACCATGCGCGTGGAGATACCGAAACGCTGGGATATCTCCAGATGCGGGGCTTCCTCAAGACGAGCCGCGATGAAGATCCTGCGACGTCGTGCGGGAAGTTCATACAGTGCGCTGAGCAAGGACTGGATCTCTTTCTGGCCACCCACCATCCGTGCCGGGTCCAATGCTTCATCGGTGATCTGCAACATGTCCTCGATCTCGCTGCCGGTAAGCAGCCGGGCATCGGACTCACGCCGATCGGCGGCAATATTCAACGCCATTCGATAAAGGTAAGCATTGGGCCGGGTGAGGTTTTCAGGCTCGACCATGCGGTCGACACGCAGATAGGTTTCATGGAGCACATCGTTGGCCAGATCCTCCGACCCCAGGCGCTTGCGCAAACGCACCTTGAAATCATCGTAGGATCGTAGAAACAACCTGACCATCGGACTACGCCCAGTATCCTTCATGCCCCCAGGGCTCCTTCCCATTGCTTGCAGTCCATGCTCTTTCCTGTCGAGTCGGGTACTAAAAGAAGAGTCACAGGCTGGCGCAATGAACTTGGCGCGGAGCGTCCGACCCTGACATCTTTCAAGCTTTCCACCAAGGCTTCGTCGCGCCGGGTATTGCCTGTGGAGGCCACCAGACGGCTGTGTTGTATTTCACCGCCTTGACCAATCCATACCTGCAACAACGCGCGATAACTTCCCGGGCGGGTCAACGACGAACGACAGAAAACCTTCTCGATCGCTTGCTGAATCGATTGTGCATAACTGTTGCCCGCCAGACTGGCAGTGCCCGACGCCCCTCCGCTCTCGCGGTGGGAGTTCTCAACCTCGGCCACTTGCAGGGTAAAAGCGTCAGCCCTTGTATAACGGGCCATCAAGCCGCTGCCGGTCAGCAGGCGGCTCAAACCGTCCTGTGGGCTGTAACGCCCCTTGAGCGTGAGCGAACGTCGCCCCCGCGTCAGTTCGTGATCAACCAGCACCGCCATGCCGGTCAGGCGACTGAATGCATCCAGTGCACTGGCCAGATTTTGAGCCGGAATATCCAGCATCAACACTGAGGCGGGGGCCGGGCCGGGCAGTGAAACCTCGGCGGCCTTGCCCGACAGTGCGATGCAGAACAGCAAAAACAGGCCAAATGTGAGCCAGTCCTTCACCCGCGATGAGTGAAAGCGCGACAGGCGCACGCCCTCCAGACTGCATTGCTGCACAGCTGACATATCCCTGAAAAGAACTATGGTGATGGGGTTTCATGAATCTGGTGTGACGGAGCGAGTAAAAAACCATCCCCCCTTCGGGATGACCTTGCACTAGACTGGCCTGATCGTGGCCCGTCTCTCGGGCCGTCAGGAGACAGCCTCATGAAACCTGTCGCAATGCTGATCGTCCTTGCCTGCAGCGGCCTTTCCATATCGCCTGCGGCCAATGCGGAAACATCGCCAACCGCCAGTTGTATTGAAACCCGGGTCGGCCAGTACAGGGCACCTGACTACAACTGCCTGAGCCAGCAGATGCTCAACACTCAGGGAGCGGCGGCCCACAGAAAAAACATGGAAGCGATGAACACTTCGATCGACAAGCGTGCGCCCAACTCACTGGGCCTGGCTACGCCTGCTGCAACCAGTGTGCGCATGGGCAATACATTCGGGACTTCGGTCACGCCGCAACGGCCACCCTCTTCGGACTAGGTTCTGTACGAAAAGTCGGCGAGCGAAGGTCAGGCAAGGCAAAAAACGGCGAGGAAGCGGAGTTGACTGGTTGTCAATGAGCATTCTGAGCCGGTTTTTAACGCCGCCTGACCGAGCGCAGCCACTTTACGTACAAACCCCAGGACCCGGGAGAACAAGGCGCGGGTAAAACATCTACCGGCTTGTGTGTCATGCCCGACAGATCGATAAAGAACTGAAACAAGGATCTCACATGCTCATCAAAGCCTTCGTTCCGCTGATGCTGGTCGCATCGATGAGTCAGGCCGCGCCAACCGTGAAAATCTACAACTGGACGGATTACTTCGCGCCGGACACGTTGAAAAACTTCCAGAAAGACACAGGTATTGCGGCGACCTATGACACCTACGACAGCAATGATGTGCTGGATGAAAAGCTCAAGGCCAGGCATTCCGGTTATGACGTCGTGGTGCCTTCCAGCCATTACCTGGCGAAGCAGGTTCAGCGCGGGGATTTGAAGAAACTGGACAGGAACCAGTTGCCCAACTGGCGAAACCTCAATCCTGTTCTGCTCCGGGCACTGGCGGAAGCTGATCCCGGAAACCTGTATGCCTTTCCCTATCTCTGGGGGACGACCGGGATTGGTTATAACGCGGCCAAGGTCAAGGCTGTACTGGGTGACGATGTGCCTCTCAACTCCTGGGACCTGATCCTCAAGCCCGAGAATATTGCAAAACTGTCCCAATGCGGTGTGGCGGTGCTCGACAGTGCGCCCAGCCTGCTGCCCATTGCGCTCAATTATCTGGGGCTGCCGCCCGACAGTACGAACCCTGAGGATTACCCCAAGGCCAAGGCCGTCTTGCTCGCCATCCGTCCTTATATACGTAACTTCAGCGCCAGCGATTACGTGGAAGATCTTGGCAGTGGCAAGATCTGCGTCGCAGTGGGTTACTCAGGTGACATCATGCGGGCACAGCATGAAGCACTGGACGAAGGCAAAGGGACAAGGATTCATTACATCGCGCCCAAGGAAGGCTCGCCGATGTGGTTCGACATGATCGCCATGCCGGTGGATGCCCCGGACGAAAAAGCCGGGTATGCCTTCATGAACTACCTGCTCAACCCCAAGGTCATCAGTGGCGTCTCCAACTATCTGCATTACCCGAACGGCAACGACAAGTCAGAATCCTTGATCGATGCCGATATACATAACGACATCGGGATCTACCCCGATGCCGATACGCTCAGCACCTTGTTTGCCATGCAGGAAATACCCACCGATATCGAGGCGTTGAGGTTACGTGTGTGGAAGGAAGTCAAGGCCGCCCCATAGCCACTCACGCAACCTCAAAGGCTTAGCGGTACCGCTCAAGCCAGTGGGCATAAGGCGCTGGCAGCGTCCATGAGGCATTCTCCACGCCCAGTTCCTTCGCGGCAAAGTAAGGCCAGTGCGGGTCGGCCAGATGCGCCCGGCCGATGGATACGAGGTCAAGCTGCCTGGCCTTGGCGGCGGCTTCTGCCAGTTGTGGTGTGCCAAAGCCCCAGGCCGAGGTCACCGGCAGGCCGGTTTCCTTGCGTACACGTTCGGCCACCGGCCCCATGAATGCAGGCCCCCAGGGGATGTTGGTCTCGGCGATGGTGAAACCTACGCTGACGCTCAACAGGTCCAGACCGTTGGCCTTGAACTGGCCGGCCAGCTCGATGGACTCATTCAGGGTCTGCTCATCGCGCCCATCGTATTCCAGCACGCCGAAACGGGCGGTCAGCGGAAGGTTTTCCGGCCAGACTTCACGGACCGCCGCCAGGGTTTCAAGCAGGAAGCGGCTGCGGTTTTCAAAGCTGCCACCGTAGTTGTCCGTGCGCTGGTTGGAGTGCTCGGAAAAGAAACTCTGGCCTAGGTAACCGTGGGCAAAGTGCAGCTCGATCCACTCGAAACCCGCATCCCGGGCACGTCGGGCGGCATCGACGAAGTTCTGTTTGACCCGTGCAATGTCATCCAGGGTCATGGCACGCGGCACCTTGGGAAGATGAGATCCGAAAGCCACGGCCGAAGGGGCGATGGTTTCCCAGCCGCGATCATCGCTGTCCGCGATGTGATCGTCGCCTTCCCATGGGCGATTGGCGCTGGCCTTTCTGCCGGCATGGGCGATCTGGATACCGGGTACCGACCCTGCCGCCTTGATGGCTTTGACGACCGGAACGAAGGCCTGGGCCTGTTCATCGCTCCAGATGCCTGCACAGCCTGGCGTGATCCGCCCTTCTGGCGCGACAGCCGTTGCTTCGACCACCACCAGCCCTGCGCCGCCCCTTGCCAGGCTGGCGTAGTGAACCTGATGCCACTCGTTGATAAGGCCGTCGTTGGCCATGTATTGGCACATCGGCGGGATTGCGATTCGGTTGCGCAGCGTTACATCTTTGAGCGTGAAAGGTTGGAAAAGAGCAGACATTCAAGCCTCCAGGATTGTAGCGACATGACATATACGATAGTTCCATCATAATCGAACTATGACAATTTATGAAAGCCCCGGTATCATGTCGGCATGCGAACCTTCAAACACCCCTCCCCCCAAGACCTTACGCTGGAGCGTCTTCTGTACGCGTTGAGCGACCCTGTGCGCATGGAAATTGTCCGGTGCCTGGCCCGTGTTGATGAAGCGACCTGTGGCGAGCTGGACGGTGGTCGGCCGAAATCGAGCATGTCCCATCATTTCCGCGTCTTGCGAGACGCTGGGCTGGTGCATACGCGGAATATCGGAACCACCCACATGAATTCACTGCGCTCCGAAATGCTCGAAAGCCGTTTTCCCGGGTTGCTGACCTGCATTCTGAGCCAGGTGTAATCCCGGTTTCTTATTGTTTCTCCAGCAACATCTGATCAGCACTCTGTCTCCTGCCGCACAGCCATCGGCATGGCCTGCTCCCGTGCAACCGCGATAGACCGCGGCTTTACCCTGATGGCATGACACCTGCACTCCAGTCTTCACTTCCCCTGACTGGATACTGCCCGATGCGTCTGACTGATCTCCCTCGTGTGTTCAAACTGCTGGCCTGCTCCAGCCTGATGGCTCTGGCCTTGAACCCATCCGCCCGTGCCGAACGTGCGCCCGAAGAAGTACGCCTGGACTATGCGTACTACTCCCCGGTCAGTCTGGTCCTCAAACACTTTGGCTGGGTCGAAAAGGCTTTGCCGAACTCGAAGGTCAGCTGGGTGTTCAGCCAGGGCAGCAACCGCTCGCTGGAATACCTCAACAGTGGCGGCGCTGACTTCGGTTCGTCGGCCAGTCTTTCTGCGGTGTTGGCACGGGCCAATGGCAGCCCGATCAAGTCGGTCTATGTCTACAGCCGGGCCGAGTGGACGGCGCTGCTGGTGCGCAAGGACTCGCCACTCAAGAGCCTGAACGATTTAAAAGGGAAGAAGATCGCCGCCACCAAGGGCACGGACCCGTATCTGTTTACCTTGCGCGCCCTGGCCAGTGTCGGGCTGGAAAAGCGTGACGTCGAGCTGCTGCACCTGCAGCATCCGGATGGACGCACGGCACTGGAAAAAGGCGATGTCGACGCCTGGGCCGGCCTTGACCCGCACATGGCCGCCAGCGAATTGCAGGCGGGCTCGCGCCTGCTGTACCGCAACAAGGATTTCAACAGCTATGGCGTCATCAGTGTCACCGAAGCCTTCGCCAAGGCGCATCCGCAGACGATCGCCACGGTCATCAAGGCCTACGAGCAGGCGCGCCACTGGGCCATTGCCCATCCGGATGAGTTCGCGAGACTGTTAGCCGAAGAGTCCAGACTGCCGCTGGATGTTGCCCGGCTGCAATTGTCGCGCACTGACCTCTCTGCCCCGCAACTGACTGAACAGGATGCCACGGCGTCCAAGGCCGCTGCGCCGATTCTGGTGTCCGAAGAACTGGTCAAGCGCGGGATCGATGTCAATCAGGTCATCGATCAATTGATCGATCCCTCCTTCGGCAAGGCCAGTATTCAGTGATGAGCACGTCCAGCAAAGCCCTGGCCGGGGCCAGTCCGGTCGAACGTCCAGCCAGTCAGACGCCTCAGTGGCGACGTCGGGCCAAAGGCCTTGCCCTGCCGCTGGGCATCATTCTGCTGCTTGAAACCGTGGTGCGTCTGGGCTGGATCGCCTCCTACCAGATGCCCGCCCCCAGCGAAGTGGCGCAGACATTGTTCCAACTGGCCGACGGCGCATTGTGGAAACACATTGGCGCAAGCCTGTCCCGTGTACTGGCAGGCTTTTTCATCGGTTCCAGTCTGGGATTGCTGTTCGCTGCCTGGGTCGGCCTCAGTCGCGAAGCCGAGGCCTGGCTGGAGCCGACCTTTGCCAGCCTGCGGGCCATTCCGAGTCTGGCGTGGGTGCCGTTGTTGCTGTTGTGGCTGGGGATCGGCGAAACCTCCAAGGTCACGCTGATTGCCATTGGCGCGTTCTTTCCGGTGTACCTCAACGGCGTCGCGGCCATCCGCAATATAGATCGCAAACTGGTCGAGGTTGGACGCATGTATGGTTTCGGACGTGCGCGTCTGGCCCGACGGATTCTCCTGCCGTCAGCCTTTCCGGGCGTTTTCACCGGCCTTCGCAGCGCCCTGAGCCTGAGCTGGATGTTCCTGGTCGCAGCCGAGTTGATCGCTGCCACGCGCGGTCTGGGTTATCTGCTCAGCGATGGTCGGGAAACCTCGCGCCCGGATCTGGTTCTGGCGGCGATCATCGTCCTGGCCCTGCTTGGCAAACTCAGTGACGGCTTGCTGGCCAGCCTTGAAAAACGCTGGCTGGCCTGGCGCGATACCTTCGACGGCGCAGACTCCGGAGCACGACCATGACCCTGTTTCATCGTATCCCTCAACCGGCCACAACACCCTCGCCTCTGCTGGACCTGCGGGTCGAACACAAGGCCTTCGGGGATACCAGTGTGCTCGGGCAGCTCGAGCTGAACCTGCAACCGGGGGAAATCGTCAGCCTGCTGGGCCCCAGCGGCTGCGGCAAAAGCACCCTGCTACGACTGGTTGCACAACTGGATCAGGACTTTCGCGGCGAATTGCGCACGCGCCCCAGCGAAGTGGGCTTTGTGTTTCAGGAACCACGGCTGATGCCCTGGCTGACGGTGGCCGAAAACATCGGCTTCAGTGAAGACAAGGTTTATGACGGTTCACGGGTGGCCCGGCTGATCGATGAAGTCGGCCTGACCGGTTTTGCCGATGCGTTGCCCAAGGCGTTGTCCGGCGGCATGGCCCAGCGCGTCGCGATTGCCCGAGGGCTTTACGGCCAGCCGCACCTTCTGCTGCTGGACGAGCCTTTCAGTGCTGTCGATGCGTTCACCCGCTTCAAGCTTCAGGATCTGCTGCTCGACCTGGCTCAACGACACCAGACCGCCTTGCTGGTTGTCACCCATGACGTCGATGAAGCCTTGTACCTGAGCCATCGGGTGCTGGTGATCGGCAACCGTCCCGGTACGGTCATCAAGGAGCTGAGCGTGCCGCTGAATTACCCCCGTGATCGCCGCGACGAAACCCTGGCCCGGTTGCGCAGCCAGGCGCTGGAGTCGTTGCACGCTGCGCGGGTGATTTGATCCTCTGCCTTCAACTGTCCAGTCGCAGCGCGGAAACGAGCAGCGACATGGCCCCGGATGGCTGTCGGCGGCTGGGGTAATACAGGTAGAAACCGGGCCATACCGGACACCAGTCTTCGAGCACGCTGACAAGATGGCCCGAGGTGATATACGGCTGCGCCATTTCTATCGGCACATAGGCAACGCCCAACCCGGCGACGGCAGCGTCCAGGCAGTCGTAAATGCTGTTATAGGTCAGTTGCCCGTCCACACGCAGGTTGACTTCACGCCCTTCGCGCTCGAACTCCCAGGCCCACAGGCCGCCGTAGGTGGGAAGCCGGATATTGATGCAGTTATGTTGCAGCAGGTCTGCCGGCTCTTGCGGTTGTGGCTGGCTGGCAAAATACCGCCGGGTGGCGACCACCGCAAAGCGGGCATCCGGGCTGATGCGCACGGCAATCATGTCCTGGGCCACGGTGCCGCCCAGTCGTACACCGGCATCGAACTGCTCGGCCGCGATATCGGTCAGCGTATTGTCTGCGGAGAGCTCAATCTTGATGCCGGGGTATTTCGGGAAAAAGCTTTTCAGCCTCGGCATGAGGACTTCACGGATCGCATGGTCCGACGCAGTGATCCGTATGCTGCCGGCAGGGCTTTCGCCTAACGCGGTCAATGCCAGCAGGTCGGCGTCTATCTCTGCCAGTTCGGGAGACACGGTACGCAGCAGCCGTTCACCGGCTTCTGTCGGCGACACGGCGCGGGAGTTTCTGACCAGCAGCTGTACGCCGAGCCGTTTTTCCAGTGAGCGCACGGCATGGCTGACGGCGGTTTGCGAAATGCCGAGCCTTGCGCCGGCACGGGTGAAGCTTTGTTCGCGAGCAACAGCAATGAAAGCAATTATTCCGGTGAAGGAACCCCGAAGTATGCTGTGTTCCATATTTCATGATCCAGATAACGGCTGACAAAGGATGTGTTGCGTACAGCGTAGTTGGCTGCTGTCAGAGCCTGGCCTTGTCGACGCCATTATTCATGCGAACGATATCGGCCATGATCGCCAGCGCTATTTCCGGCGGAGTCTTGCTGCCCAGGTTCAGCCCGATGGGGGCTATCACCCGCTCAAGTTCTCTTTCGTTCAGCCCGCCGATCCTGCCCAGACGCTCTTTCCGGCGTTCGCTCGTGCGCAATGATCCCATTGCTCCGATATAGAACGCCTGGGTCCTGATCGCTTCCATGACCGTCAGATCATCCATCTTGGGATCATGGGTCAAGGCCACCACGGCGGTCCGTTTGTGACAGGTTTCGTCTGAAAGGTACAGCGCCGGGAGTACCGGGACATGAGTGGCCTGGGGCAGTTGCTCGGTTGCCAGTTGCAACTGGTCGCTGCGCGGGTCGCACACAATCACCTCGAACCCCATTGACTGGGCGTATTGCCCACAGAAGGCGGCAACGGGTGAATAGCCTGCAAGAATCACTCGCGGTGAAGCTCCCGTCAGGATCGAGACCTGCTCTGCTGTCGTGCGAATGGCGGGTGTGCCCGGTGTTGCAGCCACAATGGCACGGCTATTGTCGCTCAGGCTGACGTCCCGACAGAGCAGTTCATTACTCGACAGTGCGGCGGCGATGGCCTTGAGGTAGTCGGCATTTATCGCTGAAGGTTCAAGGTACTCAAGCAACACATCCAGAGACCCGCCACACGGTAGCGCGACCGTGGGCGTGTGCCCTCCTTCTCCGTACCTGACGATCTGGTTGTGCTTCGCGAAAAACCCGGTCACGACCTTTTCAAGGAAATCCTCCTCGACGCAGCCACCGGACAATGACCCCCTGTAAGTGCCTCGTTCGGTACTGGCGAGCATCGAGCCCGGTTTTCTGGGCGCAGAACCATAGGTCGCCGTGACCGTGGCCAGCCATACCGGCTCACCGGCTGAAAGCCACGTCAAGGCATCTTCTACGACCTGCACATCAAGACTTTTCATGGGGTTCACTCAATCGAACGGGGGCGCTTTCCTCCCCCGCATCCACTCAACGCATCTGCAGGATGATCGGGCTGCTGCTTGCCGGATCGGTGCGTTCCCTGAGGGTGCCCACGTCTTTCGCGTTCACCGCTGCGCGGGCATTGCCCCAGGAAGTCCGTATGAACGACAGCACATCGGCGATTTCCTGATCCGACAGCTGATTGCGGAACGGCGGCATGCGATACGCATCGGGAACGCCGTTGGCCACGACACGCATCGAGCCATTGAGCGTGATATTGATGCCCGACTCGTTGTGCAAGGCCAGGGACGAGGTCGCGCCAGCCAGCGGCGGAATCCATTGCCCCTGCCCTTTGCCGTCCATGCCATGGCACGAGCTGCATTTGGCAACATACGTCTGTGCACCCGGAACCTTCATGCGCTCATGAGTTGCAGGGGATGCCGCATACTGCCATGGCGTTCCATCCCTCTGCGGATCGCCGGGAAGCGATTGCAGGTAGCGGGCAACGGCCTTGAGGTCGTTGTCGGTCATGAACTGGGTGGAGTTGTTGAAGGCCTCGGTCATCGAGCCATACACAACCGCATGCTTGTTACGGCCAGTCTTCAGGAACTGAACGATGTCGGCCTCGTCCCAGCGCCCCAGGCCGGTGTTCGGGTCGCGTCTCAGGCTTGGCGCATACCAGCCATCGAGCAGCGCGCCGGACAGGTACGTCGGGCTGGCCTCGGTCAGCGATTTCTCGTTGAACGCCAGGCTTCGTGGTGTATGACAGCTGCCGCAATGCCCGGGGCCCTGGACAATGTACGCGCCACGGTTCCACAGCTCATCGGCCTGAGCCTTGGGCTGATAGCTGCCCGGCTCGGTAAAGACCATGTTCCACAATGCCAGAGGCCAGCGCATGTTCAGGGGCCAGGGAATATCGCCGGGTTTGTTTTCCTGGGCGACAGGTTTTACCGCATTCATGAAATAGGCATACAGCGCCTTCACATCGTCGTCACTCAACTTGGAGTACGAGGGATAAGGCATCGCGGGGTACAGACGACGCCCATCCGGTGCAACCCCATGACGAACGGCCCTGTCGAAATCGGCAAGGCTGTAGGTGCCGATCCCGGTCTTGGGGTCCGGTGTGATGTTGGTGGCGAAGATAGAGCCCAACGGGGTCGCCATCTCAAGGCCACCCGCAAAAGGCGCACCATGCTCGGTGCCGTGGCAGGCCACGCAATCGCTGAGCCTGGCTACATATTCGCCACGCTGCACCCAGTCAGCGGCGGGCTTTTCGGTACCGGCTGCATCGAAGGGTGATGCAGGCTGGTGATTTACATACCATGCGACGCCACCTGCCCCGATCAGGCAAGCCAGCGCCACGAAGACGATTACGCTTCGGAATCGACGGTCAGTCATTTAATGCTTCCTTGTGGCCTGGCTCGGATCAGCTCTCGAAGGTGTACCGCGACAGCGGCATGCTGCGGATGCGTTGGCCTGTCAGCCTGGAAACCGCATTGGCCACCGCCGGAGGAACGGCTGGCAAAGGAGGCTCTCCGATGCCGCCCATCTTTGCGCCGCTTTCCACGATGCGAACATGCACGCGTGGCATGCGGTCCAGCGGCAATATCGGGTACAGGTCGTAGTTGCGAGCCTTGGGCATCCCGTTCTCATAAACCGCTTCTTCGAGCAGGACCTGAGACAAGCCCAGTGCCGTCGCGCCGTTGACCTGGGCTTCGACGATGGCCGGGTTGACGATGCTGCCCGGGTCGATGGCTTGCCAGATCTCGTGGACCTTGACCTTGCCGTTTTCGATGGAGACTTCGGCAATCACCGCCGTTTCCGTTCCGAAAGGCGAAGCCATGGCCACGCCACGGGCTCTGCGGGTGCCATCTTCCGCCGTGAAAGGCCCGCGCTTCCAGCCACCGGCCAGTTCACCGACAGCCTTTAACAGGTTGGTCAGCCGTTCATTGCCTTTGAGCAAGTGCATCCGGAGTTCATAAGGGTCCTGGTCGCCCTTGTCCGCCAACTCGTCCAGAAAGCTTTCATAGAGAAAGTCATTCATGGAGTTACCCACCGAACGCCAGTAGCCCAGCATCGTCGGATTCTTCACATACAACTGGGCCACACGCCGGTTCGGAATGGCGTAGGCCTTGTTGGTCAGCCCCTCCAGCGCCGTGGGGTCAAGTTTCTCCCCTTGTTTGTTGCTGAGGGCTTCTGTCGGGCCTTCGGTAGCGCTGATCGCCTCCAGTGCGGCAGGCAAACCGTTGGCATCCAGTGCACCACGGAAACGCACCACGGCCATGGGGCGCAGTGCGTCACGCAGGAATTCTTCTTCGCGGCTCCAGATCAGCTTGATCGGACGTCCCACTTCCTTGGCCAGTTGAATGGCCTGCGGGTACGGGTTGGCCGACTCATACAGAAAGTGTCGACCGAAGAAACCGCCCAGCACCGGCGAGTGAAGCGTGATTTTCGACGGATCGAGGCCTGTTCTTTTGGCCATGTCGTTCAGGAACATGTCCGGGGCCTGGTTGGGCAGCCAGACCTCCAGGCTGCCATCCGGGTTGAACCTTGCCAGGGCAGACGGCGGCTCGAGTTGTGCGTGGTTGACGTACTGGCTGTGGTAGGTCGCTTCAACCAGCGTCTTCGATGATTTCAACACCTGTGCTGCGTTGCCTTCGACTTCCGCGTCCCGCGGTGTACCGGGATCGGTGGCAAGGCGCTCGCGAAAGGCCTCGGTGGAGAAGTCCGCCGGCATGTTGCGGGCGGTAGAACCGGCTGGAGCCTCCTGCCAGTCGACCACCACGGCTTCCACCGCCCGCTTGGCGTTCCACCAGCGCTCGGCCACGACGGCAACGGCACCCGGCAGTGTATGCAAGGAGTGCACGCCTTTCATGGCCTTGACCTGATCGGCATTGCGAATGCTGCCAACGGTCATGCCCAGACGCGGCGCATGCTGAACGGCGGCATGCAGCATGCCTTCGACAGCCACATCGATGGTGTAGGTCGTTTGCCCTGTCGACTTCTGGTGCGCGTCCAGGCGCTGGACAGGCTTGCCGATCCAGCGGAACTGGCTCGGATCGCGCAGTTTCACGGACTCAGGATCGGGCACCGGCAAGTCCATGGCACGCTCGGCCAGTTCGCCGTAAGTCAGCGAACGTCCCGAGGCCGCATGAATGACCTTGCCCGGTTCGGTCGTGAGCTGGCTGACCGGCACGCCCAGCTGCTCCGCGCCGGCCTGGAGCAGCATGCTGCGCGCCAGTGCCCCCAGGCGACGCATGACGGGATAGCTCAAACGTACCGACATGCTGCCGCCGGTGATCCGCATGCCGTTTTCCAGCACCACGAAGTCAGCACCAGGTGGCGCGTTTTCAACGATGAAGGTGGCCGGATCGGCATCCAGCTCTTCGCCGACAATTTGTGCCATGGCGGTAAACGTGCCCTGCCCGCCCTCGATGAAGGGGCTTTGCAGGCGGATGGTGTTGTCAGGACGGATTTCCAGGAATGCAGGGACGCGCGTGCCCCGCACTTCAGGCGCAGCAATGGCGGCTGCCTGTACCCTGCCGCTTCCCAGCGGAATACCGAAACCGATCACCAGTGCGCCGGCGACCGTACCGGCCGATACGACCAGGAACCGGCGGCGTGAAATGTTGACGGGCTCAGCGTCAGGAAATGCTGTTTCCGGGGCGGACTTGCCGAACAGATTGGCCATCATGCTTGCTCCCTGTCAGCGGCGGCATTGTAGAACGCCGTGCTTGCGGCAGGCGCGGCCAGCTCATGCATGGCACCGCGAATAGCGTTGTAGGTACCGCAACGGCACAGATTGATCATGGTCGCTTCAATCTGTTCGTCGGTGGGACGCGGGGTGTGCTTGAGCAACGCGGTTGCCGCCATGACTTGCCCGGACTGGCAATAACCGCACTGGGGAACCTGGTGCTTGACCCAGGCTTCGACCACCCGCTTGCCAATGCTGTCTTGCTCGATGGCTTCGATGGTCGTGATCTTGCGTCCGATCACGCCTTCAATGGGGGTGACGCAGGAGCGCACCACAAAACCGTCGACCATTACCGAACAGGCTCCACACTGGGCAAGACCGCAACCGTATTTGGTGCCGGTCAGGCCAAGCTCGTCACGAATGACCCACAGCAGCGGCGTGTCGGCGTCGGCATCGACCTGATAGGTCTTGTCGTTAATCTGAAGCTCCATGGCGATCGACCTCTGCTAGGGGGTAGCCCCTTTTTCCCGAAAATGTGCGTCGTCAGTACGCGACAGCGTGACGCATATGACTGCTCTCACAACGCTACCATGGGGAAACGCGATAACGACCATGGGTAAATTGATAGCCGCCAGCAACTGGATTGATAAATCGACATCAGTCGGGGTAACGCAGAGCGTCGATCACGACCTGCATGGCCCGTGATATTTCGCGTTGCGTCGAGTAGTACAGGTGATAACCATCGAACGAGCACCACCAGTCCTGCAGGACCGGGACCAGACGCCCCGCATCCAGATGAGGCTGTGCCAGATTTTCCGGCACATACGCCAGGCCATCGCCTGACAGCGCAGCATTCAGGACCTGATAGATACCGTTGAACACTAGGCGTCCCTCCACCCGAACCGCTATCTCTTGCTGATCCTTGCTCAACTCCCAGGCGTACAGATTGCCGTTGGTGGGCAGGCGCAGGTTGATGCAATCATGGTCGGCCAGGGCCTGAGGCGTTTCGGGCAGGCCATGGGTTTTCAGGTAATCCGGCGCAGCGACCATGGCAAACGTCAGCTTCGGACCGATGCACACGGACGAGATGTCCTTTGACAACCCGTCCCCCAGCCGCACGCCGAAGTCGAACCTGCCCGCCACGATATCGGTAAAGGCATAGTCGGAGTGCATTTCCACCTTGAGCCGGGGGAAGTCACGCAGGACGGGCGCGAGCCTGGGCCACAGCAGCGTGTCGATGGCATGGTCCGTGGCCGTGATGCGCAACGTACCGATAGGCGACTGGCCCATGTCGGCCACAAACCGTAGCTCGGCCTCGATGTTTTCAAGCCTTGGGGTGACAACCCTGAGCAGTTGCTCGCCGGCCTCGGTGACCGAGACGCTGCGGGTGGTCCGGGTCAGCAGACGAACACCCAGTCGGCTTTCCATCGCCCGAATGGTGTGACTCAGCATCGACTGGGAAATCCCCAGTTGGGCCGCCGCCCGGGTAAAGCTGCGTTCACGTGCCACGGCAATCAATGCCAGAATTTCGCTGTAATGCTCACGAGCCATTATCAATACCGTCAGGGTGATGGCCCGATTGTAGCAATCACTCGGGCCGGAACTTCAATGGCCAGGCAAAGGACTGGCCGGTTCGACACGGGTTTCATGGGTGACGGCGCGTGCGGTCAACACCGTAAGGACAGCGGACAGGATCAACAAGGCCGCACTCACGCCAAACGTGGCCCTGTAACCGCTCATGTCATACAGAACCCCACCCACCGTTGCCCCCAGCGTGATTGCCAGTTGCACCACTGCAACAAACAGCCCACCGCCCGCTTCCGCATCGTTCGGCAGGGTTCTGGCCAGCCAGGTCCACCAACCGACAGGCGCTGCCGTAGCCGTGAGTCCCCAGATACCCAGAAGTGTCGCTGTCAGCACGACCGAGTCGCCCAGTGTCATGAGCAGCGCAGCGATGACAGACATGAGTAACGGAATGGCAACCAGCGTCCTGTAGAGACCCTTCCTGATGAAATGCCCGATCAGCATGGTGCCGATAAAGCCCGCCACGCCCATCAGCAGAAGCATGATGGACAGCATCGAGACGCTGACGTGGGTCACGGTTTCCAGAAAGGGACGCAGGTAAGTGAACAGTGCAAACTGCCCCATGAAGAAGATGCTGCCAGCCGCCATTCCGATGGCTACCGGATAGTACTTAAGCAGCGTCAACGAGCTGCTGGCGTCCTTGGCAGGCCTGGATTTCATGGCAGGAAGTGTCCGCAACTTCCAGCACAGAGCAACTGTTGCCAGCGGCACGACGGCAAAAAATGCCCAGCGCCAGCCGATGATGCCCCCCAGAAAACTGCCCATGGGCGCAGCAATCACCGTCGCCAGTGCATTCCCGCCATTGAGAATGGCCAATGCCCTGGGAAGCTTGTCATCCGGCACCAGCCTCATCACCGTGGCTGCCGACATTGACCAGAATCCGCCGATCGCGATGCCGATCAGAGCGCGACCGCCGATGAACACATAATAATTCGGCGCAAAGGCCACGACGGTGCCTGACACGATCATCAGCAAGGTGAGCGACAACAGCAGCACCTTGCGATCGATGTGTCTGGCAACGCTGGCGATGAACAGGCTGGTGATCAGGGCAAAGGCGCCGGAAACGGATATCGCCTGCCCCGCCTGGCCTTCGCTGATTGAAAGATCCGTGGCGATGGGCGTCAGCAGGCTCACCGGCATGAATTCGGAGGAAACCAGTGCGAATGCCCCCAGGGACATGGCCAGCACGGCTCCCCATGCGGCCTTCCCTTCGGAAGCGTCCGGGCTGTTTGAAACGGGTTGGGTGTTCATGTTTTTTCTCGGATTAATACCGCGCACCGGTCTGTCAGGCCGAATGCCGTGAATCACGACATGGCCTCACAAAACGGAGCTCGGGCACGCTGGAGCAGATTGGGAAAAAAGCCCCGCGCATTGGGCAGAGCTTGTCGACAGGGCGAACCTGCCAGGGAGCGATCAGGCGGTGAGCGTCGCGGAATCGATCACGAAGCGGTATTTGACGTCGCCCTTGAGCATCCGCTCATAAGACTCATTGATTTCACTGGCCTTGATCAGTTCGATATCGGAAACGATGCCGTGCCTGGCACAGAAATCGAGCATTTCCTGGGTTTCCGGAATGCCACCGATCATCGAGCCGGCAATGGCACGACGTTTGAAGATCAGGTTGAACACCGCAGGCGATGGATGCGGCGAAGCCGGTGCGCCCACCAGTGTGAGATTGCCGTCACGCTTCAACAATGTCAGGAAGGCATCCAGATCGTGCGGAGCGGCCACGGTATTGATGATCAGGTCGAAGGTTTTCGCGTGTGCAGCCATTTCCTCGGCACTGGACGACAGCACCACTTCATCGGCCCCCAGATCCCTGGCGGCTTCGCGCTTGGATTCCGATGTCGTGAAGGCCACGACATGGGCACCCATGGCGTGGGCGAGCTTGATGCCCATATGCCCCAACCCGCCGATCCCCACAATCCCGACCTTTTTACCGGGGCCTGCATTGTAGTGACGTAGCGGCGAATACGTAGTGATACCGGCACACAACAATGGCGCCACTGCCGCCAGTTGCGCTTCGGGATGGCTGACACGCAGGACATAACGTTCGTGCACGACCACTTGTTGCGAGTAACCGCCCAGGGTCCAGCCCGGTTCATCGGCAGTCGGGAAGTTGTAGGTGCCGATCATGCCGTCGCAATAGTTCTCCAGCCCGGCATCGCAGTCTTCACATTGCTTGCAGCTGTCGACGATGCAACCGACCCCCACCAGATCGCCAGGCCGTACGCTGGAAACATGAGCACCCACGGCTGCGACCCGACCCACGATTTCATGGCCCGGCACACAGGGATACTGAGTGTTACCCCACTCGCCCCGTGCCTGATGCAAGTCGGAATGGCAAACGCCGCAATAGGCGATATCGATCTGCACGTCATGTGCGCCGACGGCGCGGCGAGTGATGTCCATGGCCTCCAGAGGCTGGTCACCGCCATGTGCGCCATACGCTTTCACTGTCATCCAGGATTCTCCTTCACAGATTGCAAAACAGTTGAAACATGCGGTTACTGTACGCAGCCAAGCGGGACCGATCATCACCACATGAGCGCATGTAGCCATGAATCAAAGTGATGAATCGCCCTTACCAGGCATAGGCCTGGGGTGCCTCACCTCCCGGACCGGGCCAGATTTCATCGAGTCTTGCCAGGGTTTCTCGGGAGAGTGTCACGGTGTATTGCATATATGCCCTTCCGGTCGTTGGAGTGAATGCCAGCACCCGCCTCTCGATCCGATGTCGAGACGCAGCAGAACAAGCGTCCGATGATAATGACGCGGGTTTACCGCTAACCCCTTGCAGCCTTGCATGCGCCCATGAGCCAGATTCATAACCCCATGTGGGCTTCCTGCCGAATATGGTTATTCAATAATGTTATTTAAATAAATTCATTTATAGCCATATCGTCTACATCGACCTCTCAGAACCTCCCATGGAATAGGCGGAGCCCAGCATGAAAAAACATTCGACCCCACGGCCCGGGTTTTCCCGTCTGGCGACAACCCTCGGACTGGCCGCTTCATTGCTGACCGGCACGCTGGCCATGCCCACCGCCGCGCAGGCTGAAGGACAACTGCGGATTGCCGAACAGTTCGGGATCGTCTACCTGTTGCTGAATGTCGTTCGCGATCAGCAACTGATCGAGAAGCACGGCAAACAGGACGGCGTGGACATCAAGGTGGACTGGACCCGGTTATCGGGTGGATCGGCCGTCAACGATGCATTGCTGGCGGGTTCGGTGGATATTGCCGGTGCCGGCGTCGGGCCGCTGTTGACCATCTGGGACCGGACCCACGGCAAACAGAACGTCAAGGCGGTCGCCTCTCTCGGCAACTTCCCGTATTACCTGGTGAGCAATAACCCCAAGGTCAAGACCATTGCGGACTTCAGCGAAAAAGACCGCATCGCGGTTCCGGCCGTCGGGGTTTCCGTGCAGTCACGCTATCTGCAATATGCGTCGGCCAGACTGTGGGGAGACGCCGAATATGCCCGGCTCGATAAATACACGGTCAACCTGCCTCACCCGGACGCAGCTTCTAGCCTTATCGCGGGAGGCACCGAACTGACCGGGCACTTTTCCAACCCGCCCTTCCAGGAACAGGAAGTTGCGGCCCCCGGTGTGCATGTCGTGCTCAACACTTACGACCTGCTGGGCCCGAATTCCCCGACCGTCCTGTTCGCCACGGAAAAATTCCGCAACGAGAACCCCAAGACCTACAAGGCGTTCATCGAAGCCCTGGCCGAAGCTGAAGATTTCATCCGCAAGGACAAGGCTGCGGCCGCCGACACCTATATTCGCGTGACAAAGGCAAAGATCGACAAGGCCGCCCTGCTGAAAATCATCGACAACCCGGACTTCGATTTCACCATCACCCCGAAAAACACTTATCCGCTGGCAGAGTTCATGCACCGGGTCGGTGTGATCAAGCACAAGCCGGCCTCATGGAAAGACTACTTCTTTCAGGATGCCAAGCCGCTGCAAGGCAGTTGATCATTCGGCACCAGCGTTGCGGGGCTTCGGCCCCCGACGTGTTCAGCCTGCGTCAATGGAAGCATTTACAACCCTTCCAGAAATGCGGCTAAATGATGGCCTTTTCGCCCTGAGCCCACCCATGGCTTCATTGAAACGCATCAGTTCCTGGATCGCTTGCCTGGCCGTGTTGCTCAACATGCTGGCCATGCCGATGAGCAGTGCCATGCCGGCACCCGATGCGCACCTATTGCTGTGGGGCGGTTTCTGCAGCGGCAGCGGTTCGACCGTCTTGCCGCCCGATTTCAAAAAACTGATCGACACGCTGCAACCCGGCTCATCGAAAACCGTCATGCAGCATGGTGATTGCTGCTGTGGTCATGCCGGGCTGGTGGCCTTGCCCGCTGACTACTATCGGCATTTCCTGCCGCGCTATACGCCCGATACAGCACTGGATAACCCCGAGCAACCAACACTTCTTCCCAGGGCTCGCTGGCCCAGCCTGACCCCGCGCGCCTCCCCCATCGCCTGATCGTCCCTGCCAGCCGTCGACTGTGCGGCTTTTCTTGTCGGGCACTGGAAGTCCTTGTCCGGACCATTCCATGCCCTGGACGTTTCTTGGTCATCAGGAAGTTTGCGTTATGCCTGTTTTCTCTCCATTGCCACGTGCAATGTCTGCCCCTGTCTCCCGTTCTCTCTGCCATGCATTGACCTGTGGGGTCTTTGCCCTGACACCCTTGTCCGCCGCCCTGGCCGAAAACCAGATCGAAAACTCGACACTGACCCTTGGCTCGGTGACCGTACAGGGCACCAGCAGCGGTCCCTTGAGCACCAGCAGTGTGCTCAGTTCGGTGGATATCCTGGGGGGCGACATTCTGGAAAAGATGCCGGTCAACTACAGCTGGGAACTGTTCAGTCGCGCTCCCGGGGTGATACTCACCGAATTCAATCAGGGCACCACCTCCGGCAAGATTTCCTTTCGCGGCTTTAACGGCGAGGGTGAAGTCAATGCCGTGAAGCTGCTGATCGACGGCATCCCGAGCAACAGCAACGACGGCAACATGCCGTTCATGGACATGATCTTCCCCATGGAGCTGGACAGCATCGAAGTGGTGCGCGGCACCAGCGATGCACGCTACGGGCTGAACAACATCGCGGGCAACGTGAACATGCTGACCCGCAGCGGCGGCAACTACACCAAGGCCCGGATTCGCTACGGCAGTTTCAATACCCAGGAAACCCAGTTGTCCAAGGGTTTCGAGAGCAGCAACTGGACCCAGAACTACTTCTTTGCCTATCAGAAGTCCGACGGGTATCGGGACCACGCCGAAGCCGACAAATTCTCGATGTCCGGCAAATGGTTCTATACCCCCGACGATGAAAGCTATCGCATCGGCCTGATCGCCCGCCATTACGAAACAGAAGCCCAGGAACCGGGTTACCTGAGCGAAGAGAATGCCCGCCATCACCCCACGATGACCAACAGTTACAACGCTTCGGACAAAGGCACCCGACGCATGAACCAGGTCAGCCTGCATTTCGACACGGACCTGGCGGACACCCTGGCCTGGTCTGCGAAAACCTACGTCAACACCTTTGACGACCGTCGCTGGACCCAATACTGGAGCACCACCTCACAGCAGGAGCGGGACACCTATGAAACCCAGTACGGCGCCCTCACTTCCCTGACCTGGCGTCCGGAAGTCAGCTGGCTGTACGACTTCGCGCTGGAAGGCGGCGCAGACATGCAGCAACAGGAAAACAAGAGCGAGCGCTATCGCACCCTCAATCGTGTCCGTCAGGCCCAGACCCGTGACCAGCAATTCGATTTCGACACCTATGGCGCCTACATCCAGGCCGAGATCAAACCATTCGAGTCGTTGAAGATCGTACCGGCCTATCGCGTCGACAAGATCCAGGGTGATTTCACCAATGAAATGACGGGTGTGGACTACGACATCAACGACTATGGCCTGATCAAGCAGCCCAAACTCAGTGTGGTGTATTCGCCCTGGGACGTGGCCAGCTTCTACGCCAATTGGGGACGTACCTTTCAGGTGGGTACGGGGGCAGCGGCCTACAAGGTGCCGCCACGGGATACCGATCTGGATCCGTCGATCAACGAAGGCTGGGAAACCGGCATCAAGTTCACCCCGGCCGACTGGATCGATGGCCGGGTCGCCTACTGGCAACAGGAAGCCAGTGGCGAGGTCAGTCGTCGTCTCAATGACCCCAGCGGCGAGTCGGACAATGTCGGCGAAACCCGTCGTTGGGGTTATGACCTGCAGATGAACCTGCATCCGAACGAACGCACGGAAATCTGGATGGCTTACTCATGGCAATACTCGAAGATTCTTGAACCCAGTGCGACCTTGCCCAATAGCAAGGGGCGGGAAATCGACCATATCCCTCACCACCTGTACAACGCCGGCATGAATTATCAGGCCGCCCCGGCCTTGCAACTGACGGCCTGGATGAACGGGCAGACCAACTACTACCTGGAGCGGGAAAACACCCAGGGCACTTATGGCGGTTATGTGCTGATGAACCTGGGGGCAACCTGGAAGGTGAGCGAGACGGTGAGTGTCGACATGCAGCTCAAGAACCTGACCAACCGCTATTACGAATACGTCTGGTATGACCCGGACGGTGCCGTCGCCTCGCTACACTCTCCGGGTGATGGCCGCGCGTTGTATGCCGGTGTGACGCTGGACTTCTGATTCTTGTGCACAGGAGCGAATTCATTCGCGAAAAATGCGTGATCGCGAATGAATTCGCTCCTACTGTTGGCAATGGCGTATACAAGCTGTTTTTGAATTCCACAGGAGGTCTGAAGATGGATCGTCTTACCGCCAAGGATTTTGCTCCCGAGTTGCTGGAGCTTTATGACTATTACGCTCACGGCAAGATCGACAGGCGAGCGTTTCTCGATCGTGCGGCGAAGTTTGCGCTGGGAGGCCTGACCGCAACGGCCATTCTTGCGTCACTGAGCCCCGACTACGCACTGGCCGAACAGGTGCCATTTACTGATCCCGACATCATTGCCGAATACGTCAACTACCCTTCCCCCAAGGGGCATGGTCAGGTACGGGGTTATCTGGTCCGGCCTGCAAAGGCCACCGGCAAGGTGCCCGCGATAGTCGTTGCCCATGAAAACCGTGGACTCAACCCTTACATTGAAGACGTTGCCCGGCGTGTAGCCAAGGCCGGGTTCATTGCACTGGCTCCCGATGGTCTGTCATCGGTGGGCGGTTATCCCGGCAACGATGACAAGGGACGAGAACTTCAGCAAAAGGTCGACCCTGAAAAGCTCATGAACGACTTCTTCGCCGCCATCGAATGGCTGATGAAGCATGACGCCTCGACAGGAAAAGTCGGTATCACCGGTTTCTGCTACGGCGGTGGCGTGGCCAACGCCGCAGCCGTGGCCTATCCCGACCTGGGCGCAGCGGTGTCCTTCTACGGTCGTCAGCCCAAGGCCGAGGACGTGGTACGGATCAAGGCCCCGGTCATGATTCACTACGGTGAGCTGGACACCCGTATCAATGAAGGATGGCCCGCGTATGAGGCGGCATTGAAAGCGGCGGGTACGACGTATCAAACCTTCATCTATCCCGGTGCCAATCACGGGTTCCACAACGACTCCACGCCCCGATACGACGAAACCGCTGCCAGACTGGCCTGGGACAGGACCCTGGAGTGGTTTCGCAAGTATCTGGCATGAAGCTGTGCGGGAGCGGATTTATCCGCGAAGGCGGCTCCGCTCAAGCATGATCTGCAATGGATGGCGTATCACCTGCCCATCCTGACGCTTGACCTGGCTGCGGCAGGAGTACCCATCCGCAACCAGCCGCCCTTCACCATTGTGACGAGCCACCAGCGGCTGCCACGACTGGCTGTAGATGGTGTCGGAGTGTTTGGCATTGCGGGTTTCATGACCGTAGGTGCCGGACATGCCGCAGCAACCGCTGGCCAGCACTTCCAGCTTCATCCCGTTACTGGCGAAAACTTTCTGCCACAGGCCGACACTGCCCGGCTCGTTGGTTTTCTCGGTGCAGTGCGGCAGGAAATAATAGGTTTCATCCGGCGACACCGGCTCCGACGTCTCAAGTTGCGCCGCCAGCCACTCCTGAGGCAGCAAAACGGTCGGGGCATTTTCGCTGCCCAGGGTCTTGCTGTATTCCTGCCGGTAAACCAGGGTCATGGCCGGGTCCAGGCCCACCAGCGGAATCCCGAAAGCCTCGAGCTTGCGCAGCGACTGACTGTTGAAGTTCGCGGCCTTTTCAAAGGCGGCCAGGAAGCCCTGAACCTGCAACGGCTTGCCGTTGGGGGCAAAGGGTGCCAGATAGACCTGATAGCCCTGACGTGAAATCAGCTCCAGCCAGTCCGCCGCCAGGTGTGTCTCGAAGTATCGGGTAAAGGCATCCTGCACCAGAATCACCGTGCGCTTGCGCTCCTGCTCCGACAGCGCGGCCAGACGCTCTGGCGTGGCGATGCCGACATTCCAGCGCGCGCAGGCGGCGCGGAAATCCATCAGGCTCAGCAAGGGGCTGTCCACCATGCCTGCCACATGCTCAAGCAGATAGCGAACGGGTCTGGCGCCCATCATCGCGTTGTAGAGTTTCGGAAAACGGGCCAGATACGGAATGCTGAACTCCAGCGAGCCGATCAGGTAATCCTTGAGCGGACGCAGGTAGCGGCTGTGGTACAGCTCCAGGAAGCGTGAACGGAACTCCGGCACATTGACCTTCACCGGGCACTGCCCTGCACAGGACTTGCAAGCCAGGCAACCGGCCATGGCGTCATAGACCTCGTGGGAAAAGTCTTTCTGCCCGCCCAGTTTCGCCAGGGTGTTGGTCGTCTTGCCGATCAGGCTCTTGATGACACTGGCCGAGCGCGCACGGGCACTGGCGGTCAGCACGTTCACATCCTGCTCACCTTGCAGGCGCAGCCACTCACGGATCAGCGAAGCCCGGCCCTTGGGCGAGTGAATTCGATTGCGGGTCGCCTTCCAGGACGGGCACATGGCGTCATTGGCGTCGTAGTTGTAGCAGGCACCGTTGCCGTTGCAGTGAACGGCACTTTCATAGCTCTGCCAGACACGCTCGTCGATGCGGCGGTCCAGATCGCCCCTCAGTGTCACACCATCCACCAAGGTCAGCGTGGCCGCCGGTACAGTCGACGGGGTCGCGATCTTGCCGGGGTTAAGCTGGTTGAACGGATCGAAAGCGGCCTTGAGTGCCTGCAGGGCCGGGTACAGCTCACCGAAATACTCCGGTACATATTGCGAGCGCAGGCCTTTACCGTGTTCGCCCCACAGCAAGCCACCGTAGCGTTTGGTCAGGGCCGCGACCGCATCGGAAATCGGTCGTACCAGCGCGGCCTGCTCCGGGTCTTTCATGTCCAGGATCGGCCTGACGTGCAACACGCCGGCGTCCACATGACCGAACATCCCGTATTGCAGGTTGTGGCTGTCCAGCAGGGCACGGAATTCCTGAATGTAATCGGCGAGGTTTTCCGGAGGTACGGCGGTGTCTTCGACAAAGGGTTGCGGCCGGGCCTCGCCCTTGACGTTGCCCAGCAGCCCTACCGAGCGCTTGCGCATGGCGTAGACCCGATTGACGGCCGCGCTGCCGATGGCCAGCGTATGACCCAGTCGCACCACCGACGTGTCGCTCTGCAAATGCTCGACGAACGCATGGACACGCTGCTCCACTTCGCTCAGCTCGTCGCCACTGAACTCGATCAGGTTGATGCCCAGGGTCGGGGTGTCCGGGTCCTGGGGAAAGTATTCGGCCACGCCGTGCCAGACGATGTCCTGCATGGCGAGCATCAGGACCTTGGAGTCCACCGTCTCGATGGACAGCGGCTTGAGTGCCATGAGGGCCTTGGCATCGCGCAGGGCGTCCATGAAACCCGCGTAGCGGACGTTGACCAGAATCGAGTGTCTGGGAATCGGAAGCACGTTGAGCCGGGCTTCGACGATGAAACCCAGGGAGCCTTCCGAACCGCACAGCACGCTGTTGAGGTTGAAGCGGCCATCTTCTTCGCGCAGGTGAGCCAGGTCGTAACCGGTCAGGCAGCGATTGAGGGGCGGAAAGATATCCTTGATCAGTTGTGCCTGGGTGTCGGCAATCTCGCGGGCACAGCGATAGGCTTCCCCGCCTCTGTCGGTCCGGCCCTGCTCCTGTTCCAGCCGCTCGGCCTCCATGGCATGGGTATGTACCTGAGAACCACCCAGCAGCACAGTGGTAAGATCGAGTACGTGATCGCGGGTCTTGCCGTAAGTGCAACTGCCCTGCCCGCTGGCATCGGTGTTGATCATGCCGCCGATCGTGGCACGGTTGGAGGTGGACAGCTCGGGAGCAAAGAACAGCCCGTGGGGCTTGAGCGCCGCATTGAGCTGGTCCTTGACCACACCGGTCTGCACACGGACCCAGCGCTCTTCGACATTGATTTCCAGAATCCGGTTCATGTGTCGCGAAAGGTCGACAATCACGCCATCGGTCAGGGACTGCCCGTTGGTACCCGTACCGCCGCCGCGCGGTGTGAGGACAACCTGCTGGTGTTCGGAGCGCCCGGCCAGCCGGGCCAGAACCTCGACATCCGCACTGTCGAGCGGAAAGACGGCCGCCTGCGGCATGCGCTGATAAATCGAGTTGTCGGTGGCCAGAACGGTACGCGAACCATGATCCCTGGCTATTTCGCCCCTGAACCCCTCCTGCACCAGTGCATTCAGAAAACGATCATAGTGATCGACCTGTTCGGAGGTCGGATTCAAGAGGGCAATCATGGCGGTTTTCCTGACGGATTAGGCTTTTTATATGCAAAACACGTATGCTTCGGAAATGCTCTGAAGCAGGCGTCATCAACGGTTGATGTTGATTTTCATGCTTGAAGGCCTTGAGAGCAAATGTAAAACCTGCCGCCTTTTCATGAGTTTTATGAATGAACCCCAGACGCCTTACGCCCTCAATGTCATTGCTCATCGCATTCGAGGCGGCTGCGCGCCATGGCAGTTTTACCAAGGCCGCCGATGAGCTGGCCCTGACCCAGAGCGCGGTCAGCCGTCAGGTGCAGGCCCTTGAGGCACAACTGGAGGTCGAGCTGTTCAAGCGCGATGGGCGCCGTATCGAGCTGACCACCGCCGGTGCGCTGTACCAGCATGAACTGGCCGCGGCACTCGGCCGTATCCGCAGCGCCACCTTGCAGACCATCGCCCACAAGTCCGAAGGTGGCACGCTGCATCTGGCGGTTCTACCGACCTTTGGCTCCAAATGGCTGCTGCCCCGCATGCATGACTTTTATGCCCGGCATCCGGGCCATGTGGTGCATATCCATTCACGTATCGTTCATGCGGACCTGACGGCGGTTGCCAGTGAAATGAACGCGGTCATCTGTGCAGGCACAGGCCATTGGCCGGGTTACGTTGCCCATCCGCTGATTGCCGAGAAACTGGTGCTGGTCGCCAGCCCTTCGGCGCTGCCCGGTCATGCGTCGATGACGCCCGCCGAGGTTGCGCAGCATTCGCTGCTGGGTGTGGTGTCGCGTCCCAATGCCTGGTCGGACTGGTTCGACAGGAACCAGCTCGACCACCATATCATGCGACCCGGCCCGAGCTTCGAGCTGACCGCGCACCTGATCCAGGCCGTCGCCGCCGGTATCGGCGTGGCGCTGGTACCACGCATCCTGGTGCAGGACGAGCTCAACAGCGGTGAACTGGTCACGCTGTTCGAGCCCATGGACAGCGGCCGCAATTATTACCTTGTGTATGCGACCCGCTTTCAGAACCTGCCATCGCTCTGCGTGTTCCGGGACTGGCTGCTGTCGATCCCGTTTCCCGACGGTTTGTAATACGGAGTTCCTGTGCGCATTGAACCGCTTCCGCCCTTGCAGAACCTGATCGCTTTCGAGGCGACGGTCCGTCACGGCAGCTTCACCCGGGCCGCAACCGAACTGCATCTGACCCAAAGTGCAATCAGTCGACAAGTCGCGCAGCTTGAAGACTTTCTGGGGCGGGCTCTGTTCCGGCGTGAGCACAAACGCATTCATCTGACCGTAGCGGGCCAGATCTATGCCGAAGAAGTCCATCGGATACTGACCCAGTGCGCCGAGGCCACCGCTCAGGTCATTACCCATAGCGGTGAGCAGCAACTGACGCTGGCCTGCTCGAGCGGCGTGGCCGCCTTGTGGCTCGGTCCACTGCTCGGGCGCTACAAGGATGAGTTCCCGGCGGTGGATATCCGCTTGCGGGTGGTCGATGGACTGGACTCTCTGATCAGGGCCGAATTCGACCTTGCGCTGTACTTTCTGCGTGATCAGCCGCCGCCGGGACTGGATGGACGCCTGCTGTTTGCCGAGTCGGTCAATGCCTATTGCTCGCCAGACTATCTGGGCGGCCAATTGCTTGAGCCTGCCCAATTGCTCGATCACTGCCTGTTGATGCTTGAGGACGGGCAACGCCAATGGTTGTCATGGAGCGACTGGTTCGGCCGTCAGGGCGTTGATGCGTCCCTGATCCGTCAGCGCATGACCGTGAACCTTTACCCGGTCCTCGTGGACCTGGCCATTGCCGGTCATGGCATTGTTCTCGGGTGGCACCCCATGATCGATCGTCACGTAGATTCGGGAGCGCTGGTCCCGGCCTGCAATGCAGATATTGGCGCCATCGGGGGGTATCACCTTCTCACTCCCGGCGCAAAGATCCCCAGACGCACCGCCCGTGCCTTCGAGAAGTGGCTGATCAACGAGATTGCACAGTAATACCGCATCTCTTGCATGCGTATTACGCATGCAAACCTGCGTAATGATCGCTTTCTCAAATACTCGCGCCAGCCTAACCTCCAACACAACCGGGCATCAGACCCGAATCATGTTTCAGTTTTTCAACTCTGCCCCCCTATGAATGCAGGGTTGTTCCCTGCATGTCTTGCATGCAGGAGTCAACAGTGAGCACTGAACACGCATCGTCATCCCCCCATCCGACACAGGCGCGTCGAGCTGTCATTGCCACCGTTATCGGCAATGGTCTGGAGTGGTTCGACTTCACGGTCTACAGCTTCTTTTCCGTCATCATCGCCAAGGTCTTCTTCCCTACGGGCAATGAACTCACGTCTTACCTTCTCGCTCTGGCGACGTTCGGTGTCGGTTTTTTCATGAGGCCTGTCGGCGGTATCGTGCTCGGCATCTATGGTGACAAGCGCGGGCGCAAGGCCGCCCTGTCCCTGACCATTCTGCTCATGGCCCTTGGCACGCTGATCATCGCCATCACGCCCAGTTACGCACAGATCGGCCTCCTGGCCCCTGTATTGATCGTGCTGGCCCGACTGCTGCAAGGCTTTTCGGCCGGTGGCGAGATGGGCAGTGCCACGGCGTTTCTCACCGAGCATGCACCAGAAGGTAAAAAGGCATTCTATTCCAGCTGGATTCAAGCCAGCATCGGCGTTGCGGTGCTGTTCGGCTCCGCTCTGGGCGCCGTGCTGTCCTCGTACCTGACCCAGGCTCAGCTGGAAAGCTGGGGATGGCGAGTGCCGTTTCTCATTGGCACGCTGATCGGGCCGGTTGGCTTTTATATTCGCAGCCGCGTCGATGAAACGCCGGCCTACAGCGCAAGCAAACCTGTCGACGCGCCCTTGCGTGAAGTCGTACGCAACTATCCGCGCCAGACGTTGATCAGCTTCTCGCTGGTTGTACTGTGGACGGTCTGCACATACGCGGTGCTCTTCTACATTCCGTCCTATGCCCAGAGGGTGCTGGGCCTGCCGTCCTGGATGGGGTTCTGCGCCGGCATGATGGGCGGTGCCGTTCTGATCGTGGTAACGCCAATCGTCGGTGCTCTGGCGGATCGCCATGGTCGCCGCCCCTGGTTGCTTGGTTCGGCCATGGCCATTTTCTTCACTGCCTACCCCATGTTTCTGTTCATCAACCAGATGCCGGGGCTGTTTTCGTTACTGGTCTTTGAGCTGGTGCTGGGCCTGCTGATTTCCGGGTATATCGGTTCGATCCTCGCAGCCTTCGGTGAGTTGTTGCCCACTCATGTGCTCTCTACCGGCCTGTCGGTGGCCTACAACTTCGCCGTGACTCTTTTCGGCGGTTTCGCCACGTTCACGATCACCTGGCTGATTGCGTCTACCGGCAGCAACGTGGCCCCGGCGTTCTACATCATGTTCGCTGCACTCATCAGCGGTTTTGGCGCCATGCTCTATCGCGACCGCAAGGCCGTTTCCCACAGTCCCTTGACCGGAGCCTATCAATGAATACCCATGACTCTTCCCGCCTGATCCTGCGCAATGGGCATTTGCTCGACTTGCAATCGGGCCGATTGATTCCGGGCCAGGAAGTTGTGATCGAAGGTGAGCGTATCGTGGCCGTACGCCCTTCAGGTGAGCCGGCAGAATCCGGGGCTCGCATTATCGATCTGGGTGGCAAGACCCTGATGCCCGGCCTGATCGACTGCCATGTTCACGTTCTGGCCTCTAATGCCAACCTTGGCTTCAATGCCCTTCAGCCAAACGCCATCATCATGTATCGCGCCCTGCCGATTCTGGCGGCGATGTTGCAGCGTGGTTTTACCACGGTACGCGATGCCGGAGGTGCCGACTGGGCGCTGGCCCGTTCCATTCAACTGGGACTGATTCCAGGGCCGAAGATCTTTGCGTCGGGCAAGGCCCTTTCGCAGACCGGTGGGCACGGTGACATGCGTGCCCGTGGCGAATTGCTGCTGAACGAGCCCTGCTCCTGCTGCTTCCGGGCCGGAGCCATCGCTCGCGTGGTGGATGGGGTCGACAATGTGCGCCTGGCGGTTCGCGAGGAACTGCAACAAGGCGCGAACCAGATCAAGATCATGGCTTCCGGTGGCGTCTCTTCACCCACTGATCCGATTGCCAACACCCAATACAGCGAAGCCGAAATCCGCGCCATCGTGGATGAAGCAGAAGCCGCCAACACTTATGTCATGGCTCACGCCTATACCGCGCGCGCCATCCGCCGAGCCATCGAATGCGGCGTGCGAACCATTGAGCATGGCAACCTGGTGGATGCCGACACCGCGCGCCTGATGGCCGAAAAAGGAGCCTTTGCCGTACCGACCCAAGTCACCTATGAAATGCTCGCCCAATATGGGGAACGCTTCGGGCTGCCAGCCGACTCGGTCGCCAAGATCGAGGACGTACGTCAGGCCGGCCGCAATGCCTTGTTACTGTTTGCCGAGGCAGGCGTCCCCATGGGCTATGGCTCGGACCTGCTGGGTGAAATGCATGAATACCAGAGCCATGAACTGAAAATCCGTGCAGAGCTGTTGGGGAACCTCGCAGCCCTTCGCAGTGCAACCAGTGTGGCGGCGCAGATTCTTCAGCGCGAGGGCGAGCTGGGTTGTATCGCTCCAGGTGCATTCGCGGACCTGTTGGTTGTGGACGGCGATCCTCTGACCGACATTGATTGTCTGGTGGGTCAGGGTGAGCGTCTGGCAATGATTCTCCAGAATGGTCATATCCGGAAGAACAGGCTGGAACAATGACCTAATGGCTATTGTGGTCCCAGATCCAATTCCATACCCCCGGTAACTGCACAGGCTCATCACTGCTTTTGACCGTTCTGGCCAGTGCTGCACGCTGTAATTGCACGCTGTCGTCGTAGAACGGTCTTGGGGCCAGTGCAACGCCTGTTTCGTGAGCGCTGTCGATCAGGATTTGCAGATATTCCCGAGCGTGCCGTGCGGTGTACCGGTTCAGGTCATGAAAGGTGACCACCACCGGTATGACGCCATCGACGGTTGGCAGCTCTGCGGCAGCAATGCGCTCGCGCACCTCGGATAGCTGGCGAACCATGTTGGAGCGCCGGCGCAGGCTGAAGTTGTAACCCCATATCTTTCCGTCGTTGGCGCTCAGATCGGTCAACAGCACATGCAGATCATGCTGCTGATAGGCCGCGAATGTGCGCTTGTCGTAGTTCCAGAATGGGGGGCGCAGAAAAACAGTGGGCACCCCGCTGATCGAGGCAATGACCGCACAGCCTTCCGTCAGGGATTGCTCCAGCTCTTGCGGGTCCAGAGAGCGGTGATTGGTATGCCTTGGGGTGCTGGTATGAAAACCCAGCACATGCCCCTCCTCGTGTTGACGATGCATGATTGCACGTCCCTCTTCGCTGCCTCCGGCACCGCTGGCCCCTGTCTGGACGAAAAAGATAGCCTTGATATTCGGCTGGACGGGGTTATCGGCCAGGCTGTCCAACACTGTCAGGGTCGGATTGTAAAAGCTGGATGCGCTAGGTCCGTCGTCAAATGTCAGCAAGAACCGGATAGGTGCCTGCTGATGCAAATGCTCGACTGTCCGCTCGGTCAGCGGTATAGGGTCACGGATGCAGGCGGTGAGACCGACAACAGCAAAACAGGCCGAAAGGATGCGAAAAACAGGGAGCATAACGGTCAAGTCCGGATAGCCTGCGGTGATTACCCTTTGCGGGAGTCTTGCCATTCCTCCTTGACCGGCTTGTACACGGGCATTCAACCCTTCGCCCCGATCTTGTAGTGATCAGGGGCGCACACAGTATCCGCGCTCAATCCGTAAAGCCATCAATAAACGACGAGCTTTCTGCCTGTCTCTACTTTTCCCACTCGGCCCTGGCTATCTCCAGACCATGCAAGCCGTCATAGGCCGCGCGCTGAGGCGGTTTCCAGCCCTCAAGCAACGAATCGTCCAGGCTGTAGATTTCAACACCCAACGGGCGACAGACAGACAACGGGTCCTGGGCGTCCGGCCCCCACATGGGTAACGACAAGTCGCCGCCCGGACAGGTCGACAAGGCGCACAGCAGGTCTATCTCGGCAAAGAACTCCAGATAGTCGCCTTTCTGAGCCGGGCAGGCTTTCATGAAGTACATGTCGTCATGGTTGAGCCCCGTGCACTGAAAGATATTGAGCACGTCGTGAACATCGAACTCGGTCAGGCCATGGGGCAGTACGGCGCGGGTCAGGTTCGAGTGGCAATGATGGTGAAAGTCTTCGCCAGTCAGCATCTTGTTGACGTACGGGTCGCAGCGCGTGCCCAACAGGTCATGCAAACGCCCGCCGTGTTCGTCAATGCCGTAGCTGGCCAGGCTGTCGTCGGTGATGGTCACCATGGGGCGCAGAAATGGCAGGTTGGACCAGAGCCTGTCATGGGTGCTGACATGGGCGCCCTGCAACTGGCGAGTGCGGGCCGCCCACAGACGTTCGCGAGGGTCGTTGGCATTCCAGACGTTGAAGTCGCCCACTTGAGGGCCGACCGGTGTCGTGACCCGAAAGACCTGACCGGCCTTGACCTTCCAGGCCCTTCCGGTGCGTATCGGCACCTCGAATGCCTCAACCAGCGTGCGATGCTCACGGCGAGCACGGATGCGCTCGTAAAACGCCGTATCCACCTGCAACGCAGCCCCTTTACTGACCTGGTAGGCGGCGGGATAGTCTTTATACATGCGCGGCTCCTCGACGTATGGCGAACGTCACAGAAAACCGGCTGGCCGCCCCACCGTCAAGATGGCATGACGCAGATGGATATGTTCAGGCCGCTTACATCAGGTCGGGCAGGTCGCGGTCCCGTTATCGAGGCCTTGCTTGATGTTGTCGTATTCCAGCGAAGCCTTGCCATTGACCCATTTGAGCGTGATGACCATCAGGGAGTCGAAGTCGGTTCCTGTCCAGTCATCGACCAGCGTCAGGTCTTTTCCCGATGCCTCTCGGGCAACCTTGTTGATCAGCTCCGGCAGATAGCCATGCGACCAGGCGGTATAAATCGTCGCATCGTGATATTTGTCATGCATCAGTTCATCAGCCAGGGCACCGGTGTCGTTGGCATCGAAGTCGATATTGATGGGCAGCCCCAGCTTGATGGCACTCGGTCCGATCGTCATCAGAGGCCGCACGTAGCTATAGGACAGATCGCCTTCCCCCTCTTCGACATGGCGACCAGGGTTGGCGGCAAAGATGAAGTCGGCCTTGCCAAAGGTCTTGGGCAACAGCTCCGACAGATCAATGGCACGGTTCAAGCCCTGGCAGTTCAATTGCCCCAGCCCCATTGACGGTTTCTCTGCATGACGTAAAAAAACCAGGGTCTGGATGCCGTTCTTGGGCTCTGCATGCACCCCGCGCCCCATGGAAAACCAGAAGACGGCGCAAGAGGCCAGGAGAGCGGGAAAAAGAAACCAGGCGTAACGGCGATAGAAACGGTTGATTAACGATGTCTTGGTGATATTCATGATGTAAATCCGGCACGTGTATAGGAAGTATCAGCGCCATTGCTGATGCGAATGTGCCAGCCATGAGCGGGTTCGCAGGACCCCTTTAACTCCTTATGGATCAATCGACTACGTACCCTTGATCACACTTCAAGACTAATACGCGTATGTTGCGATATGAAGAATTCCGATGATAGGAATGCCGTTCGGGCAAAAAGTTGCACCCGGCAGGTATGAAGAAGGCAGCTGCGCGAAAGCGAACTGCCTGAAAGGAAGGTAGCCAGGCGGATTCAGCGCTCCGCCCGGCCTTTATTGAAGGGGCTCAGATTACAAAACGGCCGACCATCGAGTTCAAGGCCACAGCCAGTCGTGACAGCTCGTGGCTGGCGGCACTGGTCTGGTTGGCACCGGCGGCCGACTGGTTGGCCAGGTCACGGATATTGACCAGATTGCGATCGACTTCACGGGACACCTGGGCCTGCTCTTCGGAGGCGCTTGCGATCACCAGATTGCGTTCATTGATCTGCGAAATCGCATCGGTGATCTGCTCCAGCGCATCGCCTGCCGCACGAGCCAGGTCCAGTGTCGACCGGGTCCGGCCTGTATTGAGGGTCATGGACTCTACAGCCTGTCCGGTCCCTGTCTGGATACCGGCAACCATCTGCTCGATTTCCTGAGTCGACTGAGCAGTGCGATGCGCCAGCGCCCTCACTTCATCAGCCACCACCGCGAAGCCTCTGCCTGCCTCCCCGGCCCGCGCCGCTTCAATCGCCGCGTTGAGGGCCAACAGGTTGGTCTGCTCGGCAATGGCACGAATGACATCCAGGACCTTGCCGATTTCACGGCCCTGCGCCGCCAACCCTTCTATCAGGCTGGACGTGCTCTGGACGTCGTGGGTCATGGTCTGTATGGCCTTGACGGTCTCGACGACCTTGTCGCGACCATGACGCGCAGTATCGTTGGACTGCTGCGACGCTTGCGAAGTGGACACCGCGTTGCGGGCGACTTCTTCGACCGCGGCGGTCATCTGGTTGACCGCGGTTGCCGCCTGTTCGAGCTCGTCATTCTGCCGTTGCAGGCCGCGCGAAGACTCCTCGGTAACGGCACTCAGCTCTTCGGCCGCCGAAGCCAGTTGTGTGGCTGAACCGGAAATCTGTTCGATCGTCTTGCGCAGGTTCTGCTGCATCAATACCAGTGCAGCCAGTAAACGCCCGGGTTCGTCCTTGCCATCCACTTCAATATGTTTGGTCAGGTTACCTTCCGATATTTCTTCTGCCGCACGCACGGCCCGCGCCAGTGGCATGACAATACTGCGGGTCAGTAACCAGGCCAGGAAAACCGTCAATACGGCGGCCAGAACCGAAACCATGATGATTGCGATATTGGCATTTTCAAAATGTTTGCTCGAACGCTCGGAAGCCTCCTGGGCAGACGTCTTGTTAATGGTGATCAATTGATCCAGTTGCGATGAAATCAAATCGGTACTTGTTTTCATCCGGCCATTTATAAGACTTCTCAACTCGTCAAGGTTGTTGTCCCGTGACAAGGCCTTGGCATGTAGTTGTATCTCCAGGTATTCGGCCAGGGCTGACTGAAACTTCCGGTAGACGTCTTTTTCTTCATCGCCTGAAGGCAGGGCAGCGTAATTGGCTTCAGCCTTCTTGAGTTTCTGGGTCAGTTCCTGAGCGCGGACTTCGGTTTCCTGTATCTTTTCAGGCTCGCGGTTGACCAGGTAGCGGAAGGACATGATGCGCAACAGCAGCAGGTTTTCATCGACCTCACCCAGATAGCTGACACTGGGGAGCATGTTGGTTTCCAGGTCTGTCGTGGCCTGCCGGATGATCGACATCCGGTTGAGTGCGAAAATACCCAGCCCGATTACCAGAACGGCAATAAAGGCAAACCCCAGAAAAGCACGAGGCGCAATATTTATGCTTCGTAATGACATGGCATCATTCTCTTGAGAGATATAACTCGATGCAATCCATGCAAGGACGAACGAGAGAGCCTGACCCTCGCCAATTAGTGAGATGGCTTTTTAGTGGCACCCTCTCATGAATCGGTTATCGGTCAGGCTTGAGAATAAATACAGTCAAATTGGAAAAATATTTTCTGGCGTCAAACTATCAACTTTCTCACCAATAACCGGGTGCACTTCCGAAGACCCGGTTATTCGGGACAATTCAATTACTTGCCTTGACTCCAGACCAGATACGGTTTCGCAAGGCTTCGATTTTTGGCGAAACGGGTTCAAGTACGAACATGCGACTGACCATGTCGTCATCGGGATAGACCGTCTTGTCGGTCCAGAGGACGGGGTTGATCAGGGCGTCGGACTTCTCGTTGCCATTGGCATAATTCACCTCGTTGGTGATACCTGCCATCACCTCGGGGCGCAACAGGTAATTCATGAAGGCATACCCCGCCTTCTCATTGGGCGCATCGATCGGCATGGCGACCATGTCGAACCACATGGGAGAACCTTCCTTGGGAACGGTGTAACCGATCGTGATGCCGTTCCCGGCCTTTTCTGCCGCTTCCTGAGCCTGGGCGATATCGCCGGAAAAGCCCAATGCCACACAGATCTTGCCGCTGCCCAGGTCCGCGATGTATTTGATCGGATCAAAGTAGGTGACATAAGGGCGAATCGCGCTCAGCGCGGCTTCTGCCTTTGCGTAATCTTCAGGCTTTTCACTGTGGGGCGGCAGCCCCAGATAGTTCAGGGTGATCGGCAGTACCTCGGGGGCGTTATCCAGAATGGCAACGCCGCACTGGGCCAGTTTCTTCATGTTCTCGGGCTTGAGGACCAGATCCCAGGAGTCCAGAGGAGCATTGTCGCCCAACAAGGCCTTTACCTTGGCCACGTTATAACCGATCCCGGTGCTGCCCCACAGGTAAGGAAAGCCATGCTGGTTTCCGGGGTCGTTGACTTCCAGCGCCTTGAGCAGGACCGGATTCAGGTTCTTCCAGTTGGGGAGCTGGCGCTTGTCCAGAACCTTCAGCAGGCCATCGTCGATCTGCCGCGCCATGAAGTGAACCGAAGGCACGACAATGTCATAGCCCGAATGCCCCGCTACCAGCTTCGCATTCAGGATCTCGTTGGTTTCATAGGTTTCGTAGTTGGCTTTTATGCCTGTCGCTGCCTGAAAGTTCTTCACGGTGTCAGGGGCGATGTAGTCGGTCCAGTTGTAGATATTGACCGTTTCTGCTGCATGACTGGTTGAGGCCAGCAACATCAGCGCAGCCATGGATTTGCTCAGCATTTCTTTACTCCCTCAGACCAGTCGAAACAGCTTGCCCTATCCCGTGCGCATAGCTCAATACGTGAAGCAGACAGATTGAAGGAATAAACGATTTTGACGTACATCAAATAATTGAAAAAATTCAGAGGACACACAAAAATACTTTCCAGATGTGTGCAGTCAGGTGCTATTTTTAGGTCTCGGTCAGACCATTCAGATCACCCCGCAGGAAAGCAGTGTTGTCGCATGAGGGTTTTGCCCCGGCAGCCCATCATTCGATTCCTCAGGCTTTTATCGGCACATCTCGACGGGTCTCCTACCCATTGGAGCATACGGAATTGCTCGATTGAATCAGGTGGGCCATTTGCATGAACAAAGTAACGTTCCCCAATGCATGCCAACTGATGCGCTGGCACTTTCATCCCGTTGGCTTCGAGGCCAGCATGGATGCGCCCAGCAGCATGATTGCCCGCCTGTTTGACCGGGCCAGCGGTGAAACCGTACTGGCAATTGCCGGCCTGCCCTGCGCAACCGTCATGAACGCCACCGATGTGGAGCGCATCATCGAAGCCATCGAGACAGAACTGGAACTGTTCGGTACCCATCAGGTTTCCGGTTTTCTGTAAGTTGGAGGACCTGCTCGGTCCTCACTCTGTTCCTGTTTGTATTACTTGCGCAGGTCCTCAAAAAAGGGCTTGTCACGCACGACCCTGTCCGATGCCCTGGGGATCTTGTGGTTATCGCTTCCCGCACTGCCTTCATCGATATACCAATAGCAATGCCGCACCGCCCGGGTGATCGCCACATACGCCAGGCGCAGGACCTCGTCCTTTTGAGCGCTGTCGAACGCCTGCATGTCATTGGCGTCCCCCAGACCGGCCAGACGATAGACCTGATTCTTGTAGGGGGACAGCGTCGAATGCTGGCAATCCCCCAACAGAAACACAGCGTCTGCCTGCAGCCCCTTGGCGCTGTGATAACTCAACAGCTTGATCTGCCTGGATTGCGGAAGCCTGGCAAAGTCGGCACTGATCAATGATTTCAACGGCTCGTTGATCATCGCCTTGTCACTGCCTTTACGGTACAGCAGCAGGATCGAGTCGCCCTCGTTGTAATGGGCGGTCACTCGCTCGGCCAGATCGTTGTCATCGCGGCCCAGTACCGTCACGGGCAACAACGTCTGTTCGGCACCGCTGGCCTTTGCCTTCTTGCCCGCAATCGCCGGGGCAGCCTGCACGATATGCTCGGCGGCATCGATGATGTGCTGATGGCTGCGAAAATTGTCGCTGAGCATGGCGCGGGTCGTTGCAGGCGACGGAAACTCTCTGGGGAATTCCATGAAGTACGTGGGAGAGCTGCCCCGCCAGCCATAGATGGATTGCCAGTCGTCACCGACGCAGAGCAGCGATGAGTGCCTGGCAACCTGAGCGGCATGCAGGGCGGCTCCGCGGCGACGGATCTCCCGCAGGCTCGCGCGTATCCAGGAGACAATCTGTGGCGAGATATCCTGAAATTCGTCGATCATCAGGTGCGACAACGGTCTGAGCACCTCATCGCTGACCTGCCTGAGGTTTTCCGGCGATGTTTCGCCAAACAGGGCAAACATCCGGTTGTAGGTCATGACGGGTGGCGTCTGGTCCAGCAAATGGTCTTCAAAGGCCTTCCAGAACAGGCTGAGACCTTCAAAGAAAAATCGGTCGGGGTCATCGCTGGAGAAACTCATCTCGGCCACGGCCGAGGGCACATCAAGCCCCAGATTCTCGATGAAGCTGGCCGCCGTGACAAAGCAGTCGAGCAGTGGCGCAGCGCCCAGCTCGCCCTTGACCCGATAATCGAATCCGGGGCCGGCCACTTCCGAGCCGGCCAGAGACTGCAACACTTTGGCACCGGCCTCATAGTTCTCGAACCAGATCAGTGGCTTGCGGCAGAAAGCCTGAAACAGGGTACGTTTGATGACCCACTCGGCCCATACCGGAAGCTTGGCTCCCGGACGTTTCATCTGCTGGTCTTCGCGAGCATCCATTCCCAGAATGACCCAGGCATCCAGCTCGGCGATGTAGCCGTGGACATGGAAGGGAAAACCATTGATTTCAATGGTCTGGCGCATAGGCTCAATGCCTTTTATCGGCCATGCACCGGCCCTGATCCACAAATCCTCGACAAGGTCGCACAGTTCTTCGTCACGCTTGGCGGACAGCTCGGTCACAGTGATGCGTTTCTGCACATCCGGGTGATCACGGTCCAGTTCCTTCAGTTGCAATGCATGCCGGTACAAAGGCGCAATGACCTCACGAAAGCGTTCATTGCTGGCATACAGGTCGCGATAGCACTGGTTCAGTTGCTGACGCTGGGCGTCGTTGATGCGCAGATCGAATGGATTGCTATCGGCATCGTCCCCCGTGGATGAGGAGTTACCCAGGTTTTCAAAGGCCTGCAACTGCTCGAAGCCCGGCAGACTGCGCACCAGCGGCAGGATTCGCGAGTGAAAGGTACGAACCAGATCCCTCGCCTGTCTGGGGCTCAGTACATGCCCCCATAACGCCATTGTCTCGATCAGTTTGCCGATGAAGTCCTTGCGCGATTCACGTGTGAAGGTCACGACCGTCAAGGTGTCCAGCTCGAATCCCAGGTAGTGGTTGAGCACCAGGATACGCAGCACCAGCGAGGTGGACTTGCCCGCCCCGGCTCCGGCAATGACGTAAGTGGATGGCGTGTCGCTGAAAATCATTTTCCACTGGGCCGCACTGGGTTGCGCATGGGCAGGCAGTTTTTGGGCGACATCGCTCTTGATGCGCTTTTTCAGTGCCGGGGTCAGTGGCAGACGCCAGTTATCGAACAGGTGATCATCGATTTTCGGGGCGCGATGTTCGCCGGGGCGAAGATCCCGGATCAGCAAGGTATGACGACCTTGTGCCAGGCCGTCCAGACGGCCTTCTGCATAGCCTTCGTTCACGCCTTCGATATGCCCGCTCAGGAATCCGTCGGCATGCCCTTGAAACCAGGAGGGTTTGTGCTGCGCACCCAGCCCGGTCAAGGCACGCCCGATCAGGCCCGCCAGCAGGCGCTTGAACAGTGGCAGACGCTCGGGAGGGGTCAGTTCGACATCAAGTCCGGAAGGAAGAGCAGAAGGCAGATCGTCAGGCACGCAGGCTCCAGATAATGATTCAACGGGAGCCTATGGTCGCCGGATTTACCCACAAGCTCCAGTGAAATGCTTTTCTTTCAGTGACTTGGCCGATCAACTGCATGTCTGCCTGCAAGAGTCGGAATCAGAAAAAGGCACTGAAACTCTCGATAACGTTCAACTCGTCATCGACCAGACAGCCGGATCGCCACTTGTCGAATGTCAGGCAGGGGTGCGAGGAGCCAAAGGAAATGATGTCACCGACCTTCAGCTCACAGCCCGGCGCAACGGTCATGAACGCATGCTGATCCATCAGAGCCGTGACCTTGCAGGCGCTGACATCATCGCCGCTGGCAGGCAGTTCACCCGCTCTGTAACGCCGTAATGGATTGGGCAGACCTGCATCATAGGCAATATCACGCTTGCCCAGGGCAACGACCGCAAAACCCGGCTCCGGCATGGACTGCACATGCGCCCAGACTTCCATCGCCGGGAGCAGCCCTTCGCCCAGATCGGCACGCCGATCCAGCACGCCGCATTGCGCGGCCTTATAGATACCGTGGTCATGCACGACATAGCAGCCCGGACGCAAAACACTGAGAAAGTGCTGACGAACCGCCAGGGCATCGAAAGCCTCGGCAATCAGGTCATACCAGGCCGATCCCGAGGCGGTCACGATGGGGCGATCCAGAGCAAAAGCATTCCGTTCCTGAAGCTCGACCGCCAGACGCACCAGGGAAGCGGCAAACGCCTTGATGTCGTCGATGGCACGATCGCCATGGATCACGCCTTCGTAGCCTTCGATCCCGGTCAGGGCCAGAGCCGGCTGTGCCTTTATCGCATCGGCCAGCGCCAGGACTTCCTGCTCGGTACGGCAGCCACAGCGTCCGCCTGTCACGCCGTATTCGATCATCACATTCAGGCGCAGCCCGCGTGCAGCGAAGAACTCACCCAGGGCGGCCACATTATCCGGGTGATCGACCATGCAATGAAAATCGAACGAGGAGTCGGCCAGCATTTCGGCAATGATTGCCATGTTCGGTGCGCCGACCAGCTGATTAGCCATCAGCACCCGGCGCACACCATGGGCATAAGCGGCACGCGTCTGCACCGCGGTGGCAAGCGTTATGCCCCAGGCCCCCTCCTCCAGTTGTCGATGAAAGAGTGCCGGTACCATGCTGGTCTTGCCATGAGGTGCCAACTGCGCACCGCTGTGGGTGACAAAGGCCTGCATCCAGCGAATATTGTGCTCCAGTGCCCGGTTGTGAAGCACCAGAGCAGGCAGGCTCACATCGCGCACCAAACTGCGCCCCGGCTCGGCAGAACCTTTATCCATGACCGCCATACGCATGTCTGATTTCCTGTAGGTTTGAGCGTCAAGCTGCAAACTGCAAGTTTCAAGCCCACCCTTCTGGCTTGCCGCTTATGGTTTGTAGCTTGCCGCTCCTCACCTCACAGGCAGGTTGCGATGGCCGCTGCCCGCAGCGCGGAGTGAGTATCGCCCTGAGGGGCATAGAACTCGATCTCGGTAGCCGGGCCTTTACTGCGCACATCGGCAAAGTACCGGGCTTCAGTGGTGAAGACCGTAAAGCCGCCCCCGGAAAGCTTATGCAGGAAGACATCCGAAGACGTGCCGAACATCGCTTCGTTCTGCCAGGACACCTGAATGCACTGAGCGACAGCCGCATCCTGTTTGTCGCTGGACAGAACCTTGGTCGGCCCGGCGGAACGGGCCGAATCGGAGGGGGCCGCGCATCCGGTCAGGACCAGTGCTGCGGCGATGATGGAAAGCGGAAACTTCATGACAGGCCTTCGTCGAAAAAAGACCGATTCTAGCACTGCATCGCGGTGATCGAGCGGTCTCACTCCAGCAACTCGAAAACCACCTCCTGAGCCCCTTCCCACAAGGTCTTGACGCCCAGCTTGCGCAGGTTTTCCTTGCCCTGAACGATGGTCAGGAAGTGATTGCCTGCCAGTTGGCCCATCTTGCTGGCAAAGCAGCAGGAACCGTAGGCCAGGATGATTTCGGTTTCGCTGTAGCCGCCGGGGTAAAAGAGAATGTCACCCACCGATGGATGACTGGTCGCGTTCTCGAAACCGATCGGTTTGTCGTCGAGCATGAGCCGGTAATCATCCAGCGGGACCCAGCACCCTTCTCCGCTCCAGCGCACATGGATGAACTTCTGCCGGTAAGGCAACAGTTTCAGGAACGCTTCAACGGTCTGTGGTGCATCGGGGTTGGCTTCGGCCAGGAACTCATAGCCACCGGCGGTTATCTTGATGGTTGTCACGCCTGTCTCTCCTGTCTGCAAAGGGTTGCCTGAATGACCGGTCACGGGGTTCCGTTTCTGCCATGCAGCCGATACCCGGGACGCTTGCTCAAGCGCTCGTAATAAGCGGCAACTGCCGGAAAATCGGGATGATCCAGCGGCGTTTCAAACCACCGGTTGACGGAAAGACCGACAGGAATATCGGCCAGCGTGAAGTTTTTTCCGCTGACGTACGCACCGGTCGACTCAAGCTGTCGATCCAGTATCTGCATGTGTCTGGACCAACTGCTGCATGACGCCTTCAAGGCGTCGGGGTCCTGAAAGTCAGCCGAACGCCTGACCAGCGACATGAAGGCATAGGTCCAGGACTTGTTGAGGTCCGTGGCCTGCCAGTCAATCCATTGGTCTATTTGCGCCCTGGCCCTGGGAGCCGCTGGATAAAAGCCTTCATCTTTATGGGCTGATGCCAGATACCGAATGATGGTGTTGGACTCCCAGAGGACAAAATCGTCCTCCAGAATCACCGGTACCATGGCATTGGGATTCAGGGCCATGAACTCAGGTGTATCCGTTGGCTGAAAACCGCTTCCCCAGTCTTCACGCTCAAAGGAACGACCTGTTTCCTCGCAAACCCACAGCACTTTTCTGACATTGATCGAGGATGCTTTACCGAGTATTCGCAGCATGTTGAGCTCTGGCAGCACAAAAGAAGAGCATGACCCTATCAGGTCCTGCCTTGCTGGAACAGGAGACTTCATCATGAAGAACCACGGCACCATGACCGGGCCTGAAGCCACTCAATGCTGGAAAAGATGCTCCTTGGCAGCCTTGATGCGTTTTGCCCGCTCCTTGAGCAGATTATCCGCAAGATCGGCCGCAGCCTCGACCGCCTGCTCGGCTGATTCGGCATTGGCGATCATGGCGCTGAGGGCAGCAGAGGCATACAGATCCCATGCCTGGATTTCATCGTTAAAGAGTGGCGGCTTGCTCGACATGGGGCGACTCCTCGAGGCAGAGGCCCGGAACGGATATCCGGTCCTTGTGGCAGAAAGCGTAGGTTGCGAAGCGGATTTCGCCAATGACTACAGTCAGAAAACCGGGCATTCCTCACCCGTCACCGTACAACTACAGCCTCACCTATGCGACAATGCACGCCAAAGTCTGGCATGAACCCCGCATTCATATTCCGGCAACCCGCCCATGGCAGGCTGGTTGCTATCGACGTATGCCTCGCTGGAACCACTCAAGCTCCGACTGGAGCGAGCCGCCCCTGCGGGTGCGGCTCATATCGGCATTTCCCAAGTTATTGATAGGTAAGGCAATTGATCTCCACCGCTAACATCACCATGCAGTTCGGCCCCAAACCCTTGTTCGAGAACGTCTCGGTCAAGTTCGGTGCCGGTAACCGTTACGGCCTGATCGGGGCCAACGGCTGCGGCAAGTCCACGTTCATGAAGATTCTGGGCGGAGATCTCGAGCCTTCCGGTGGCCAGGTCATGCTGGAGCCGAACGTGCGCCTGGGTAAATTGCGTCAGGATCAGTTCGCCTACGAAGAATTCACCGTGCTCGACACCGTGATCATGGGTCACGAAGAGCTGTGGAAGGTCAAGGCCGAGCGCGATCGTATCTACTCGCTGCCGGAAATGACCGAAGAAGACGGCATGGCCGTGGCCGAGCTGGAAACCGAGTTCGCGGAAATGGACGGTTACACCGCCGAATCCCGTGCCGGTGAACTGCTGCTGGGTCTGGGTATCGGCATCGAGCAGCACAACGGCCCGATGAGCGAAGTGTCGCCGGGCTGGAAGCTGCGCGTCCTGCTGGCCCAGGCGCTGTTTTCCGACCCAGAAGTCCTGCTGCTCGACGAGCCGACTAACCACCTGGACATCAATACCATCCGCTGGCTGGAAAACATTCTGACCCAGCGCAACAGCCTGATGATCATCATCTCCCACGACCGTCACTTCCTGAACAGCGTGTGCACGCACATGGCCGACCTGGACTACGGCGAGCTGCGCCTGTTCCCGGGCAACTATGATGAGTACATGACGGCGGCCACCCAGTCCCGCGAGCAACTGCTGGCCGATAACGCCAAGAAGAAAGCCCAGATTTCCGAGCTGCAGTCGTTCGTCAGCCGCTTCTCGGCCAACGCCTCGAAAGCCAAGCAGGCCACTTCCCGTGCCAAGCAGATCGACAAGATCCAGCTGGCCGAGGTCAAGCCGTCCAGCCGTGTCAGCCCGTTCATCCGTTTCGAGCAGACCAAGAAACTGCATCGCCAGGCCGTCACGGTCGAGCGCATGGCCAAAGGCTTTGACGGTGCCACGCTGTTCAAGGACTTCAGTTTCACGGTAGAAGCCGGCGAGCGCGTCGCGATCATCGGCCCGAACGGGATCGGCAAGACCACCCTGTTGCGTACCCTGGTCAACGACCTGACGCCGGATGCCGGTTCGATCAAGTGGACCGATTCGGCGGAAATCGGCTACTACGCTCAGGACCATGCCCACGACTTCGAGGACGACTGCACCCTGTTCGACTGGATGGGCCAGTGGACTCAGGGCGGCGAACAACTGGTTCGCGGCACACTGGGCCGCATGCTGTTCTCCAACGACGAGATTCTGAAGTCGGTGAAGGTCATTTCCGGTGGTGAGCAAGGCCGCATGCTGTTCGGCAAGCTGATCCTGCAAAAGCCGAACGTGCTGGTGATGGACGAACCGACCAACCACCTGGACATGGAATCCATCGAGGCATTGAACCTGGCGCTGGAAAACTATCCGGGCACGCTGATCTTCGTCAGCCACGACCGTGAGTTCGTGTCCTCGCTGGCCACCCGCATCATCGAACTCAGCCCGAGCGGCGTGATCGACTTCAGCGGCACCTATGACGATTACCTGCGCAGCCAGGGCGTCGCGATCTGAATCAGGTCATCGCGAATGAATTCGCTCCCACGTCTGTAGGAGCGGATTCATCCGCGAACACTCAGGCCCCAGGCTGCTCCAGCATCTCAATCCACAAGGCACCCTTGCCGGATGCTGCTTCGCTGACCCGCTTCAATGCGCCTTCGGCACCGATGGCGTAGCTGCCCACCACTTCACTCTTCTCTCCAGTCACCAGCAACCAGTGTCCATCCGGCGACACGGCGATATTGCGTGGCTGCTTCTCCTGAACCGGGTAGTTTTCAAGGTAGGTCACCTTGCCAGTATCAGGCTCGACCTTGAAGACCGAAACGCTGCTGGACGTCCGCTCGCTGATAAACAGCAACGTGCCATCCGGTGACATCCGGATATCGGCGGCCCAGATTCTTGGCGTCGGGTCGTCCTTGAGGTCATTGTTGCGCGCATCGCGCACTTCGCCGTGGGCAAGTTTCAGGCGCTCGGGAATACCATTGGCCAGGCTCACCTGGGTCAAGGCACCACTCTGATCGTCGATTGAAAACCCGGTTACGGTCCCACTCATTTCGCCAACCACGTACAAGTACTTGCCGTTCGGCGAAAAGGCCAGATGGCGCGGACCGGTCTTGTCGGCCGTCGTCACATAGCCCTCTCCAATCGGCTCAAGCGTACCGCCCTTGGGGTCCAGACGATATTGCAGGACCCGGTCCACGCCCAGGTTACCGGCATAGACAAAACGATTGCTGAGGTCGGTACGCACAGAGTGGGCATGCAGGCCCGTCTTGTAGGTCTGGATCTTGTCGCCCGGACGCTTCTGCTCATCGATGGGCTGGATGCTGAGCAAATCGCCCCCATAAGACGCCCCCAGCAGGAAGTGGCCACTGCGATCCGTGGACAGGTACGCCAGGCTCTCGGCCAGCGGTCCTTGAGAGGCAGCTTTCAGATGACCTGTTCCTGGCTCGATCTCAAAGCCAAGCACCTGGTAAGGCTTGACGCGCTGCGCCGCAAACAATGTCTTGCCGTCTGGCGAGAGGGCCATGGGGTTGACCTGGTCGCCGGCCTTGGTCTGTTCGACGAGTTTCAAGGCCCCGTTTGCCGTATCAAGACGGTATTGGGAAATGAGCCCGTCAGCCGGGCTGGAGATATACGCGAAGGTCGCTGCCTGGGCAGGCAGACCGAACGAACAGGAAACTGCAGCCGCCAACAGGAATTCTTTTTTCATGACGCACCCTTTTGTTATTGTGTTGTGGTCAGTCATCCTATGACCACGCATAAATAACATCAATATGCCTTGCAAGATTGTTAGCCAGCTTTCATTTATTGTCTTCCCGAGCCATGATGGCTTACCCCAGCCGCCCGCCAGCGAACGAGTCAGATGCCTGCCGCCTCACCTCAACAGCCCGGTTCCATGACGGTCACACTGCAAATCGTTTCGATCGTCTTCTATACCTTTATCGCGTTCCTGTGCATCGGCCTTCCGATTGCCATCCTGCCCGGCTATGTTCATGACCAGCTGGGGTTCAGCGCCGTGATTGCCGGGCTGACCATTGGCTCGCAATACCTGGCCACACTGCTCAGCCGCCCTTTTGCCGGCAGGGTCACCGACAACATGGGCAGCAAGCGCGCCATCGTTCTGGGGCTCTGTGGCATTGCCATCAGCGGACTGCTCACGCTGATCGCCACCCTCCTGCAAGACATTCCGCTGGCCAGCCTGTGGATTCTGATCATTGCCCGTCTGTTTCTGGGCATCTCTCAAGGCATGATCGGCGTCGGGACCATCAGTTGGTGCATCGGCCAGGTCGGAGCGGAACACACGGCCCGTTCGATTTCCTGGAATGGCATCGCCTCCTACGGCGCCATTGCCATCGGGGCGCCGCTGGGCGTGATCGTGATCGATGAAGTGGGCTTCAACAGCCTCGGCATTGCCTTGATGGTCATGGCGGCCATCGCCTTGCTAATGGTCCGCAAGAAACCGTCAGTGCCCGTGATTGCAGGCGAGCGCATGCCTTACTGGTCCGTCTTCGGCCGTATCGCCCCTTATGGCCTGGGGCTGACACTCTCATCGATTGGCTACGGCACACTGACCACCTTCATCACCCTCTTCTATGTCAGCCGTGGGTGGGAAGGTGCGGCCTGGTGCCTGACGGTGTTCGGTGTGTGTTTCATTCTTGCCCGACTGTTCTTCATTGGCACGATCAGCCGACTGGGCGGCTTCAACGCTGCCATGTTGTGCATGGCGGTGGAAACCATCGGCCTCGTGATGCTGTGGCTCTCCCCCGACACCGGTTTTGCCCTCGCGGGTGCAGGCCTGACCGGCCTGGGGCTGTCGCTGGTGTATCCGGCGCTGGGCGTCGAAGCGATCAAACAGGTTCCGACAACCAGTCGTGGCGCAGGCTTGAGCGCCTATGCCGTGTTCTTCGATCTGGCCCTGGCAATTGCCGGGCCGGTGATGGGGGCTATCGCGCTGGGTCAGGGTTATGGCTGGATTTTCTTCTATGCCTCACTGCTGTCGACAAGCGCCTTTGCCCTCACACTCTGGCTGTCCCGCCGGGCCAGAACAGACGCCTGAGCCTGCTGATCGACAATCAGCCCTCCTGTACACCTCGACGTCCGCATGCCGCGTAAGCGGTATGGCCGTCGGTCGGTCAACTAATTGACGCACGTCATAATCGGATCTTGACTTAGCCCTGTTAGCCATTGAGCAGGCTGATAAAACCCTTCATGGATGTCACTTGCGTGGTGGCCAGGCCTGTATCGGAACCATGAATTGCCTCCCTGACCACGTGATCAGAGAGCGCGGTCATGAGAATCAATAAACGGCTTCCCCTTGGCTACACCGCAAGAATCCTCCCTCTGGCAGTCCTTACCTTCATTTCCCCGCATGCACACGGTGCCTGTGACCTCTCGAGCACCGGCAGCGATGTCCAGATCTGCGACAGTGGTAGCAGCGGCCCCCTGAACAAGCCGGCCGGTAACAACACGCTGCTCTTCCCGGCCGGAGGTACGGGATCGGTCAACGGCAGCGTCACCTATGGCGCGGGTACGGACCGGATAGACATGAACTCCGGCAATGTGCTGGGCAGCTTCAATCTGGGCGCAGGCAGAGACCGATTCAGCATCACGGCAGGAACGGTCACGGGCGACGTGAATCAGGGAGGTGACATCGACGACTTCTTCATGAGCGGCGGCAGCATCCGCTCATTGACCCAGGGTGACGGACTCGACACGTTCACCATGACCGGAGGCACCATCAGCAATGCCTTTGAAGACGGTGACAAGGCCAAGATGAGCGGAGGCACCATCGGGCGGGTGGACATGAAGCTCGACGACAACGTTTTCGAGATGTCCGGCGGCACCATCGTCAACAATCTGGTCGCAGGCTTCGGCAAGGACACCGTCACGCTGACCGGTGGCAGCATTGGCGGCGTTGTCAGCATCAGTGGCGGAGACGACAGCGTGACGGTCATCGGGGGCGAGATTCGTGGCGGCATACGCACCAGCTTTGGCAGTGACACCTTCACCTGGCTCAACGGCGGTTACGTACGAGGCAGCGTATTGATGGAAGGCGATAACGATACAGCAACGCTGGCCAACCTGGACGAATCATACCTGGGAGCCAACCCTCTGCTCAGTGGCGGTCCGGGCATCGATCAACTGACATTCGATGCCACAACCTCTTCGGCTCCTGCACGTTACGTCCAGTGGGAACGCGTCAACCTGATCAACGGGGCGCAACTGAACCTGGCAGGCACCTTCACACTGGGGGACAGCCTCAGCGAAACCGGCACCCTGAATGTCGACGCCAGCAGCAGCCTGACGTCTGTCTCGGGCAGCATTGTCCCCTTTGCCAGCGCTCGCCTGGCCACACTCGAGAATGCGGGCATTCTGGACCTGGGCACCGATGGCAGCAGCACCCGTGACACCCTGACCGTCCAGGGCAATTACACGGGGCAGAACGGGCAATTGCTCTTGCAGTCGGAGCTTGGGGCAGACGATTCACCCAGCGACAAGCTGGTGGTGTCTCGAGGTCTGATCAGTGGCACGACACAGATAACCGTCAACAATCAGGGAGGTGTCGGCGCGCTGACCTTGCAGAACGGCATTGAAGTCGTGCAGGCCGCCGATGGCGCAAGCAGTGACCCTTCGGCCTTTTCATTGAAAAACTCACTGGCCGTCGGGGCCTATCAGTATTACCTGTTCAAGGGGGGCGTCACCGCAGGTTCGGAGAACAGCTGGTTCCTGCGTTCCTCGGTGATCTCGGTGCCTCTGGAGGCCACGCCCCCTGCAAGCGAACCGGTACCTCCCGAGCCCCCCGCTCCTGCACCGCCTGAAACACCCCAACCGACACCGCCCGCAGCACAGCCGGCAAGCGCTCAACCCACCCCGGCTCCAGGCACCCCGCCACTGCCCGCCCCGGTACGCGGTGCCGCACCGGTTCCCTTGTATCGCCTGGAAGTCCCCAACTACGCCGTTCTGCCGCCAGCCATCGTGGTGATGGCTCGCGCCGCTCTGGGCACCTTCCACGAGCGCCAGGGCGACCAGCGACTGTTGAACGAAACCGGGCCTGTCCCCGCTGGCTGGGCACGTCTGTTCGGCCATGATTTCAGGCAAGGCTGGTCGGGCACGGTCAGCCCTGCCGTGGATGCATCGCTCGAGGGTTATCAGATCGGCCATGACCTGGTTGCTCTGCAAGACCGCAATCAGCGGGTTGGGCTGTTCGTGGCGCATACCCGTCTGGACGGGCATGTCAAAGGCTTTGCCGAAGGTTTCAAGGACCGTCGCACCGGAAAACTGAACCTCAAGGGTGACAGTCTGGGCCTCTACTGGACCCTGATCGATCCGGCAGGCTGGTATGTCGATGCCGTGGCCATGGGGACTCGCCTGGACGGCTACAGCCGCTCCGATCGCGGGGTACGCCTCGACACCGAGGGGCATGCCTTGAGTCTGTCCATCGAGACAGGCTACCCCGTTGCGCTGACCCCAGACTGGGTGGTCGAACCCCAGGCGCAGATCATTCATCAACGCCTCGACCTCGACAGTCAGAACGACGGGATCTCTCATGTGGCATTCGACTCGCAGCCCTACACCACCGCCCGTCTGGGAGGACGTCTCGAGGGCCGCTATCGACTGAGGGGGATTCCCGTCGAGCCGTTCATGCAGGGCAATCTGTGGCGCGACTTCGGTGGTTCCGACACGGTTACGTTCGATCATGCGGACCGGATCAAGACCCGGCACTCATCCACCCGTGCCGACCTGGGCATCGGGCTGACGGCCCGAGTGTCCGGGGAGGTGAGTCTTTATCTGAGCACCGATTACAGCCGTAATCTGGATGACAACGACCTGGATGGGCTGCGGGGCACAGTTGGGGTCAGGGTAAGCTGGTAAATGAAGGCCCCGTCCCTGTTTATGGACGGGGCCTGCCCGCGACGGGGCGTTTACTCGCCCCTGGGCTTGAGGATCAATACGGCAAGCGGTGGCAGACTCAGAGAAACCGATACCGGCATGCCATGGCTTTGAGTGTCTTCGGTATGCACCCCGCCCCCATTGCCCAGATTGGACCCGGAATAGGTTTCGGCATCACTGTTGAGCAGCTCGACCCAGGTTCCGGCAAACGGTACACCCACCCGGTAATGCTCACGTGGCACCGGCGTCAGGTTGGAGACCACCAGCAGCGGCTCGCCCTCCTTGCTCCAGCGCAACCAGGCGTACACGCTGTTGGCGGCATCGTCGCCAATCAGCCACTGAAAGCCCATCGGTTCGGTGTCACGCTCGTGCAAGGCCTTTTCCTGGCGGTACAGACGATTGAGATCGGTCACCAGTTTCTTCACACCGATGTGCTCGGCGTATTGCAGCAGGTACCAGTCCAGTTGCTCGTCATGATTCCATTCGCGCCACTGGCCGAATTCGCAGCCCATGAACAGCAGCTTCTTGCCCGGATGCGTCCACATGAACGTCAGGTAGGCGCGCAGGTTGGCGAACTTCTGCCAGCGGTCACCGGGCATCTTGTCGATCAGCGAATGCTTGCCATGCACGACTTCATCGTGGGAAATCGGCAGGATGAAATGCTCGGACCAGGCGTACATGAGGCCGAAGCTCAGCTCGTTATGGTGATGGGCCCGGTGGACTGGGTCTTGTTGCATGTAATGCAACGAGTCATGCATCCAGCCCATGTTCCATTTGTAGGAGAACCCCAGCCCGCCTTGCTGGGTGCTCTGGGATACGCCCGGCCAGGCCGTGGATTCTTCGGCAATCACCATGGTGCCGGGTGCTTCAAGGGCAACCACATCGTTGAGATGACGCAGGAAGTCGATGGCCTCCAGGTTCTCACGTCCTCCGAAGCGGTTCGGCACCCACTCGCCTGCCTTGCGCGAATAGTCGCGGTACAGCATCGAGGCCACGGCATCCACCCGCAGGCCATCGACATGAAAATGCTTGAGCCAGTGCAACGCCGAAGCCAGCATGAAGCCATGCACCTCGGTGCGGCCCAGGTTGTAGATCAGGGTATCCCAGTCCTGATGAAAGCCTTCCTGTGGGTTGCCGTACTCGTACAGCGCCGTACCGTCGAACTGCGCCAGGCCATGAGTGTCCGTGGGGAAATGCGCCGGTACCCAGTCCAGAATCACGCCGATTTCAGCCTGGTGGCAGGCATTGACGAACGCCGCGAAATCTTCAGGCGAGCCATAACGCGCCGTGGGCGCGAACTGCGCCAGGAGTTGATAGCCCCATGAGCCACCGAAGGGGTGCTCCATGATCGGCATCAGCTCGATATGGGTAAAACCCAGTTCCTTGACATAAGGGATCAACCGGTCGGCCAGCTCACGCCAGTTGTACTGCCGCCACTGGGTGCCATCCTCGTTCTGCTCCATCTGCCAGGAACCGGCATGCAGTTCATAGATCGACAGCGGCGCTGCCGTGGTGTGCCGGTCGCCACGCGATTGCAGCCAGTCATGATCCTGCCACTCGAACTGCAACGGCCTGGCGACCTTCGAAGCGGTGTCGGGCGGCAAGGTCGTGGCCAGTGCCACCGGGTCGCACTTCAAGGGCAGGATGCCGTGGCTGCCCAGAATCTCGTATTTATAGATTTCGCCCTCCTGCAAGCGAGGCACGAAAATTTCCCAGACCCCGGACGGATGCCGCAGCCGCATGGGGTGTCGGCGTCCATCCCAGTTATTGAAGTTGCCCACGACCGAAACGCGGCGGGCATTGGGCGCCCAGACCGCAAAACGCACGCCATCGACGCCCGAGACATTCACCATCTGCGCCCCGAGGCAACTGCTCAGGTCGCGGTGATTACCTTCCGCGAAAAGATACAGGTCCATTTCGCCCAGCAACGGACCAAAGCTATAGGGGTCCTCGGTCACCTGCTCGCCACCGGCCCAGTTGATCCTTAACAGGTAGGGCTGGGCCTGCTCGAAATGTCCGATGAAAAAGCCCGGCACCTCACTCATCTCCAGAGAGCCCAGTTCACGGCCATCCTCCTGGGCCAGGACATATACACTCAGCGCTTCCGGCAGGTAGGCCCGGATGAACTGACCAGTGGAGCCATCGCCGTGAGGGCCGAGTATCGAAAAGGGATCGCGGTGTTCGGCACGGATCAACGCATCCATGTCGACAGCAGCGGGCATTGGTTGGCGGCCCGTGCCGGTTTTGTCAGGCGCATTCATTTATGTTCTCCATCAGACAGTTCCAGCAACCCACGCAAGCCTTGCAACGGTACGGCCAACCAACTCGGACGGTTTTCGGCTTCATAGATCACTTCATAAGCCGCTTTTTCCAGAGTGAACAACTCCAGTGCAGCGCTCTCTCCTCTCTCGTCTTCCCAGGCATGGGCCAGCCCTTGTGTGGCCTTGCGATAACCGTCCAGGAAGGCTTCACGTGCCTGGGTCAGGTACGTATCCGCCACACGATGGCGGGCTGCACTGGCTTCGGTCGAGGTGTCCGCACTTTGAGCGCTGCGTACGGCCATGGCGGCAGCGTAGTCGAAAGAACGCAAAACGCCGCTTACATCCTTGAAAGGACTGTGTTTTGCGCGACGTTCGCTCAAGGGGCGCGCAGGCTCGCCCTCGAAATCGATCAGATAGGCATCGCCCTTGACCACCAGCACCTGCCCCAGATGCAGATCGCCATGGACACGCATGCGCAAGCCCCCGACAGACTGCCTGGCCAGCTGTTGCACATGACGATGGATGGCGGCGTGTCTGCCCAGCAGATCATTGACCAACTGACAGTCATGAGGCTCCAGATCCTCCTTGCGCTGATCGAGCAGTTGCAAGGCACGATCCAGCTGGGCCGTAATACTTTTCGCCGATGCCTGACTGTCCCCGGTACGGGTGACTTGTACCGCGAAGTCGGGATTATCCGTCGGTGCGGCCAGCACCTGATGCATTTCACCCAGCCGCTGGCCCAGATAGCGGGAAAACTCCGCCAACTCCCCAAGCGCATTGAAAGGCTGCTCCTGCCCGGACACTCCGTGGGCCAACGCATCGCGCACGGCCCGTTCAAGGTTGTTCTGGGTCCAGTCCCAGGCATCGCCCTGATTGCTCAGATAGCCTTGGGCGATCATCAGCAAATGTGGCTGGCCGTCATTTCCAACCCGCGTCACCGCCCCCAGCAAGGGCGAAATGTTCCGGTAGCCGGCATGGGTCAGGTAAGCCCCCATTTCCAGTTCCGGGTGCGTGCCGGCGCTGACCTTGCGGATCATCTTGAGCACCAGGCTGTCACCCACCACCACCGAGCTGTTGGATTGCTCTGCCGACAGGTAGCGAACCGGCGATTCATGGCTCAGCCCCAGAGGGGCCAGCTCTGCCGTGTGCTCGAAACGCAGCTCGCCATCCTCGCTTTGCAGCACCGTCTGTGCCTGCATGCCCTGGACCACGGCCCCAATGAAGGTTTCCAGCGTGAAGGCATCGGTGATCAGCCCGACCTGCCGACCACGCCGGACCCTGGCAAGCGCCAGTTGCTGTGGCAAGGCGCTGCTGATGTCATCTTCGGCCAGTAACCCGAAAGGCAATTGATAACGCTCGGACTGCCCTGCGCTCGTGACCTCTATCTCGCTGAGCAGCACCGGATGGGCCGGATCGCCAAAACGCACCGCATAGGCAATGTCCACCTGTTCGATGGCCTTGTCCTTGGCCCCGAACCAGCGCCGCTTGGGCAGATAGACTGCCAGCGAGGTCTTTTCCATCGTGCTGCGCAACGGTTCGTCGAGCAGCTCTTCCAGACGCTTCTTGAGTACCAGTGTCGGAAAGTCCGGCATGCTTTGGGCCGGTTCCACGTGCCAGCTGGGCATTTGATTCTCCGGGGCCAGAAGAAACCAGTAAAAACCATAAGGTGGCAGCGTCAGCAGGTAAGTCAGTTGCCCGATTGGCGGGAATGCACTGCCGCCAAGCATCTCGACAGGCACCGTACCGGCATGGGCAGACAACTCCAGCTCTGCCGCCTGGGCCGCGCTGGAGACGTTGGCTACACACAGAATGATCTCGTTGTGTCCATCCGACCCTGTGTATTCCCGAATGTAGGCAAGGATTCGACGATTGGACGGTGACAGCATTTTCAGGGTGCCGCGCCCGAACGCCTTTTGCTGCTTGCGCACGGCCAGCATGCGGCGGTTCCAGTTCAGCAGGGAATGAGGGTCATTTTCCTGGCTTTCGACGTTGACCGACTGATAACCGTAGAGCGGGTCCATGAGCGGTGGCAGCACCAGGCTTGCCGGATCGGCCCGGGAAAACCCGCCATTGCGGTCAATCGACCATTGCATCGGAGTACGCACCCCATCGCGATCGCCCAGGTAAATGTTATCGCCCATGCCGATTTCATCGCCGTAGTACAGCGTCGGGGTGCCTGGCATGGACAGCAGCATGCTGTTGAGCAGCTCGACACGACGCCGGTCACGCTCCACCAGAGGCGCCAGGCGGCGACGGATGCCCAGGTTGATCCGTGCCCGCTTGTCTGCCGCGTAGTAATTCCACAGGTAGTCACGCTCGCGATCGGTGACCATCTCCAGCGTCAGCTCATCGTGATTGCGCAGGAAAATCGCCCACTGGCAATTGGCCAGGATTTCCGGGGTCTGGCGCAAAATATCGGTGATCGGGAAACGGTCCTCCTGAGCCAGCGCCATGTACATGCGCGGCATCAGCGGGAAGTGGAACGCCATATGGCATTCATCGCCATCGGGACCGTGGGTATCCCCGAAATACAGTTGCGTGTCTTCCGGCCATTGATTGGCCTCCGCCAGCAACATGCGGTCCGGATAATGGGCATCGATTTCGGCCCGGATACGCTTGAGGACCTGATGCGTCTCGGGCAGGTTCTCGTTATTGGTGCCATCGCGCTCGATCAGGTAAGGAATGGCATCCAGTCGCAGCCCATCGACCCCCAGATCCAGCCAGAAGCGCATGACTTCCAGTACGGCTTTCATCACCTGTGGGTTGTCGAAGTTCAGATCCGGCTGATGGGAATAGAAACGGTGCCAGAAGTACTGGCCGGCGACCGGGTCCCAGGTCCAGTTGGACTTTTCCGTGTCCAGAAAGATGATCCGCGTGCCGTCGTATTTCTGATCCGTGTCGGACCAGACATAGAAGTCACGGGCCTTGGAACCCCGCTTGGAGTGCCGGGCCTTCTGGAACCAGGGATGCTGGTCAGAGGTATGGTTGATGACCAGCTCGCTGATGACCCGCAGACCTCGCTTGTGAGCCTGGGCAATGAACTTCCGGGCATCGGCCATGGTGCCGTAATCGCTGTGTACATCGCGATATTCGGAAATGTCGTAACCGTCGTCGCGACGGGGCGACGGATAGAACGGCAATAGCCATATGGTGTTGACGCCCAGTTCGGCAATGTAGTCGAGCTTGTCGATCAGGCCTGCAAAATCGCCGATTCCATCGTTGTTGGAATCGAAAAACGACTTCACATGCACCTGATAGATCACCGCATCCTTGTACCAGAGAGGGTCCTTGATGAACGTGGCGCTTCCAGACTTCTTGTTCGCCATGACTGCTGTCCCCTAGTTCGCCGCCTGAATGCGCCAGATTCCGAAGGGTTGATACGAAGGATCGATGCGCATCCACTGGATCTTGCCGTACCAGGTCCAGCGATGCCCGGTCATCAGGTCTTCCCCCGACGTCGCGGCATCGTCGGGAAGCCCCATGTCCCAGAGCGGCAGCTCGAAGTGGGCTTCCTGGGCATTGAACGGATCGAGGCTGATGGCGACCAGCACAAAGTTGCTGCCATCGTCAGAACGCTTGCCGAAATACAGGATGTTGTCATTCCAGGCCGCGTAGAGCTTGAGTCCCAGATGTGTCTGCAAGGCAGGGTTCTGCCGACGAATGCGATTGAGCTGGGCGATTTCGGCAATGATATTGCCCGGCGCGGTGAAATCCCGGACCCGGATCTGGTACTTCTCGGAATCCAGATACTCTTCCTTGCCGGGAATCGGAGCCGATTCACACAGCTCGAACCCCGAATACATTCCCCACAATCCAGACCCCATGGTCGCCAGCGCAGCCCGTATCAGAAAGCCCGCCCTGCCTGACTCATGCAGGAAGTACGGGTTGATATCCGGCGTATTGACGAAGAAGTTGGGTCGGTAGCAATCCCGCAAGGGGGGCTGATTCAGTTGGGTGAAATACTCCGACAGCTCGGCCTTGTTGTTGCGCCAGGTGAAGTAGGTGTAACTCTGGGAATACCCCACCTTGCCCAGCCGCGCCATCATGGCCGGCTTGGTAAAGGCCTCGGCCAGAAACATTACGTCGGGATGCTGGCTGCGAATATCGCCGATCATCCACTGCCAGAACGGCAATGGCTTGGTATGAGGGTTATCGACCCGGAAGACCTTCACCCCCTCCTCGACCCAGCCGAGCACAACGTCGCGAAGCTCCAGCCACAGGGCAGGAATGGCATCGGGCGCATAGAAATCGACGTTGACGATGTCCTGGTATTTCTTCGGCGGGTTTTCCGCGTAACGAATGGTGCCGTCCGGACGCCAGGAGAACCAGCCAGGGTGCTGCTTGAGCCAGAGGTGGTCCTGAGAACACTGGATGGCGAAATCCAGTGCGATTTCCAGGCCGTGCTCGGCAGCCGCCTTGACCAGGTTGCGAAAATCCTCACGGCTGCCCAGCTGCGGGTGAATGGCCTCATGACCCCCTTCGGCACTGCCAATGGCGTAAGGGCTGCCGGGATCGTCTGGCCCGGCGGTCAATGAGTTGTTGGGGCCTTTGCGATGCGCCCGGCCGATGGGATGAATCGGCGGGAAGTACAAGACGTCAAACCCCATGTCACGGATCATGGGCAGGCGCGACTGCACATCGTTGAAGGTGCCATGCCGGGCAGGATCATCCGTGATCGAGCGGGGAAACAGCTCATACCAGCTGGCAAATTGCGCCAGCCTGCGCTCCACATCCAGCGGAAACTCAATGCTGTGACTCAGGAATGCACGATTGTCCGCCTGGATCATCAAGGCAGCGGTTTCGCTGTGCAGAAGCAGCGCAACCCGTGCTTCAGTGCCAACCAGGCCCAAACGCTCCAGCACGCTTTCGATCTGCTGACGCAATGCCCCCTGGCTACGCTCGGCGGCATGGACAAGATGAAGACGCCCTTCTTCAAGCTCCAGTTCTATCGGCACTCCGGCGCTGTATTTTTTCTCCAGCTCGTAGCGATAACTGGCGTACTGATCGATCCAGGCCTCCAGGCGGAACACGTAACGATTGACGGAAGTCGGCGTGAACTCGCCGATCCAGCTGTCGTTACCCAGGTCCCGCATTGAAGAGGTATGCCAACGTTCCTCGCCTTCCACTCGCCAGCAGACCCGTACCGCCAGCTTGTCATGCCCATCGGCAAACACCTTGCCGGTCACCCTCACCTGCTGGCCGACAATGGCCTTGGCGGCAAACAGACCGCCATCGATCACCGGCGAAGTGTCTTCGATCACGATGCGTGGCAGTTGCAAGGCTTGGGTCAGGGACAATGGACGGGCTGGGTGTGGAATATCGAAGGCCAGGGATTCCGGGCCGTGTGGCTGATCAGCAGTCACCTTCATCGAGCATCACTCCTTACGCCTCTGGGACGCTCCTGTGCGAATCCATGCAGAAAATGGTTTGTCGATGCATAGCGGACCGAGCGGTGAAGTCGTGACCCACCGGAACCGGTCATATGATTTTCCGAGCGACGTGTAATGGCAAAAGTTCAAAAAGTTTGAAAGTGCGACACAAGCGTAGACGAATACGCCCGGCTCACGGCTGGCACCGGCCAAAAACGAAACGCTCTGAATTACCTCACGTCTTCAGGGGTCAAACCTCACGATCTCCCGTCATCTGCTTTCGAGGTGAAGCCCATGAATATTCCGATTCCCGCCGAAACGCCGGACCCGAACATCGATGATCCGAACCTGCCGGTCCCGCCACCGGATGAAGAACCGCCACCGACCATGCCGCCCGTGATCAAACCTCCCGTAGGCGATCCGCCTCCGGAAGAACCTCCTGCCGTTCTGTGAAGCCGTGGCACGAAGCCTCCGACCGTGACCCGAGTCAATGGCTCTGGCCCGGTAATGTCCGAGAATCGGCAGCGCAACGTTGCGGTGCCGATCGGTCAAGAACGTTGCCAATAGCCCAAGGTCCTAATTTTGACGGAACAATTTGAGGAGCCGTGCCATGCCCCTGGAATTCAACAATACCCACGAATCCTGTTCTGCAACGCTCAATGATGTGGTGTTACGCAGCGCGGTGACACAAGTGGTCATAACCACGAATGACCAGACCCACATGTCCGAAGCGCTGATCGATGGGCAGAATGTCCCGATAACCGAAACTGAGGCCGATGCCCTGACCGTGCATGGAGCACAGGACAGGCGCCATCACACGGTCGAAAGAGGTGGCCCGATATAAATGCAAACCTGTAGGAGCGAATTCATTCACGAATGGCATTTTCGCGGATGAATCCGCTCCTGCAGGCGGTATCTGATCCGGTATTTACGCAACAAGCTGCATCTGTTCTGCAAACAGTCTCGCCTTTATAGTTCGGCTACCGGATCAATGGTGGTGCCATGAAGCGTTACGAGAAATATGCCGACGATGTAGCCGAAATGATTCGCAGCGGTGTCCTTGGGCCGGATCAGCGGGTGCCGTCGGTTCGTTATGCGAGCCAGACCCATGGCATCAGCCCTTCGACGGTGTTCCAGGCCTATTACCTGCTGGAACGCCGGGGCCTGATCCGGGCCAGGGCGCGCTCCGGATACTTCGTGAACAACGTTGTCGGCAACATCCCGAAACCGTTCAACGAACCACACGCCAGCCATCAGGTCAGCGAATCCACTGAGGTGGACGTCAGCGAGCTGGTGTTTTCAGTGCTGGATTCGATCAAGGACCCCAACACCGTTCCTTTCGGTTCGGCCTTTCCCAGTCCGATGCTGTTTCCGTTGCAACGCCTTTCCCGTTCACTGGCCAGCGCCAGCCGAGACATGGATCCGCGCATGGTGGTCACGGACATGTCGCCGGGCAATCCGCAGTTGCGCCGCCAGATTGCCTTGCGCTACATGGTCAACGGCCTGGTCCTTCCCGTTGAAGAGTTGCTGATCACCAATGGCGCACTGGAGGCCCTGAACCTTTGCCTGCAAGCGGTCACCGAGCCGGGCGATCTGGTGGCCATCGAAGCCCCTGCCTTTTACGCCTGCCTGCAAGTGCTGGAGCGCCTGAAGCTCAAGGCCGTGGAAATCCCGACTCATCCCCGCGACGGCATCGACCTGAACATACTGGCCCAGACGCTGGAACGTCATCCGGTCAAGGCCATCTGGTGCATGACCACCTTCCAGAATCCGACCGGAGCCTTGCTGCCCGAAGAGCGCAAGCGCGAGCTGGTCCGCCTGCTGCGGGAGCATCAGGTGCCCTTGATCGAGGACGATGCCTACGCCGAGCTTTACTATGGCCCGCTGGCACCCAAACCGGCCAAGGCCTTCGATAGCGAAGGATGGGTCATGCACTGCGGCTCGTTTTCAAAGAGCCTGGCACCGGGCTATCGGATCGGGTGGGTGGCTGCCGGTCGTTATGCGCAGAAGATCGAACGCCTGAAACTGATGACCTCGCTCTGCGCTTCGATTCCCGCTCAGGCTGCCATTGCGGACTATCTGCAACATGGCGGCTACGACCGGCACCTGCGCAAGTTGCGCTACGCCCTGGAAGACCAGCAACGGGCCATGCTGAGGGCCATCGCACGGTATTTCCCTGCGCAGACCAAAGTCAGCCATCCGGTAGGCGGCTACTTCCTGTGGGTGGAATTGCCGGAACCGCTCGACTCGCTGAAAGTCTTTCAAGTAGCCCTGGCGCAAGGGATCAGCGTTGCTCCGGGGCCGATCTTTTCCCCGGCCCGACGCTTCGGCAACTGCATTCGCCTGAATTACGGCAGCCCCTGGACTACCGCTTCAGAAAATGCCATGGAGACCCTGGGGCGGATCATTCGCTCGCTGCTGGACAACCAGGCTCAACGACCTCCCGCCGCATCGATGAAGGCTCCGGTCACATAGGAAGCCTTGTCCGAAAGCAGCCAGACAATGACCTGAGCCACCTCCTCCGGCGTGCCTCCCCGGCACATGGGCAGGTCGCCCTCAAGCTTGCTGACCCGGAACGGATCGCCGCTCAAGGCGTGGAAATCCGTGAAGATATAACCGGGCCGAACGGCATTGACACGAATGCCCTCGCCCGCAACTTCCTTGGACAGCCCGATCGTGAACGTATCCATGGCCCCCTTTGAGGCCGCGTAATCGATATATTCACCCGGCGCGCCCAGGCAGGACACACGGGACGTCACGTTGACGATACAGCCTCCCTGGCCGCCATGACGCGGTGACATGCGCAGCAAGGCATGCTTGCTGCACAGCATCGGCCCCACCACATTGCTCATCATGATCTTGAGCATGCGGAATTCCGAAATATCGTCCAGACGCGAAACATGGGCAATGGTGGCCGCGTTGTTGACCAGGTGAGTCACCGGGCCAAGCTCTGCATCCACACGGGTGTAGAGACGAATGATTTCGTCCTCGTTACTGACGTCGGCCTGTACCGTAATGGCTTGCGCACCCAGTTCCCGGACCTTGCTGCAGACCTTCTCGGCAGCAGCATGGTCGGACAGGTAATTGATGCAGATTCGATAACCCTGTGAAGCGGCAAGAAGCGCCGTCGCCGCGCCAATCCCGCGGGAGCCGCCAGTGATGAGAAGGACTTTTTCCATGAATGTCTCTCGTGCTTTTTCAGAGGCTAAAGATAACGATATGGACCCTGCTGCTTCTGTAAATCCTGCCAGCGTTCCAACATTAATGCCATCATGTATTTCCATCTGCGCTCAGCGCGATGTTCGAGGACACACCATCCTCGTGCGAGCGGATATGGCTCATGAACTGCTGGGCCGGCAGTGGATAGCCCAACAGGAAACCTTGCAGGGCATCACACCCCAGACGGGTCAGGAAATTCTGCTGAGTGCTGGTTTCAACCCCCTCGGCCACGATACGCAGATCCAGGGCACGGCCAACAGCAACGATAGCTGAAACAATGGCTGCGTCATCACTGTCATGGTCCAGATCCCGCACAAACCCCCGGTCGATCTTGATTTCATTGGCCGGCAGACGCTTGAGGTACATCAGGCTGGAGTAACCGGTGCCGAAGTCGTCGATGGACAAGTCGACGCCCATGTCGGACAGCTTCTGTAGCACCTCCTGGGTGGTATCGGCATTGCTCATGGCCGTGGTTTCGGTGATTTCCAGCGTCAGGCAATTGGGCGCGAGCCGGTGCCTGGCCAATGTATTGGAGACCGTCGTGACCAGCCCGGCATGACAGAACTGCTGGGCCGACAGGTTCACGGCCATACGCCAGTGAGTGTAGCCCTGAGCGTACCATTCGCTCATCTGGCGGCAGGCTTCGTCGAGCACCCATTCACCGATGGGGATGATCAGGCCGGTTTTCTCGGCCAGACCGATGAAGGTGTCCGGGCTCAGCAAGCCTTTCTGTGGGTGATTCCAGCGCAACAAGGCCTCGGCCCCCACCGACTGACCGCTGACGGCATCGAACTTGGGCTGGTAATAAAGACAGAAATGCGCCTGTTGAAGGGCCTCTCGAAGCCCTTGCAAGAGTTGCATCTGGTTGCGGGCATTGGTGTTCATCGATGCCTCGAAGAAGCTGTAGCCGTTCTTGCCCGCCGCTTTTGCGTTATACATCGCCGCATCGGCATTCATCAACAGCTCATGCTGAGTCTCGCCATGGCCCGGATACATACAGATACCGATGCTCACCGAAACCTGCAGCGTGTGCTCGGCGATATCGAAGGGTCGGGCAATCACATTGACCTGACGGGACGCGACCGCCCGGGCATCTTCAAGATCCTGCATTTCCATCAGCAGGACGAACTCATCGCCGCCAATGCGCGCCAGTGTGTCCTGACGGCACAGGTTCTCCCGCAGACGCAACGCTACCTGGCGCAGCAATTGGTCACCGACATGGTGCCCGAACGCATCGTTGACAGGCTTGAAGCCATCCAGATCCATGAACATCAAGGCAAAACATCCGCCCTTTTCATTCACCTTGTTGATGGCCTGCTCGATGCGCTCAGCCAGCAAAACGCGATTGGGCAGGCTGGTCAGGCTGTCATGCAAGGCCTGGTGCATCAGTTCGCGGTTGGCTTCCAGAAGCGAATTGGCCAGAACGGCGGTACGGGCTTCCAGCCGGGCATCGAGTGTCGAGGTCAGTAACACAATGGCGAGCACGGCCAGGCTGGTGACCAGCACCAGCTTGTCCAGCCCATCGCTTCTCAACCCGTTGCCCAGTGCGCCACAGAAGCTGCCCTCGGGGAAGCTGGCAGCCGCCATGCCGGTGTAATGCATGCCGACAATGGCAAAGCCCATGACCACTGCTGCGCCTCCGCGGACCAGAAACACATTGGCAGTCTGGTGACGCAAGCGGAACGCAATCCAGATCGCCGATGCCGAGGCTCCCACGGCAATGAGCAGGGAAATGCCGAACAGGAAGGGATCGTACTCGATGCCCGGCTGCATGCGCATCGCCGCCATGCCGGTGTAGTGCATGGCGCTGATACCGCCGCCCATGAGCAAGGCCCCCAGCCCCAGTTGCGAAAGCGGCAACTGCGGCCGGTTGACCAGCCACAAGGCGACCCCTGACGAAAACATGGCAATCAGCAATGACCCTAGCGTCAGGGGGATATCGAACCCCAGTTCGATAGGCAGCTTGAAAGCCAGCATCCCGATAAAGTGCATGGAGCAGATGCCAATGCCCATGGACAAGGCACCACCGCCCATCCACATATAAACCGCACGCCCTCTGGCCGAGGCAATGCGACCTGCAAGATCGAGCGCGGTATACGAGGCCAGAATGGCCACGAAGACAGAAATGAGAACCAGCGAGGGGGTGTAGTGACCTGTCAACATGAGCGCCCCCGTGACATGGATCGAGTTAACGCATCCATGCCAAACAGTTGCGCGATAGTTTACGCAAAAACGCTGAAAAGTCGCGGTCAGCGAGCAAAAAAATGGCTATTGGCCATATAAGTATTATTCATGGCATCAATCGGGCGACCTGTGTCGCCCGAATCCAGCTCACTCCCCGATATCCAGACCGCTCTGCGCCTCCCAGCCACCGCCCAGTGCCGCAATCAACTGCACACTGGCAACCAGACGGCTTTGCAGGACCGTCAGCACGCTGCGTTCGTTGCTCAGCGCCGTGGTCTGCACGTTGACGACATCCAGATAGCCGATCAACCCGGCCTTGTACTGGTTACTGGTCAGGCGCAGTGATTCGCGGGCAGCCTCCAGAGCCTCCTGGCGCACCGCAGCTTCCTGCTCGTAGACCTTGAGCTGAACCATGTAGTTTTCAACTTCCTGAAAGCCGTTCAATACCGTCTGCCGGTATTGGGCGACGGTCTGGTCATAGATCGCTTCGGTCCGGTCGACCTCTGCCGAGCGTCGACCGGCATCGAACAGCGTCAGGGCCATTTGCGGCCCGACCGACCAGAACCGGTTCGGCAGGCTGATCCAGTTGGAAAACGAATTGCTGTTGTAACCGCCACTCATGCTCAGCGTGAAATCCGGGTAGTAAGCGGCCTTGGCGACACCGATATTGGCGTTGGCGGCCATGACCGAGCGTTCGGCGGCGGCGATATCCGGGCGACGCTCCAGCCATTGCGAAGGAATGCCCACCGGGATCTGCGGCAGTTGAGGAATGGACGTACTGGCCACCAGGTTGAACTCGGCCGGCGCCATACCCATCAGCACCGCAATGGCGTTCTCGAACTGGGCACGTTGCCATTCCAGATCGATCAGGTCAGCCTGAGCGGTCTTGAGCTGGGTCTGCGCCTGAGCGACCGCCTCACGCCCGGAAATACCGGCCTGGTATTGATTCCGGGTCATGGTCAGAGAGCGCTCATAAGCCTGGACTGTCGATTCCAGCAAGCGCTTCTGTTCGTCGAGTACCCGCAGTTGCAGATAGTTCTGCACCAGTTGCGATTGCAGGCTCAACTGCATGGCGGCCAGATCGGCAAGACTGGACTGGGCACTGGCCGTGTCGGCTTCCAGCCCCCTGCGCAGCTTGCCCCAGACATCGGCCTCCCAGCTCACACCCAACTGGGCGCTGTAACTTGTATTGACACTGTTGGCGTTCTGGCTGGCCGTGCTCGAAGAGACCTGGCTTGAGCGGGTCTTGCCGGTGGTCAGGTTCAGTGAAGGAAACAAGGCGCCCCTTGAGCTGCGGACCAGGGCGCTGGCCTGTCGGTATTGGGCCTCATATTGAGCGACCGTCTGGTTGGAGCTGTTGAGCCGCTCCACCAGAGCATTGAGCTCCCTGTCCCCATAGACTTCCCACCAGGCGCCCCGGGCCATTGCGTCGCTCGGCGATGCCTGCCGCCAGCCTTCGGCGGCCTTGAATTGTGCCGGCGTGGCAACCGAAGGCTTATGGTAGTCGGGGCCTACGGCACAGGCGCTCAACAGCAGGATGCAAAGCCCCGTCGCCAGGGGGCGCACAAGCCACTGTGGGTTGGATTTGATTGCCAGGTGGTCGGTCATATCGGAGTTTCCAGAGCAGCATCGGTGCGCACGCCACGCCAGCGGTTGAACCGATGGCGCAAGCGGTCAAGATAGAGGTAAACCACCGGAGTGGTGTAAAGCGTCAGGATCTGGCTGAAAACCAGGCCTCCAATGATGGTCAGACCCAGTGGCCGACGCATTTCCGCGCCTTCGGCCGTGCTCAGCAGCAAAGGCAATGCCCCCAGGATGGCCGCCATGGTGGTCATGAGAATCGGACGCAGACGTTGCAGACAGGCACTGCGGATCGACTCCTGAGGCGTCATTCCGGATTCGCGTTCCAGGTGCAGGGCCAGGTCGATCATCATGATGGCGTTTTTCTTCACGACACCGATCAACAGGAACAGCCCCAGCAGGGAAATCAGGCTGAATTCACTGCCCAGCACATAGATGCTCAGCAAGGCCCCCACGCCTGCCGAAGGCAGGGTCGAGAGAATCGTGAGGGGATGGATGTAACTTTCGTACAGAATCCCCAGCACCAGATAGACCGCCAGCAAGGCCCCCAGAATCATCCAGGGCTGGCTTTTCTGTGTCGCGGCAAAGGCATCCGCAGCACCGGCCATCTTGGAAATGACATCGGACGGCATCCCCACCCTGGCAATCGCACGCTCTATCGCGACGGTCGCGGTATCGAGGCTGACGCCCTCTGCCAGATCGAAGGAAATGCTCTCCGATGCGAACTGCCCTTCATGGGAAACCCGATCGCTGGCAAGGCTGCGCTCATAACGGGCAATGCTCGAAAGCGGCACCCGCTGCCCGTCCTCCGTGATGACCTGCACCTGATCCAGAGTCGCCGGATCCTGAGAGTACCGTGGGTTCACCTCCAGCACGACCTGATACTGGTTCAGGGTGTCGTAGATGGTGGAGACCTGACGCTGGCTGTAGGCATTGTTGAGCACCGCCGTCACCATGCTCATGTCGATCCCGAGACGCTTGGCCGCGTCCCGGTCGACCACCAGCGTCACCTGCTGTGCCCCGCGTCCCTCTCGAGCATCGATGGCCGTGAGTTCCGGCAAGGCCTTGAGGGCCGTCACGACTTTCGGATACCACTCGCGCAGGCTGTTCAGGTCACCGCTCTGCAGGATGTACTGGTATTGAGAGCTGGCCTGCTCGCGACCGCCGCCCAGTTGCAGGTCCTGATCCGGCGAGAGGAACAGGCGACCACCCGGCACCTGCGGCAGGTTCTTGCGCAACCGCTCCACCACTTCATTGGCGGATATCTTGCGCTCGCTGATCGGTTTCAGGCGCACCAGCATGAAGGCATTGTTGGTCCCGCCACTGCCGCCGATAAAGCCTGCCACGCTCAATACGGCCGGATCGGCCAGCACCGCACGACGGAAAATTTCCATCTTGGGCTGCATCACGGTGAACGAAAGGCCATCGTCGCCACGGATGAAGCCCATCAACTGCCCCGTGTCCTGCTGGGGCAGGAATGTCTTGGGCACCACAACGTAGAGGGCAATATTCACGCCGATGGTGATCAACAGGCTGAACAGCGTCAGACGCGGATGACGCAACACCCAGCCGAGCGTCCGGTCATAGCCGGCCACCATGCGATCGTTGGTGCGCTGGCTCCAGCGCTGGAAAGCGTTTTGCTCATGGCTCTGGGGTTTGAGCCAGCGGGCGCACATCATGGGCGTCAGGGTCAGGGACACCAGTAGCGACACGATGATGGCCACCGACAGCGTGATGGAAAACTCACGAAACAGGTTTTCAACCAGACCGCCCATGAACAGGATCGAAATGAACACCGCCACCAGCGAGACGTTCATGGACAACAAGGTGAAGCCGACTTCCTTGGAGCCCAGATAGGCCGCCTTCAGCGGAGATACACCTTCATCGATGTGCCGGGAAATGTTTTCCAGCACCACGATCGCATCGTCCACCACCAGCCCGGTGGCCAGGATCAGGGCCATCAGCGACAGGTTGTTCAGCGAGAAACCGCACAGATACATGATGGCGAAAGTCCCCACCAGCGACACCGGAACCGCCAGCGTGGGAATCAATGACGCCCGCAGGCTGCCCAGGAACAGGAACACCACCAGTACCACCAGCACCACGGCGATCAACAGGGTCATTTCCGCTTCATGCAGCGTGGCCTTGATGACCGGCGAGCGGTCCATGGCGATGTTCAGTTGCACACTGGCTGGCAAAACCGCCTGCAAGGCCGGCAACTGTTCCTTGATCTGAGCCACCGTCTCGATGATGTTGGCCCCGGCCTGACGGTTGATGACCAGCAACACCGCGGACTTGTCGTTGAAAAAACCGCTGTTGTAACGGTTTTCCACGGCATCGCTGACCTTGGCCACATCCCGCAGCCGCAAGGCGGCACCGTCCTGATAACGGATGATCAGCGGTGCATAGTCCTTGGCCTTCTCCAGTTGATCATTGGCCTGGACCTGCCAGTTATGCTGGCTGTCCTCGACCGATCCCTTGGGGCGTCGCACATTGGAGCTGGTAATGGTGGTCCGCACTTCGTCCAGCGATACACCGTACTGGTCCAGCATGTTCGGTTCCAGTTCGATCCGTACGGCCGGAAGGGAACTGCCACCGATCTGCACCTCCCCTACCCCCGCCACCTGTGACAGGCTCTGGGAAAGAATGGTCGAAGCCAGGTCGTAGAGCTGACCTTTCTGCAACACGTCAGAGGTCAGCGTCAGCACCATGATCGGTGCCTGGGACGGATTGACCTTCTTGTAGGTCGGCATGCTGCGCATTCCGCTGGGCAGCAGGTTGCGCGAGGCATTGATCGCGGCCTGCACTTCACGTGCGGCGCCGTTGATATCACGGTCGATATCAAACTGCAGGATCACGCGGGTCGAACCCTGGCTGGAGTTGCTGCTCATCGTATTGACGCCGGCGATGCTGCCCAGCGAGCGCTCCAGCGGTGTTGCGACGCTGGAGGCCATGATTTCGGGGCTCGCGCCCGGCAGGCTGGCCGACACCACGATCACCGGGAAGTCCATGTTCGGCAACGGAGCCACAGGCAACAGCCTGAAGCTGACGGCACCCAGCAGCATGATTGCCAGACTCAGCAGGACGGTGGCCACCGGCCTGCTGATGAAGGGAGCGGACAGGTTCATGCGTCAGCCCGCTCCAGAGGAGCACCGGCGCCAGGCTCACGCCTCCAGCGACGTCCCAACCGATCGAAGTACAGGTAGATCACCGGCGTGGTGAACAGGGTCAGGATCTGGCTGAGCAACAGCCCGCCGACCATCACCAGACCCAGCGGTTGACGAAGCTCGGCTCCCGAGCCGGTCGCCAGCATCAGCGGCACGGCACCAAAGAGCGCCGCCAGCGTGGTCATCAGGATCGGCCGGAAACGCAGCAACGCCGCATCGTAGATGGCCGTTTCCGGGTCCACGCCACGATTGCGCTCGGCGTCCAGCGCGAAGTCGATCATCATGATGGCGTTTTTCTTGACGATGCCGATCAGCAGAATGATGCCGATGATCGCGATCATTCCCAGGTCATTGCCACTCAGGAGCAAGGCCAGCAAGGCTCCCACGGCCGCCGACGGCAGTGTCGAGAGAATGGTGATCGGGTGAATGTAACTCTCGTAGAGCACACCCAGCACGATATACATAGTCACCACCGCCGCCAGGATCAGCAGCAAGGTGCTGGACAAGGACGCCTGGAATGCTTCGGCAGCGCCCTGGAACTGAGTCTGCACACCCAGCGGCATGCCGATGTCCTTCTGAACCTGCTCGATCACCTTCACCGCTTCGCCCAGCGCAACACCCGGTGCCAGGTTGAACGACATCATGACCGCCGGGAACTGCCCGATATGGGCAATCGCCAGCTGCGCCTGACGCTGTTCGACACGTGCCAGGCTCGACAGCTTGACCTGCCCGCCATCGGTGGTCTTGACGTGAATCTGTTCCAGTGCCTTGGGCCCCAGCTCGTTGCCGGAGGCCGCCTGCAGGACCACGCGATACTGGCTGGCCTGGGTGTAGATCGTGGAAATCTGCCTCTGGCCAAAGGCGTCGTACAGCGCATCGGTGATATTGGCCACGCTGACGCCCAAACGGCTGGCCGCATCGCGGTCAATCATCAGAAACACCTGCAAGCCCTTGTCCTGCAAGTCACTGGCGACATCGGTCAGTTCGGGGCGCTGGCTCAAGGCATCCACCAGCTTGCCGCTCCACAGGCTCAACAGCTCGGCATCCGGTGACGACATGCTGAACTGGTACTGGGTACGGCTGACCCGGTCTTCGATGGTCAAGTCCTGAACCGGCTGCATGAACAGGCGAATCCCCGACAGGCCGTCCAGTTGCGGTTGCAGGCGCTGGATGACCTGGGCGGCCGTCAGGTCCCGCTCACGATGTGGTTTCAGGTTGATCAGCAGGCGTCCGCTGTTGAGCGTGGCGTTATCGCCATCCACACCGATATAGGACGACAGGCTGGCAACGGCCGGGTCCTTGAGGATGATGTCGGCCAGCGATTGCTGGCGCTCGCTCATCGCTGCGAACGACACCGATTGCGGTGCCTCGGAAATCCCCTGGATCACCCCGGTGTCCTGCACGGGGAAAAAACCCTTGGGCACGACCAGATACAGCACGACCGTCAATGCCAGTGTGCCGATGGCCACCAGCAGCGTCAGCGGCTGATGCTTGAGGACCCAGCGCAACTTGCCGGCATAGACCTTGATCAGCCAGTCGATCCAGGCACCGCTGGCACGGTAGAAACGGCTCTGCTCCTCCTCCGCAGGCTCACGCTTGAGCAGGCGGGCGCACATCATCGGGGTCAGGGTCAGCGAAACCACCAGCGAAATCAGGATCGCCACCGCCAGGGTAATGGCGAACTCCCGGAAAAGACGCCCGACCACATCGGCCATGAACAGCAACGGAATCAGTACGGCAATCAGCGACAGGGTGAGGGAAATGAGGGTGAAGCCGATCTGCTTCGCGCCCTTGAGGGCGGCCTGCAAGGGTGTTTCGCCCTCCTCGATGTGCCGGGAAATGTTCTCCAGCATCACGATGGCATCGTCCACCACAAAGCCCGTGGCGATGGTCAACGCCATCAGCGTCAGGTTATTGATCGAAAAGCCGGCCAGATACATCACGCCAAATGTCCCGATCAGGGACAAGGGCACGGCAATCGAGGGAATGATGGTCGCGCTTACACGGCGCAGGAACAGGAACGTCACCAGCACGACCAGAATGATCGCGATCAGCAGTTCATGCTGAACATCGGTGACCGAAGCCCTGATGGTCTGTGTACGGTCGGTCAGGACCATGACATCCAGACCGGCCGGGAGGTTGTCCGTGATACTCGGCAACAGGGCCTTGATACGGTCCACCACCTCGATGACGTTGGCACCGGGCTGACGCTGGATATTGAGCAGTACAGCCTGATTGCGGTTGGCCCAGGCCGCCAGCCGTTCGTTTTCCGCACCATCGACGATCTGTGCCACGTCCTTCAGGCGCAGCGGTGCGCCATTGCTGTAGGCCAGGATCAGGTTGGCATATTCCTCGGGCGACTTGAGCTGGTCGTTGGCATCGAGCATCGACACCCGGATCGGGCCATCGAAGTTGCCCTTGGGCTGGTTGACGTTGGAGGCGCTGACCAGGGTGCGAACATCGGACAGGTTCAGACCGTTGGCGGCCAGGGCGTCGGGATTGACCTTGATCCGCACCGCCTGACGCTGACCGCCTGCGATGCTGACCATGCCGACACCGCTGATCTGGGAGAGCTTCTGCGCCATGCGCGTATCGACCAGATCATTGAGCCTGGGCAGCGGCATGGTCCGGGACGTGATCGCCAGGGTCAGGACCGGCGTGTCGGCCGGGTTGACCTTGTTATAGACCGGAGGCGCAGGCAGATCGGTGGGCAACAGGTTGGTGGCGGCATTGATGGCCGCCTGCACTTCCTGCTCGGCCACATCCATATTGATTTCAAGGTCGAAACGCAGGGTGATGACCGATGCGCCACCGGAACTGGTGGACGCCATCTGCTCCAGCCCCGGCATCTGCCCGAACTGCCGCTCCAGAGGAGCCGTCACCGCACTGGTCATGACTTGAGGGCTGGCCCCCGGATACAGGGTCATGACGCGAATGGTCGGGTAGTCCACCTGTGGCAGCGCCGAAACCGGCAGCAAGGTGTAGGCGATCAGGCCGGCCAGCACAATGGCCAGCATGCTCAGGGTCGTGGCAACCGGGCGCAGGATGAACAGACGCGACATGTTCATACTCGGGTCTTTTCCGCCTTGTCGGCCGAGGCCGATTTATCGCTGGGCTTGTCGGGCCGTCCCTGCAACTGCTGGCCGGGAGTCGATGGCACGTCCTTGCTGTCGCTGACCACTTCCACTGCCGCACCGTCTCGCAGACGGTCGGTGCCTTCGAGCACGACCCGCGAGCCGGCGCTCAGGCCTTCGAGGACCACTGTCGAAGTTTCATCGCTCGGCCCGATCTTGAGCAGGTTGATCTTGACCTTCTTGTCGCCGTCCAGCGCATAGACGAACGTGCCGTTGAGGCCGAACTGCACGGCAGCCGTCGGCACCAGAACCGCTTGCCGCAGGGTGTCAGCGCGCAGACGCACATTCACGAACTGATTGGGGAACAGCGCTTCGTCGCGGTTCTCGAAGCGGGCCTTGAATTTCAGCGTACCGGTGGTCACGTCGATCTGGTTGTCCAGGCTGGCGAGCACGCCGGTGGCCTGTTGTTTGACGTCTCCCCGGTCCCAGGCTTCGACAGGCAGCTTGTCGCCACTGCGATAACGGGCGATGACCGCAGAGAGGTCCTTTTCCGGGAGGGTGAAGTTGACCGAAATCGGCTGGATCTGGGTAATCACCACCAGGGCCGTCGTGTCGTTGGCGGCCACGAGGTTGCCGACGTCCAGTTGCTTGAGGCCCACGCGACCGGCAATCGGCGCACGGATCCGGGTGAACTCGAGATTGAGGCGGGCTTCTGCAACCGCTGCCTGATTGGTCTTTATCGTTCCCTGATACTGGTTCACCAGCGATTCGGCGGTGTCCAGGGTCTGCTTGGCGATGCTGTCTTCTGCAAACAGGCCACGATAGCGCTGCACATCGATCTGGGCGTTCTTCAGCAATGCCTGATTGGTCGCCAGCGTGCCCTCGGCCTGCTGCAAGGCGACCTGATAGGTACGTGGATCGATTTCAGCCAGAAGATCCCCGGCCTTGACCATCTGGCCTTCCTGGAAGTGGATCTTGATCAGCTCACCTGCCACGCGGCTGCGCACATTGATGGTGTTGGTCGCCGTCACCGTGCCCAGTGCCTTGTAGTAGATCGGGTAATCGGCCTGGATCACTGGCGCAACCCTCACCGGCACCGCCACCGAAGAACCACCGAACCCCGGGCGCGCCATGCCCCGTCCCGGACCGGGACCGCCAGGACCACCCGCTGCTGCACCGGCTGCCGCCTTGCCGGCCTCACTGCCCTTGTGAGGTGAGGACGCAGGCCAGAACCACCAGCACAGGCCGACGATCACCAACAGAACCAATAGACTGATCAACCAGCGACGGGAATTACGGGGGCCAGACGATTGCATGAATAAATCAACCATTACAGATGGGGGCTTCTTCAGAAGGCAGAACAATAAGCACAGATGCGCTGCAAGCAAAGCGCCTTTACCAAGCGCTTACTTTTGTTAAACGGTTGAAGCACAAATAAAAAAACGGCCTGAGCGAATTCAGGCCGCTGAATAAATGTTGCAGCGTATTACTTCAGTGCAGCCAGCGCCGCGTCATAGTTCGGCTCCTGGCCGATTTCAGAGACCAGCTCGCTGTGCAAGACGGTGTTGTTTTCGTCCAGAACGACCACGGCACGAGCCGTCAGGCCAGCCAGAGGACCGTCGGCAATCGCCACACCGTACTGCTTGCTGAAATCGGCACTGCGGAAGGCGGACAGGTTCTTCACGTTATCGAGACCTTCCGAGCCACAGAAGCGAGCCTGGGCGAATGGCAGGTCGGCGGAGATGCACAGCACGACGGCATTGTTCACGTCATTGGCCTGCGCGTTGAACTTGCGTACGGAGGTCGCACAGGTCGGCGTGTCGATGCTCGGGAAAATGTTCAGGACTTTGCGCTTGCCCGCAAAATCAGCCAGGGTCACATCGGCAAGGCCTGCACCTACCAGAGTGAAAGCCGGTGCAACACTGCCCTTGTTCGGCAGTTCGCCAGCGACTTGTACAGGATTGCCTTTAAGCGTTACTTGAGCCATGAAACCCAGTCCTTTTTCAGAGTTTTGGAAGAGCCGGAAGTTAACCACGAAAATAGCTGACGACCTATATCGGATTTTTCCTGATTAGCCACGGAATAGAGCCTGTCCCCTAAAAGTCCCGCTTATAGAAAATGTCCAGCGAGCTGGCAATGCCGCTGGCCGCCTCCAGATACACCTTCTTGCTCAGCATGTAACGCAGCGCAATGGTATTGACCGGCTCGAAGACTCCGACGCCATAACGCAGGCTGAGCTTGTCGGTGATCTTGCCGCTCGCCACGACGTTGGTCTTGTTGCCTGTACCGCTGGTATCAAGCTCGAAGTCCTTGATGCCCAGGTTATCGGCGAGCTTGCCGGTGGTCGAGGCACTGCCGGCCACCCCCAGCGCCAGTGCAGCCTGAGCGACCATATTACTGTCCTCACCGTCGTTCCCAAGAGGCCTGCCCATGACCAGATACGAGAGCGCCTGCTCCTGGCTCATGGCCGGCTCGGAAAACACCACGGTGGTCGGTTGATCGGCGCTGCCGGTCAGCCTGATACCGGCAATGATCTCGTCGGTCTGGCGAATCGCCTCGATATCCAGATAAGGCTGATCGATCGGCCCGGCAAACAGCAGGCGGGCCTTGCGGATCGTCAGACGCTGCCCGTAGGCACGATAACGTCCGTCATTGAGGTTCAGCTCGCCCCGGGTATCGAGGTTGTCGCCGATGTGCACATGACCGGCCAGATTGGCCGTCAGGCCAAAGCCGCTGAAGGCGAGTTTTTCCTGCCCGACTTCTACGTCGATATCCATCGCCATGGCCATGGCCGGGCTCGCCTCCTCGACCGGCTGCCCGACAATGACCGTATCGCCGGACAACTTCACCGTCGAAGGTGGCAGTTCGCGTACCGTGATCGTCCCCTTGGGCACCAGCACCTTGCCGGAAATACCCAGCCGGTCGTTGTGCATGGAGATCTTCAGGTCGGGAGCCGCCTCCACCGAGACATAAGGTTCGACCGTGATCGGCAGGCGTGAGCCCTTGAGGTTTATATCCACCCGCAAGGCCTGCCCCCAGGCCACCTGCCCGCTCAACGAGCCCTGCCCGGTTGCACCACTCTTCCAGCCGCCCTCGAGTTGCACGCTCTCCCCGGCGATCAGGGCCTGCACCTTCAGGTCCTGCAACGCCATGGGCAGTTCCGGCCCGGAAACCTCGCCATTATCCAGGGTAATGCTGCCGTTGACCTGAGGGGCCAGCAGGCCACCGGACAAACGACCGCTGCCACTCAGACGACCATTGAACTTCTGCACCATGGGCACGAATGGCCGTGCCACGGAGACATCGAGGTCCGACAGGCTGAAATCGCCACTCAGGTTCTTGTTGCGCGACAGCGGATCGAGTCGTACCGAGAGCAGCAAGCGGCCCAGCTTTTCGCCATCGAAGTCCAGCCGCGAATCGATACGCTGGGGTTTCAGAGTACTGCTGAGTTTCAGGCTGCGATAAGGGAAATCCAGCCACTGATCCTTTTCCCGGACCCGCAGCGTACCGTTGCTGGCATCGACCGTGATCTGCCCGTCAGGCCCGGCGGCTGGCAGGTCGAGTTTTACATCCGCATTGAGCGAGCCTTTCCAGGCGAAATCCTTGGGCAGCCACTGAGCCAGACTGTCGAGAGGGAAGTTCTTCAAGTGATAACGCAGACGCGGCTCGGGCATCAAACGCTGATCCTCACCGCACAGACTGGCCTGCCCGGAAACCCAGCAATGCGCTGCAAAGTTGACCCTGCCGTCGGCCAGCCGCTCAAGCGCCGCCGGGCGCTGCAATTGCCAGTCCTGCCCACCGCTCTGAATATCGCCACTGGCCAGACGGCCTCGCCAGTTACCCTGATCCAGCCCGCCGTCCAGCGCCAGGGCCAGTTTCAGCAAAGGGCCTTGCAGATCGAGCTTCACCTGCTGGTTCTTGAGAGTGCCCTGCCCGTTGACGGTGAGCGTTCCCAACCCGGTCTCACCCGCCTGAATACCGCTGCCCTTGAAATCGACCGTTGCACGCTGGGCCTGATCGAGCCGGGCCGTCAGTGTCAGGTTTTGCAGACGATTGTCTTGCAAGGCCAGTTGCCCGCCCTGCAAGGCGAGTTGCCCCTGAGGGGCCTGAAGGGTACCGGCCAGCTCAAGGCGTCCATTGATCCGCCCCTGCAAACGTGGCCACAGTTGCCCCAGACGAGGCAGATCGAGGTCCACCTGCCCCTTGAGGGTTTGCTGCAGATTGCCACGCCCCCGAATCCGGTTGTCTCCCAGACGGATCTCCAGCGCACTCAGGTTCCACTGGTCGGAACTGCCGTCGGCCTTGACCTGCAACAGCGCCGGCTGCCCACGCAAGCGCCCCTTGAGGTCCAGGTCGGCATTCAGGTCGAGCTGTTCCTGCTTGAACTGCCCCTTGCTGCGCAACACACCGGCCAGCGTCCCCGGCAGTTCTGCCACCCAGTAAGCCGGATCGAGCGCACTCAGATCCAGCGCCGTGTCCCAGCCGATGCCATCGGCAAATTGCAGGTTCAGATGGCCGCTGGCCTTGCCCTGCCCCGCGACCAGTTCAAGCTGTGGCAAGAACACCTGCTGTAGATCGCCGCTGAACGGGCTGCCCAGGCTGAAGGCACCGGCAGGGCCGTCCAGGTCCGAATGAAAGAACCCCAGATACTGGCCATCGGTGTAGGAAATCTCTCCATTGAACTTGCGCAAGCTGACCTGGGGTGCCGAAGCCAGCGGATAAAGCCGCTGCCAGGGAAAATCCAGCCAGTCGATCTTTGCATCGGCCTTGAACCCGGTTTCCCAGCTCAAGCGGCCATTGAGAGCGAGTCGTTGTTGCTCACTGGCCGTCAGTTGCAATGCTTCGATATCCGCGCCCTTCGCATCGACACGCCCCTGAAGCGTCAGGGCGACAGGCCCCTGCTCGGCGGGCAGGCTGGCGGTGCCTGCGATCTGATAGCCGGCCTCGAGATTGCCCTCTGCCGTGAGCAACAACTGTTCGAGTTGCAAGGTGTCCGGCAATCCGGCATCAGGCTTGAACCGTTCAGAAGTGATGCTCAGTCGAGCCGGAAGGTGCTCGGCCAGCGGCTGCAGCTCGCCTTTCAGTTGCCCTTCCAGGTAACCCTTGCTGTCCGCCTGGAGCTGCAGGGTCTTGAGCAGTTCGCCCGTGATATTCAGCGCCAGCGTCCAGGGCTGCCCGCCCTGCGGCGGCAGTTGCACTGTCCCCTGAGCCGTCAGCGGCCAGTCGCCATCGGGCTTCAACAGCCCGGTCAGGTCGAGCGCCAGATCATCCCGTTGCAGGTGAGCGGTGTCGATCTGCAGTCCATCGACCGTCCAGTGAGCGGCCAGCTTCAGGTCACTCAGTTGTTCGACACCATCCAGTTGCAGGCTGCCCAGCCGGACGTCATTCAAGCGAATCGCCACGGGCAGCTTCAAGGTCGGCAAGGTCAGCGGTTCCTCGCTGGCAGGCTCCTGGCTGCCAGAAAAGTGCAGGCGCGCCTGCCCGGCCTGCAATCGATCAATGCATAACGTCATCGTCAACAGACAGGCAGGCGACCAGTCGAACTCGACGGCACTGATCTCGACGCGATCCTCGCCCTGCTGCCAAAGCAGACTGTCCGCCTGCCACTGGCCGTTCAGCCGCCCGTTGAAGCCCTCGACCTGCAGACCGGGCACTCGCGCCAATACCCATTGACTGCCGCCTTGCGTCCCAACAGCCAGCCAGACGCCCGCCACCAAGAGCAGCATGATCGTGGCCAGCCCCAGACCGGCGATCCCGGCAGCACGTTTCATGTTCAGACGCTTCACAGTTCCGGCCCCATGGAGAAGTGCAGACGAATGCCGCCGTCATCGTCCAGCGCCCGGGCCAGATCCAGGCGCAGCGGCCCGACCGGCGAAACCCAGCGCACACCGAAGCCCACGCCCGTCTTCATGCTGGGCAGCTCCAGGTTATTGAAGGCGTTGCCTTGATCGATGAAGGTCGCCAGACGCCATTTTTCGGCAATCGAGTACTGGTATTCGACACTGCCGGCCACCATGTAGCGACCACCGATACGATCCCCGTCCGAGTTCGTCGGCGACAGGGTCTGGTAGTCATAGCCGCGTACGCTCTGATCGCCACCGGCAAAGAAGCGCAGCGACGGCGGGATGGACGTGTAGCCATTGGTCAGGTTACCGCCGAACTGCACGCGACCCAGAAAGCGATGCTTCTGCGCCAGTGTCGTCAGCCCCTTGAGCAAGACATTACCGTGCAACAGGTTGGCATCGGACAGCATGCCTTCCTTGGCCACCTGCATATCGAATTGCAGCCGGTAGCCGTGGTGTGGATCGATACGATTGTCACTGTCGAGAAACGAATAGCTGATGCCGGGCATCAGCAAGGTGCTCAAGCCGCTGTCATCGCCCAGACGGTATTCCTCGCGCTGCCATTTGAGAGAAATGACCCGCTCCCAGCCGCTGGGCAACTTGCTGTGCCATTCGGGGCCGACCGTGAGCAGTTTGCTGAGGCTGTCGGTGCCGGCGATTTCTTCATACTGATAGCCCCCGGCGTAGCGCAGCTTGTCGGTCAGCGGCGGGTCCAGAGGCACGTCGTACCACAGGCCCACGTTCTGCCGGGGCGCCGAAAGCTCGCTCTCGAATCCATAACTGTGGCCTTGAGGGTTGGCCCAGTGGCGCGTCCAGTTGGCCTTGCCCCGTGGGCCGACATCCGTGGAAAAGCCCAGCCCCAGGCCCATGGTGCGCGGCTTGCGCATTTGCAGTTGCACCGTCACCGGGATGACCTGCCCTTCGGCAGCCGTTGGCGCGGCATCGACACGTACCCCCTCGAAATAACCGCTGGCCTGCATGGCCTGATTGAGCTCGGCGATCAGTTGCGAGTCATAGGGCGTGTTGTCCTTGAACGGCACCATGCGTTTGAGCAGGTCATCGTCAAGCGGCGTATCACCGCTGAAGGTCACTTTCCCCAGGGAGTAACGCGGGCCGCTGTCGTAGATCAGCTCGATGTCCGCCACGCCGGCACGCGGGTCCACCACCAGCCGCTGGCGAGTGAAGCGCCCACTGAAAAAGCCATAACGCGAGGCCTGATTCTGGATCAGACGCTTGGCATCTTCGTAATGACCGTGATTCAAGACCGCCCCCGGAGCCAGCGCCCGGCTCTTCGGCACCTGAAAAGCCTTGAGGGACGCTGCCGGCCCGTCAATGCGCACGGCCACAGTACGCAGGCGAACCGGTTCGCCCGGCTGGATATCGATGACCAGTTGCGGCTCCTTGTCGTCCGTCACATGGCTGTCGATCTGCGCCTGATAGTAGCCCAGGGCCTGAGCGGCTTTCTGGGCCTGCTCCTGGGCCCCGATGCTGAAATGCTGCAAGGCTTCTGCATCACGCTCACCCGGACTGCCCACATAGCCTTCTATGTTGGCCTTGAGCTCCGGATTCTCGGGTTTGATCCTGATATCCAGTCGGGCCTGGGCATGAGCCGCCGCTCCCACAGACATCAGGAGCACGCTGCTGACTATTCTGAAAAACTTCATGGGCGCGGATGCTAACACGAGCGACGAGTCCGGTTGGAATACGTCAATAAGTCTGATTTTCAATCCCTTACGTCATGGCCAGCCTTGAAACAGACGTGCCGGCCCATGACGGTTTCTTCTTGATTCAGCGATAAAGACACCACTCACGCACCGGAAAACGGGGCGAGAATGACGGCATGCGACAACAGTTCCAGTAGACTTCCCCTTCTCCAGCGTAGCAGCCGACTGTGTGCTGGCCGTAAATCGGCCGGTCGGCTAGCATCGCCTTTTTGTATGACTCCAGGATTGCCGCCTTATGAAAATCGTCTCCTTCAACATCAACGGTCTGCGCGCCCGACCGCATCAGCTGGCGGCGCTGATCGAAAAGCATCAGCCTGACGTGATCGGCCTGCAGGAAACCAAAGTCTCCGACGACCAGTTCCCCCAGGCGGAAATCGAAGCGCTTGGTTATCACGTCCACTTTCACGGCCAGAAAGGCCATTACGGGGTCGCACTGCTGTCGCGGAACATGCCGCTGGCCCTGCACAAGGGCTTCGACACTGACGACGAAGAAGCGCAGAAACGTTTTATCTGGGGAACCTACGCCGACCGGAACGGCCAGCCGGTCACCATCATGAACGGTTACTTCCCTCAGGGTGAAAGCCGCGACCACCCCACCAAGTTTCCGGCCAAAGAACGCTTCTACAAGGACCTTCAGGACTTGCTGGAAAGCCGCTTCAGCCAGGAACAACCGCTGATCGTCATGGGCGATGTGAACATCTCCCCTCAGGACTGCGACATCGGCATCGGCCCGGATAACGCCAAACGCTGGCTGAAAACCGGCAAATGCAGCTTCCTGCCGGAAGAGCGTGAATGGATGGAGCGCCTGAAGAACTGGGGCCTGGTCGACAGTTTCCGTTACCTGAATCCGGAAGTGATCGACCAGTTCAGCTGGTTCGACTATCGCAGCCGCGGCTTTGAAGACACCCCCAAGCGCGGTCTGCGCATCGACCTGATCATGACCTCCACCGGACTGCAGCCCAGGATCAAGGCTGCCGGTGTCGATTATGATTTGCGCGGCATGGAAAAGCCTTCGGATCATGCACCGATCTGGCTTGAATTGAGCTGAAAAAGCCGAGAAGACCGATTGGCTGGCCGTGAGGCAGGCCGATCGGTTCCGGCCGTGAAAGGCGGCCGCACCAACTGTCATATTTCAGCAATCTGCCTGTCTTATTCTTCCGGCACTTTCAGCTATTCAAGGTGACGCAGATGCTGCGCGCTCTGCTTTCGGCGCTGCCCCTGTGTTGCGCCCTTCTGCCCGGCCTCGGTCTGGCAGCATTGCCTGTCCCGACGGACAACACGCCAGTCCTGCGGATTCAAGGTTCCAACACGATCAATGCCCAACTGGGCCCGGCCCTGATCGAAGGCCTGATGCATGAGCAAGGCCTGAAATCCCTGCAAATACTGCCCGGCGCCCAACCCAATGAAGTGCGGGTCACAGGCGTGACCCCGGCCGGTCAATCCGTGACGGCCGAAGTGGCCGCCCATGGTTCAGGCACCGGTTTTACTGCGCTGAAAGCAGGTCGTGCCGACATTGCTGCGTCGTCTCGCCCGATCAAGGACCAGGAAGCGCTGGAACTGACCAGTCTCGGCAACCTGAAGAGCCCTGAAGGCGAGCAGGTCATTGCCATCGACGGCGTGGCGGTCATCCTGCACCCGAGCAATCCGCTGCAACAGCTCACGACGGCGCAACTGGCCCGCCTGTTTTCCGGCGAGGTCCAGAACTGGCAGGAAATCGGCGGCCGCCCCGGGGAAGTCCATCTGTATGCACGGGACGAAAAATCCGGCACCTATGAAACCTTCAAGGAATTGATACTGGCCAGAAACGACAAGTCCCTGTCACGTCATGCCAAGCGTTTCGAGTCCAGCGAACAGCTTTCCGATGAGGTCAGCCAGGATCGCAACGGCATTGGTTTCATCGGTCTGCCTTATGTCCGCAAGGCCAAGGCCGTGGCCATCGCGGACGGTGACTCGAAACCGATGCTGCCCACGACCAGCCTGATCGCCACCGAGGATTATCCGCTGTCCAGGCGTCTGTACCTGTATCAACCACCCCAGGCCAAACGCCCCTGGGCGCAGGAACTGGTGAACTTTGCACAAAGCCCTGAAGGCCAGGCCATCGTGGCACGCAATGGCTTTGTGGCTCAGACCGTTCAAGCCATGAAAGTCCAGGCGACGCCCCGGATGCCCGAGGATTATCAGGCCCTGACCCGCCACGCGGAGCGTCTGTCGGTGAACTTCCGTTTCGCTCAAGGCAGTGCCCGGCTGGACAACAAGGCCCAGCTCGACCTGCAACGCGTCGTGGAGTATCTGAAAACCCACGAAAAACTGAACCGTTCACTCACCCTGGTAGGTTTTGGCGACGCCAAGCACGACTCGGAACGGGCCACCTTGCTCTCCAGACTGCGCGCCATGGCCGTTCGCCGGGAATTGCAGAAAAACAGGGTCAGCTGCTGCGAAATCCTGGGCTTTGGCGATGAAATGCCGGTCGCCGCCAACGATGCCGACGAAGGCCGGATCAAGAACCGTCGGGTTGAAGTCTGGGTGCAGTGACCCGCCTCAGTCACGAGGCATGTATTTACCCAGCTCGTATTTGCCGATCGCCGCCCGATGCACTTCATCGGGCCCGTCGGCCAGACGCAACGTGCGCTGCATCGCATACATGTAGGCCAGGGGAAAGTCGTTGGAAACCCCTGCTCCGCCGTGTATCTGGATCGCCCGGTCAATGACCTTCAACGCCACATTCGGCGCAACCACCTTGATTTGCGCAATCTCGCTCCTGGCCACCTTGTTGCCTGCGGTGTCCATCATGTAGGCCGCCTTCAGGGTCAACAGGCGGGCCATATCGATTTCCATGCGCGAGTCCGCGATTTTGTCGATATTGCCTCCCAGCCTTGCCAGCGGCTTGCCGAATGCCACGCGATCGACGGCCCGCCGACACATCAGTTCCAGGGCACGCTCTGCCATGCCGATAGAACGCATGCAGTGGTGGATACGGCCCGGTCCCAGACGCCCCTGGGCTATTTCAAACCCCCGGCCCTCGCCCAGCAGGACATTCTCGTAAGGCACCCGGACATTCTCGAAGTGGATTTCGGCATGACCGTGCGGCGCATCGTCGTAGCCGAAGACCGGCACAGGCCGAATGATGTTCACGCCGGGGGTGTCTGTCGGGACCAGAATCATCGAGTGCTGTTGATGACGAGGGCTGTCGGGGTTGGTCAGGCCCATGAAGATCAGGATCCTGCAACGCGGGTCACAGGCACCGGACGTCCACCACTTACGCCCATTGATCACCCATTCATCACCCACGCGCTCGGCGCGGGCCGCCATGTTGGTGGCATCCGAAGAGGCCACGTCAGGCTCGGTCATGGCGAATGCCGAACGGATCTCGCCTCGCAGCAGCGGCTCCAGCCATTGCCGTTTCTGCTGCTCGGTGCCATAACGCACCAGCACTTCCATATTCCCCGTGTCTGGCGCCGAGCAATTGAAAGGCTCAGGGCCCAGCAGTGAGCGCCCCATGATTTCGGCCAGCGGCGCATATTCCAGATTGGTCAGGCCCGCGCCCTGCTGCGAATCGGGCAGGAACAGATTCCACAGGCCCTGCTCCCGGGCTTTTGCCTTGAGCTCCTCCATGATCACCGTCGGCTGCCAGCGATCACCCTCCGCCACCTGGCGCTCGAACACCGGCTCTGCCGGATAGACATGGGCATCCATGAATGCGGTGACGCGCTCGCGCAATGCCTGCACTTTCGGGGAATAGGCGAAATCCATGGGTCGTTACCTTCTCGATGAAATGGCATGTGCGCCAGCCTAGAGAATCCGTTGGCATTTACCTAATCTATTCTCACCGTATATAAACATTCATAACCCATATATGATCGAGCCACGCTGCGGCATAAGCAGTGACCCTACAAGAACGACAAGAGGCGCCTCCAATGAACCTGAGCAAGGTTGATCTCAATCTTTTCATTGTCTTCGACGCCATCTATACCGAAGCCAATCTGACACGTGCCGGGCAGATCGTGGGCATTACCCAGCCAGCGGTTTCCAACGCCCTGGCGCGATTGCGCGAAACCTTCAACGACCCACTTTTCGTGCGCACGGCCCAGGGCATGGTGCCGACGCCCATGACCCAGAACATCATCGGTCCGGTGCGCAACGCCTTGTCGCTGCTGCGGGTATCGGTACAGGAAAGCCGCATCTTCACCCCGGCGCAGGCCAGCAAGAACTACCGCATCAGCATGACCGACCTCACCGAGGCCGTGATATTGCCCCGGCTGTTCCAGCGCCTGCGACGCCTGGCACCCGCCGTGACCATCGAGAGTTTTTTGTCCCGGCGACGCGAAACCACCAAGGATCTGGCGGCCGGGCGTCTGGATTTTGCCGTCGACGCCCCTCTCAATACCGACCCGCAGGTTCGCCACGTCAAGCTGATGGAAGACCGCTACGTGTGCGCAATGCGCAAGGAACACCCTCTGGCCAGCCAGGCGACCGTCAGCCAGGACGATTATCTGGCACAGGCCCACATTCACATCTCCAGCCGTCGCAGCGGCCTGGGTCATGTGGACCTGGCACTGGGCAAAATGGGCATCCAGCGCAGGATTGCCTTGCGCTCACAGCACTATTTGATGGCCACACAGGTGTTGCAACAGACCGACATGGTCATGACCGTGCCGGAGCGCTTCGCACGAGGCAACGACCTGCATTACGTCTACCTGCCCGTCAACGATGTGCCTTCGGTCGAAACCCATCTCTACTGGCACGAAAGCACCGATCAGGACCCCGCCAATCGCTGGATGCGCGAACAGATCATCGAGTTGTCTCAGCGTATTGCTGCGCAGGAAAACAACTCGAAACAAGATTAGCTATGAGATTTAAATAACTGATAAAAAAGGTTTTTATATAAGAACTTAAAGTATTTTCTAGATTGTCATTTCTGTCCGGTATGGCTTCTGGTTTGACGTATACGTCAAGCCAGACCTAGGCTCTTTACGAACGGGTTACCGACGAGCCAAGCCATGACCACCCCGACCTACAGCATTTCCGACCTTGCCCGCGAACTGGACATCACCACCCGCGCCATTCGCTTTTACGAGGAGCAAGGCATGCTGAGCCCGGAAAGACGGGGCCTTGAGCGCATCTACTCGGCTCGCGACAAAGTCACCCTCAAGCTGATCCTGCGGGGCAAACGCATTGGTTTCTCCCTGGCAGAATGCCGGGAGCTGATTGAGCTGTATGACCCTCGCGGCGGCAATCAAAAGCAGTTGCACACCATGCTGGGCAAGATTGAAGAACGTCGCGACCAGCTTGAACAGCAGCTTCTGGATATCCGGCAAATGCAGCTGGAACTGGACACGGCCGAAGAACGTTGCCGAAAAGAACTAGATAAAACCCTTATAAATCAATCTATTGAATAAAAAACCTCGATATAACCTGAGGTAAGATCATCATGTCACTGCCTCGATACGTTCGCCTGGTAGAAGTCAGTCCCCGTGACGGCCTGCAAAACGAAGCACGCCCCGTCAGCACCCTGGACAAGGTGCGGCTGATCGAGGACCTGTCGGCGGCAGGATTGAAGCATATCGAGGCCGGCAGTTTCGTTTCCGCCAAATGGGTGCCGCAGATGGCCGGCTCCGCCGAAGTCTTCGCCCTCCTCAGTCGCCAGACAGACGTGATTCATTCAGCCCTGACCCCCAACCTGAAAGGCTTCGAGGACGCCCTTGCTGCGGGCGTCAGGGAAGTCGCCGTGTTCGCTTCTGCCTCGGAAGGCTTTTCCCGGCGCAATATCAATTGCTCCATCAGTGAAAGCCTGGAGCGCTTCCTGCCGGTGATGGTGTCGGCACAGCGGCATGGCATCCGTGTCAGAGGCTACGTTTCCTGCGTTCTGGGCTGCCCTTACGAAGGAAAGGTCACACCGCAGCAGGTTTCGTCGGTCGCCAATGAGTTGATCGACATGGGCTGTTACGAGGTATCGCTGGGCGATACCCTCGGGACCGGCACACCGGAAGCCACCCGAAAACTGATCGATGCCGTGACCGGTCGTATACCCCGCAGCAAGCTTGCCGGACATTTCCACGACACTTACGGCCAGGCCCTGGCCAATATCTATGCCAGCCTGCTGGAAGGGATCGAGGTGTTCGACAGCTCGGTCGCCGGACTGGGAGGCTGTCCCTACGCTCAGGGAGCCAGCGGAAATGTCGCAACGGAGGATGTGCTTTATATGCTGACGGGACTGGGGATCGAGACCGGCGTTGATATGGCACGCCTGATTGCCGCTGGCCAGCGGATCTGCAAGGTGCTGGAACGTCGCAACGGGTCGAAAGTCGCGCAAGCCTGGCAACCCGTCTGAGAAGGCTCGTTTGTCGGCGAAGCCGTGCGACAAGTTGTCACAGAGTGTTACCCTTCCCACCATTGGCCGGGCAAAACGGGTAACACGGAAACATTTACAGGTTGACGGATCTGACACCTCAACCACCGAACAGCCCTGAAACCCTTGTGTTTAAAGGCTTTATCAAAAGTTGGCATGGCTTCTGCTATGTCTCAGATATAACAAAAACAAAAATCGCAGCAACCCAATAAAAACAATACGTATCGGCTCTGACATAACAAGAACAACACGGACAGAGGCGCAGCTAACAGATTTTTTTGAAGTGGATCGCTTTCCGAAGCCCCTTGAAGAAGGGAATTCGCAACCTGACAAAAAAGAATAAAACTACCTTCAGGTAGCACGAGTCCGGTTGGATCGACACGATGAAAGCCACATCAGCGCTCAAAAAAATACGTTTGCTCTTGATCCCGGATGGGGATCGCTCAAAAAAGATGTGAAGGGTCTGGTCGCCAAAAACAATAAAAGGCCGCCCGAAAAACAAAAAAGAGCATATACGAAGAAACCTTGAAGGGGAGCCCAGGCTCCCCTTCGTGCTTTCCGGCATTCGCCCAGCCTCCCTCCTCGCCCGCCTGCCACATTGACACTTTGCCAATTGCAGTCTTACGTTAACGTAAAGGTCATAGCCCATCCGCCCAACAATAAAACAGGAGCGCTAACCATGATCTATCCCGGCCTCAATTTCGCCCTGGGTGAAACCATCGACATGTTGCGCGATCAGGTTCGATCCTTCGTGGCATCCGAACTGGCTCCCCGCGCCGCCCGGATCGACAGCGACAACCTGTTCCCGGCAGACATGTGGCGCAAGTTCGGTGACATGGGGCTGCTGGGCATCACCGCCGATGAAGAATATGGCGGCGCAGGCCTGGGCTATCTGGCCCACGTCGTTGCCATGGAGGAAATCAGCCGCGGCTCGGCTTCGGTCGCGCTGTCCTATGGCGCGCACTCGAACCTCTGCGTCAATCAGATCAACCGCAACGGCACCCCGGCGCAAAAGGCTCGCTACCTGCCCGGCCTGATCAGCGGCGAACAGGTCGGTGCCCTGGCCATGAGCGAGCCCAATGCCGGTTCCGACGTGGTATCCATGAAACTGCGGGCCGACAGGCATGGCGACCGTTTCGTACTCAACGGCAGCAAGACCTGGATCACCAACGGCCCGGATGCCAATACCTATGTGATCTACGCCAAGACCGAGCCGGAAAAGGCCGCTCATGGCATCAGCGCCTTCATCGTCGAGCGTGACTGGAAAGGCTTCAGCCGCAGCCCCAAGTTCGACAAGCTCGGCATGCGCGGCTCCAATACCTGCGAGCTGTTTTTCGATGATGTCGAAGTCCCGGAAGAAAACCTGCTCGGCCCCCTCAATGGCGGCGTGAAAGTGTTGATGAGCGGCCTGGACTACGAGCGTGTCGTGCTGGCCGGCGGCCCGACCGGAATCATGCAGGCCTGCCTGGATGTGGTACTGCCCTACATTCATGAGCGCAAACAGTTCGGCCAGAGCATCGGCGAATTCCAGATGATTCAGGGCAAGGTCGCGGACATGTACACCCGGCTCAATGCCAGCCGCGCCTACCTGTATGCCGTCGCCCAGGCCTGTGACCGGGGCGAAACCACTCGCAAGGACGCCGCCGGCGTCATTCTCTACAGCGCAGAACAGGCCACTCAGATGGCACTGGACGCCATTCAGATACTGGGCGGCAATGGCTACATCAATGACTTTCCGGCCGGCCGGCTTCTGCGCGACGCCAAGCTGTACGAGATCGGCGCAGGCACCAGTGAAATCCGGCGCATGCTGATTGGCCGCGAGCTGTTCAACGAGACGCATTGATGGGCGGAGCATTTCATGACCATTCTGACCAGCCGGATCGATACACACGCCCCTGAATTCACCCGTAACCGCGAGGCCTTGCTGGAACAGGTCAATGCCTTGCGCCGCCTGCTGGCCTCGATCCACGAAGGCGGCGGCGCCAAGGCTCAGGAACGCCATGCGGCACGCGGCAAACTGTTACCCCGCGAGCGGATCAATCGCCTGCTGGACCCAGGTTCACCCTTTCTGGAAATAGGCCAGCTGGCCGCCCATGAAGTCTATGACGAACACGTTCCTGCCGCCGGTGTGATCGCAGGCATCGGTCGGGTCGAAGGTGTCGAGTGCATGGTGATTGCCAATGACGCAACGGTAAAAGGCGGTTCGTACTACCCGCTGACCGTCAAAAAGCATCTGCGCGCACAGGCCATTGCCCAACAGAATCGCCTGCCTTGCATCTACCTGGTGGATTCGGGCGGAGCCAACCTGCCCCGCCAGGATGAAGTGTTTCCTGACCGCGAACACTTCGGGCGGATCTTTTTCAACCAAGCCAACATGAGCGCCCAGGGCATTCCTCAGATCGCCGTGGTCATGGGCTCCTGCACCGCAGGCGGTGCCTATGTACCCGCCATGGCCGACGAGGCGATCATGGTGCGCAACCAGGCCACGATTTTCCTGGCCGGGCCGCCTCTGGTAAAAGCCGCGACCGGCGAGGTCGTCAGCGCCGAGGAACTGGGCGGTGCCGATGTGCATTGCAAGGTTTCCGGCGTCGCCGACCATTATGCCGAAAACGACGAACACGCCCTGGCGCTGGCCCGACGCAGCATTGCCAACCTCAACTGGCGCAAGCAAGGCCAATTGAGCGTCACGACACCCGTTGCGCCGCTGTATGCCTGCAACGAACTGTACGGCGTGATCCCGGCCGAAGCCAAACAGCCCTTTGATGTGCGTGAAGTCATTGCGCGACTGGTGGACGGCTCCGTATTCGATGAGTTCAAGACCCTGTTCGGCACCACACTGGTCTGCGGTTTTGCTCGCCTGCACGGCTACCCCGTCGCAATCCTGGCCAATAACGGCATTCTCTTCGCGGAAGCCGCCCAGAAAGGCGCGCATTTCATCGAGCTGGCCTGCCAGCGCGGCATCCCCTTGCTGTTCCTGCAGAACATCACCGGCTTCATGGTCGGGCAGAAATACGAAAGCGGAGGCATCGCCAAACACGGGGCCAAGCTGGTAACAGCCGTGGCCTGTGCCCGGGTGCCGAAGTTCACGGTCATCATCGGCGGCAGTTTCGGGGCCGGAAACTACGGCATGTGCGGTCGCGCCTATGATCCACGGTTCCTGTGGATGTGGCCCAACGCCCGAATCGGCGTGATGGGGGGCGAACAGGCTGCCGGCGTTCTGGTCCAGGTCAAACGCGAACAGGCCGAACGCAATGGCCAGCCTTTCAGCGAACAGCAGCAGGCCGGGCTGAAACAACCGATTCTCGATCAGTACGAACATCAGGGCCACCCCTACTACTCCAGCGCCCGCCTCTGGGACGACGGCGTGATCGATCCGGCCCAGACACGCGACATTCTGGCGCTGGCACTGTCCGCCTCTCTCAACGCGCCCATCGAGCCAACCACTTTCGGCCTGTTTCGCATGTAGCCAGGGGAACTGACCATGACGCCTTTCACCACGGTAACGCTGATCGATGACCCCCGCGGCTTCGCCACGCTCTGGCTCAATCGCCCGGAAAAGAACAACGCCTTCAACGCCCACATGATCCGTGAGCTGATACTGGCGCTGGACCAGGTACAGGCCAATGCCAGCCTGCGTTTCCTGTTGATTCGCGGGCACGGCAGGCACTTCAGCGCCGGAGCCGACCTGAACTGGATGCAGCAGGCGGCCGACATGGACTACAACACCAACCTGGACGATGCTCGGGAACTGGCAGAACTGATGTACAACCTGGCCCGACTGAAAACGCCGACGCTGGCCGTGGTTCAGGGGGCCGCCTTCGGGGGCGCACTGGGACTGATCAGTTGCTGCGACATGGCAATCGGAGCGGAAGATGCGCAGTTCTGCCTGTCCGAGGTGCGCATCGGCCTGGCTCCAGTAGTCATCAGCCCGTTTGTGGTCCAGGCCATCGGTGAGCGCGCCACCCGGCGTTATGCCCTGACCGCCGAACGCTTCGACGGTGTGTGCGCCCAAAAGATCGGGCTGCTCGCAGAGTGTTACCCGCACGCCGAGCTGGAAAGCGCGACCCGGCACTGGATCGACACCCTGTTACTCAACAGCCCGCAAGCCATGCGCACCACCAAGAGCCTGTTGCGCGAGGTCGGCAATGGCGAGCTCAGCCCTTCCCTGCGCCGCCAGTGCGAAAGCGTGATTGCACGGATCCGCAGCAGTGCCGAAGGCCAGGAGGGTTTGCGGGCCTTTCTGGAAAAACGCAAGCCACTCTGGCAGGAACAACCGGACAGCAAGGACTCACAATCATGAGCACTGTGAATACTCCCGCCCTGACGACATTGCTGATTGCCAACCGGGGCGAGATTGCCTGCCGCATCATGCGCACCGCCAGACAGCTGGGGCTGACGACCGTGGCCGTGCATAGCGCCATTGACCGGGAAGCACGCCACAGCCGGGAAGCGGACATCCGGGTAGACCTTGGCGGCAGCAAGGCCGCAGAAAACTATCTGCAGACCGACAAGCTGATCGACGCCGCCAGAGCCAGCGGCGCCCAGGCCATCCACCCCGGTTACGGGTTCCTGTCTGAAAATGCCGCCTTCGCCCGCGCTGTCGAGAACGCCGGCCTGATATTCATCGGACCACCCGCAACGGCCATCGACGCCATGGGCAGCAAGTCGGCCGCCAAGGCCCTGATGGAGCAGGCCGGCGTCCCTCTGGTCCCCGGCTACCATGGCGAAGCTCAGGATCTGGAGACCTTCCGTGCCGCTGCCGAGCGTATCGGCTACCCCGTTCTGCTCAAGGCCTCGGCCGGGGGCGGCGGCAAGGGGATGAAGATTGTCGAAGAGGTCGGCGAACTGGCCCAGGCACTGGCTTCGGCACAACGGGAAGCACAATCGTCATTTGGCGATTCGCGCATTCTGCTGGAAAAGTACCTGCTCAAACCGCGTCACATCGAGATCCAGGTGTTCGCCGACCGACATGGCCATTGTCTTTACCTCAACGAACGGGACTGCTCGATACAGCGTCGCCATCAGAAAGTCGTCGAAGAAGCCCCGGCTCCCGGCCTGAACGCCGAATTGCGAAAAACCATGGGGGAAGCCGCCGTGCGCGCGGCACAAGCCATTGGCTATGTCGGTGCAGGCACTGTCGAATTCCTGCTGGACGCCCGCGGCGAATTTTTCTTCATGGAAATGAATACCCGCCTGCAGGTCGAACACCCGGTGACCGAATTCATCACGGGGCTCGATCTGGTGCAATGGCAGATCCGTGTCGCCCGTGGTGAAGCCCTGCCTCTGAGCCAGGAGCAAGTCCCCCTGAACGGGCATGCCATTGAAGTGCGCCTCTATGCCGAGGACCCGGAACACGACTTTCTACCCGCCACCGGCACGCTCGACCTTTACCGCGAGCCTGGCCTGGGGCCCGGTCAGCGGATCGACAGCGGCGTGGCCGAAGGCGACAGCATTTCGCCGTTCTACGACCCCATGCTGGGCAAAATCATTGCCTGGGGAGAAAACCGCGAGGAAGCCCGCCTGCGCCTGTCGAGCCTGCTGGACGCCTTCATCGTGGGCGGCGTGAAAACCAATCTGGCCTTCCTGCAACGCATCATCGGGCACCCGGCCTTTGCCGCCGCCGAGCTGGATACCGGCTTCATTCCCCGTCATCAGGAACATTTGCTGCCACCTTCGAGCGAACTTCCGGATACGTTCTGGCAGGCAGCCGCCGAGGCCTTCATCCAGAGTGAGCCGGCGCGGATCCGGGCAGACGACTCCAGCTCTCCCTGGGCCGTGAACACCGGCATGCGCCTCGGGCTTCCCGCCGAAACCGACCTGCACCTGAGCTGCAAGGGCCAGACAAGAATCGTCCGGCTGCGCAACACAGACGATTCAGCCATGCATTGGCAGGCCAACCGACTGATCGTTGACGGCGGCGGTATCCGTCATCAGCACGTGGCAATCCGCCTGGGCGATACGCTTTACCTGAAATGGCAGGGAGAAATGCACAACCTGACGTCTGTAGACCCCATTGCCGAAGTCAGCTCAGGCCACAGCGTGCAAGGCGGGCTGGCAGCGCCGATGAACGGCAGCATCGTTCGGGTATTGGTCGAGGCAGGTCAGGAAGTCGAAGCCGGTACGCAACTGGTCGTGCTGGAAGCCATGAAAATGGAGCACAGCATCCGGGCAGCACAGTCCGGGACGGTGAAGGCGCTGTATTGCCGGGAAGGAGAAATGGTCAGCGAGGGCAAAGTGCTGATCGAAATTGAAGCGAGCTGAGCGCTGGCGGCATTATTTATTTCGATCACAGCAATAAAACATTTGACTTGCAAATGATAATGATTACTATTGCATCAGCTGGTCGCGAGACTGCCGGATAACCCAGGAGTCTTAGGTCGACTCCCGGATTATCTCCTCATCAGGCTAATCACGGTTTTTGACCCGGCTTTTTGCCGGGTCTTTTTTTGGTTTTTGCTGCTTCAGGCTAATGAAGTCTTTGTGTATCTGAATGACGCGGATCATAGCAAAATAATATTGATCCGGTTCATATATTTTCGCTCCCGCCCTCATTAAAAATAGTAATTGCTGCCACTTTTCACTTGAGAATGATTCTCGTATTCACTAAGCTGACCTTCAGTCACGGATGACACCCCTCACCCGACAAGGAAGACCTCCATGGAAGATCAGCGAGCGATACATCATGAGTAGCCAGCTCTCGTCTCTGTTGCATTTACCCACCCGACAGCCCGATACCCCCGTCGCTCCGCATGTCACTGCATTGAGTCGCAGCCTGGGCAGGCTTTCCCGGCGCACCCGGCAGATATTCCTGCTCAGCCGTCTCGATGGCATGCCTTACGCCGATATCGCCAGCTTTCTCGAGGTCGATACCGACAAGGTCGAGCGAGCCATGCTGCGCGCGCTTCAACAGGCCCACAAGCACGAGGACGCACAAGGTGCAGATCCCGTGCAGGAACAGGCCAATCGCTGGTATGTGCATCTGCAAAGCCCGGCCACCACACCGAGCCAGCGCATCGAATTCCGTCACTGGCTGGATGCCGACACCGCTCACCTTTCGGCTTTCCAGACCAGCGAACGCCTCTGGAGACGGTTACAGGCGCCGGCTGCCCTGCTCGGCAGCGCGGGCTGGCATCGCCGCAAGCGTCGCGCCTATCTGAACTGGTGCCTGCTGACGGCATTCGTATGCAGCCTGGTCATGACGGCCGAAGCCTTTTCCTGAATAACCGATAGGCTCCGCAACATTCAGGCCGTCATATACGCTGTCAATCGGTGTAGAGTATTCGCTGCATGTGGCCTTTACGCACACAGGAATACTCCGTGACCCTCAGCATCAGCGCCGATTTCGACAGCGGTAATATTCAGGTACTCGATGCCAGCGATCCGACCCGGATAAAGCTGGCCATCGCCCCCGACACACAAAGCGCCCATTTCCAGTGGTTCCATTTCAAGGTCGAAGGCCTGACCATTGGCCAGCCCCATGGCTTCAGCCTGACCAACGCCAGCGAATCCACCTTCAATCGTGCCTGGAGCGGCTATAACGCCGTCGCCTCCTACGATCATGAAAACTGGTTTCGGGTGCCATCCCGCTTCGACGGAAAAGCACTCGACTTCAGCCTGTCCCCCAGCGAACCGCAGATATGGTTCGCCTACTTCGAGCCCTACAGTCGCGCACGCCATGACCGACTGATCGAGCAGGCACTGGAAAAGGCCGGAGCCGAGTTGCTGGTCACCGGCAAGAGCGTTGAAGGCCGGGACATCCAGCTCTTGCGCAAGGGAGATGGGGCAGCGGGCAAACGCCGGATCTGGCTGATTGCCCAGCAGCATCCCGGCGAGCACATGGCCGAATGGTTCATGGAAGGACTGATCGAACGCCTGCAAGAGCAGGACGATCCGGTCATGGCGCAGTTGCTTTCGGTCGCCGACCTCTATCTGGTGCCGAACATGAACCCGGACGGCGCCTTTCATGGCCACCTGCGCACCAACGCCCAGGGCAACGACCTGAACCGTGCCTGGCAGGACAGTACGGCAGAAAAAAGCCCGGAGGTCTTTTTCGTCAGGCAGCAGATGGAAAAGTACGGCGTGGACCTGTTCATCGACGTTCATGGCGACGAAGAGATTCCCTACGTCTTTACCGCTGCCTGCGAAGGCAACCCCGGATACACCGATCAACAGAGACAACTGGAAGCGCAATTCCGTCGTCGCCTCTGTGAAATCACCGTCGAGTTCCAGGACACGCATGGCTATCCCCGCAGCGCGCCCGGCCAGGCCAACATGAACCTGGCCTGCAACAGTGTCGGCGAACGCTTCAAATGCCTGTCGCTGACCCTGGAGATGCCGTTCAAGGACAACGACAACGCCCCTGACGCTCACACTGGCTGGTCAGGCAAGCGCTCGGCCGGTCTTGCCCGGGATGTACTGACCGTCATGGCGGAAATGGCTCCGGTATTGCGCTGACGTCCCCCACATGTGCCCGCCAACGCGGGCACATGCATTCAAGATTGCACGCCCATTATCCGTTGGGCACTGGAGCGACGAATCAGCAGGCTTGCCAGCGCCGTCAGCCCCAGGACAATCACCACAGAACCGTAAACATTGCTTGTGACCACCAGGCCAAAAGTGCGGGCAGAAAAACCGGCGATAAGCGCCGGAATGCAGAACGCCAGATAACTGAGCACCAGAAACGCCGACATCAGCCCTCCCCGTTCATGGGCATGAGCCAGCGGCATCAACATGCGCAAGGCTCCCAGGAAACCCGAGCCGAAACCGATACCCGCCACCACCGCCCCAATGAAAAACAGCCACAGCCAGCCGGCATTGATCGCCAGAAGAATCACGGCGACACCCAGAGGCAGGCAGCTTGCTCCCACCCATAACCCCGACTCCGGTTCACGCTGGCGCAAGTTCAGGATGGCCAGCGCCCCACTGATCGTCAGCGCAGCGACGGCCAGTCCGCCATTGAGTGGCGAGGTCGAGCCTGTGGCCACCGCCAGCAATGAAGGGCTTAACGACAGAAAGAAACCGCCCAGCGCCCATGCAGCAATATCTACCGGCAGCACCAGCCACAACATGCGCCGGGCCTGAACCGGAACATGCAGGGAAGGCCACAGGGATTTCCAGACGCCCGGTTGCCGATTGACGGTTTCGGGAATCAGCCAGACATACAGGGCCTGACCGATAAAGGCTGACAGCAGAACGCAGTACGTCAGCAACAGAGGCATGGGCGCAAAACGGACCAGCACTGCCGTCCCCAGCGCCCCCGCCGCCATGCCGAACATGGGGGAAAGGCTATTGATCAGCGGCCCTTGCACCTGATCGCTGTCCAGCAAGGCGGCCCCCAATGCACTGGCGGCAATGCCGGTCGCAAAACCTTGTAATACACGCGCCAGTAGCAGCCATTGCACATCATCCGCCAGGATGAAGAGCGTCATCGAGAGAATCTGCAACAGCAAGGCACTGAAAATCACAGGCCTGCGCCCCAGATAGTCCGACAGCGATCCCATGACCAGCAATGCCGCCAACAGGCTGAAGGCGTAGACCGCAAAGATCAGCGCCAGCATGCCCGAGGAAAATCCCCAGGCCTCCTGATACAAGTGATACAAGGGAGTCGGCGCACTGGAAGCCGCGAAGAAACACAGGGTTGTCAACGCCAGAAACCCGAGGGGTCTACGCCCCCTGGCAGGGTTATCCGGGTTCTTTAAAGGAAGGGACATGGGTACACTCTCCAATCACGCACAGCATTAAAGCGAAAATTTAGCTTTTGCAGAGTGTGCTACCGCATAAGGCTTAAAGCAAATACTTTGTGTTAAGGTCCGCCGCATGGCTATCAAAGAAGCAATTCGCACCGGAGGCCGCAGTGCCCGCGTGCAGGAATCCATTCATCGCGCCGTGCGCGATCTGCTGCTCGAGCACGAACGCTCGGCCCTGAGCGTGCCGATGATCGCGGCCCGTGCCGGCGTGACGCCTTCGACCATCTACCGTCGCTGGGGCGACCTGACCAGTCTGCTGGCCGACGCCGCCGTAGAACGCCTGCGTCCGGAAGAACCCATCGATCGCGGCAGCCTGCGTGAAGACCTGCTGACCTGGAGCGAAATGTATCTGGACGAAATGTCTTCCGCCCCCGGCCGGGAAATGATGCGCGACGTCGTCGCCAGTGCAACCGGCAGCACCGGTAAATGTGCGGCACTTGTCCGCGATCAGCTGCAGACCATCATCAATCGGGCCATGGATCGCGGAGAACCCTGCCCCGACGCCGACGACCTGATCGACCATATTGTCGCCCCCATGATTTACCGGATTCTCTATTCCGAGGCTCCACCCAGCCTTGCACGGGTTCATCACTGGGTGGAGCGCTCCCTGACCTGAGCGACCGCCACAGGCTGAATCCCTTTTTCACGACTGACCGGACCCATTCATGCACACCCTTGAAGACCTGCGCAGCGGCAAGCTTTCAGGTATCACCCGCCTGGACCTTTCCTGCGGACTTACCGAATTCCCCCGGGAAATCTTCGACCTTGCCGATTCCCTGCAAGTGCTCAACCTCAGCAACAATGCCCTTGACCACCTGCCCGATGACCTGTGGCGACTGAAACGGCTGCAAGCGCTGTTCGTGTCCGATAACCGATTCACCGAACTGCCGGAATGCCTGGGCCAGTGCCAGCAATTGCAGATCGTCGGCTTCAAGGCCAACCGGATCGCCCATGTGCCCGCCCAGGCCTTGCCGCCGCGCTTGCGCTGGCTGATTCTGACCGACAACTGCGTGCCATCCCTGCCCGACGAGCTGGGCCGCCGCCCCGACTTGCAGAAACTGATGCTCGCCGGAAACCGACTGAGCAGTCTGCCCGCCAGCCTTGCCAACTGCCATCGGCTGGAACTGATCCGCATTGCCGCCAACCGGCTTGAGGAACTGCCCGACTGGCTGCTGAAGCTGCCTGCCCTCGCCTGGCTGGCCTATGCCGGCAATCCGCTTTGCCCTGAACGCCAGGAACCCGCCATCCGACAAATCCCGTGGGGGCATTTGAGTGTCCGGCAGCGTCTGGGCGAAGGGGCTTCCGGGGTTATCCAGCAAGGCGTGTGGCAGACCGAAGGCGATGAGCGAAATGTGGCCATCAAGCTCTACAAGGGCGACGTCACAAGTGACGGCTCACCCCTCAATGAAATGGCGGCCTGCATCGCCGCAGGCAATCACCCGCACCTGATCGAAGTGCTGGGGCAGATCACGGGGCATCCGCAAGAGCAACGAGGGCTGGTCATGCAACTGATTGCGCCCGATTTCGGCAACCTCGCCGGACCTCCGAGCCTGGAATCCTGTACCCGTGACGTCTATACGGCCCAGACACGGTTCACACTCCCGGTCCTGCTTCGTCTGGCGCGTTCGATTGCCTCGGTCACCGCGCACTTGCATGCCTGTGGCATTACCCACGGCGACCTCTACGCCCACAACATTCTGTTGCAGCACAACGGCAACAGCCTGCTGGGGGATTTTGGCGCAGCGTCCTTCCACCCGTCACCGGCTCAGGGCATGGCACTGGAGCGTATCGAGACAAGGGCTTTCGGGATTCTGCTGGGGGAGTTGATGGCGCGCTGCGAAGCAACAGCCGAAGACAAGCCGGTCATGGACCGACTCCAGACACTGCAAGAGCAATGCATGCAGGCCGACACAGGGAAACGACCGTCACTGCAGACGGTTCATGCACAGCTACAAGCATGGGATGCCTCGGCCTGAGGCATCCCGCAACACCCGATCAGCCAGCCAGGCCTACGTAAACGTTCTGCACGTCATCGTGGTTGTCGATCGCTTCCAGGAACGCCTCGACTTCAGCCATCTGCTCGTCGGTCAGGCCGTCTACGGTACTTTTCGGGCGATAGCCCAGCTGGGCCGACTGCACGGTAAAGCCGAACTCAGGCAGCTTCTTGCAGACGGCATCCATGTCGGTCGGCTCGGTCAGGAACAGGGTTGCACCCTCTTCGCCGGCTTCGCAATCCTGAGCACCGGCTTCGATGGCCGCCTCATCGGGATCGGCGTCCGGAGAAGTCGGGACCGCTTCGATCATGCCCTGATAGAGGAAGTCCCAGGAAACCGAACCGGCAGCGCCCAGTTGCCCCTTGCGGAACAGCACGCGGATTTCCGAAACGGTACGGTTGATGTTATCGGTCAGGCACTCGACGATGACCGGAACACGGTGCGGGGCAAAACCTTCGTAGGTCAGGCGTTCGAAAGTCACGCTATCGCCCAGCAGGCCGGCACCTTTCTTGATGGCACGCTCCAGGGTTTCGCGCGGCATGGAGGCTTTCTTGGCCTGCTCGACAACCAGTCGCAGACGCGCGTTCATGTCTGGATCGGCACCTGCGCGCGCAGCGATCATGATTTCCTTGGACAGCTTGCCGAAAATACGCCCCTTGGCGTTGGCTGCCGCTTCTTTATGCTTGACCTTCCACTGTGCGCCCATGTCTGCTCTCTTGATCCGATTGCACCTTGCCGTTCGGTCTGTCAGGCAAGCAGACCGCAGTAATGGCAAAGCGCTGAAAAATGGTTACCGATAATGACGCGCCTGTAGCGCCGCGCGCATTTTATACGCGATGGCGTCAGATGAAACCCCTGAAGATACGATCACGGACGGAATGGCACCACCTGAAGCTGCTGAAATCCACGCTGACAACCGCCTTGATCCCCCCTTGTCTTGTAGTCCTTTTCCGAAAAAACCTGCAACGATGCCCTTGGGCCTTTGCATTTCGTACCCTTCGCAACCTGATTTTCATGGTGAGAGAGCCCGCGAATGTGCGAAGACCAGCCAATGCCAATGTCCCTGGCAATTGCCGACTGCCAGATGGATCTGCATGTCATCAGCTTCACCGGGCAGGACGCCCTGAACGAAGTCTATCGTTTCGACATCGACCTTATCAGCCGTGATCCAGACCTGGATTTCGCCAGCCTGTTGAACCGTGATGCCTTTCTGAGTTTCGGCACACTGCAAGAGGGTGTGCATGGCCAGATCGGCCACGCCAGCCGAAAGTATGCAGGCATCAGCCTGAGCCATTACCGGATCAGCCTGATGCCACGCTTGCAGACACTGGGCAAATGTCGGCAGCGTCGCGTTCACCATGACGTGAACGTGCCACGGCTGATTGCCCGGCTCCTCGAGGAGCACGGCATCGGGAAAGACGCTTACCGCTTCGAGCAGACAATAGGCCTGTATCCGAAGCGCGACATGTGCGTGCAGTACGACGAAAGCGATTTACACCTGCTGCAACGGCTGTGCGAAGAGGAAGGCATTCACTTTCGCTTCGAGCACAGTCCGAGCCGTCATCTGCTGGTGTTTTCCGATGACTCGGCCAGTTTCCCGGAGCAACGGATGCCCGTGCATTTCAAGGCAGTCGACAGTCTTGAGCCCGCCATTCACTACCTGGGGGAATGCCTGTCGATCCATCCGGGCTACAGCAGCCAGATCCATCGCCGGGAAAGTGCGACAACACTCGACCTGTCCTCGGCTGACGAAGGCCAGAACGATCACGGCAGCCATCAGGTTTTCGACAAGGCCGCCACGTCGCGCCCGCACACCCACGAAGAAGCCTTTCACCGACAGCGAAGCACCCGGCGACTGGAGCGACTGCGCTGCGAACGAAGAAAGACGCTGGGGAACAGCAACCAGCCCGCCTTCTGCAGCGGCCGGATCATACAGGTGCTCGATCACCCGGAGTCATCGTTCAACGATCAATGGCTGCTGACCCAAGTACAGCATGCCGGCAGGCAGCCTCACCTTCTGGAAGGCTTTGACCCCCACGAGATTGCCACGATCATGAGCGGCCTGAAGCCAGTGCCGGCCAAGACATGGCCAGAGGTGTCAGGTCTGGAGGCATTCGATCATGGCTATCGCAATGCGTTTGGCGTCATTGCCTGGTCCATGGCCTTCCGGCCTGCGCTCAAGCGCACCAGGCCCCTGGTCAGCGGTTATCACAGCGCCACACTGATGGAGCATCCCCGGACCGATGAGCAAGGTCGGCGGCCCATTCGCCTTGACTGGCAAAAGGTCCCGACATCATCCCCTTTCACACAACGCTGGCCCCTGGCACGCATTGCCCGCACCGACGAAGCGGATCTCCATGAAGCCCGGGCCGGTACACGGGTCGTGGTCAGTCATCTGGACGGCGACCCCGATCGACCGGTGATCTGCGGCCTGCTGCAAGCCGACGACATGGACAGCGATACCCGCATCCACCTTGACGGTACGCCCTGGCCTCATGATTCGGGCCGGATTCATCTGGGCACGGGTCAGCAATTGCGTATCGACACTCGACAGGACCTGACCCTGCACGGCGAGCAAGGTGCATTGCAGATCACCGGCCAGGCGATTGCAATCACCGGCCCTCAGGCCATGAAAGCTTCGTCATCTTTTCAACGAGACAGTCCGCCGCCAGCGATCCCCGACCTGCGCCTGACACAAAAACCGGGACTTCAGGGCGCACCACTGGCCCATCGCACCTGGTACATCGTCCGCATGCTCCAGCCTGGCCTGGAAACCCTGGCCCGTCTTGAAACAAAGCACTTTCTGTATGAAGGCAAGACCGATGCACAAGGCTATCTGGGCCTGAGCCAGGAACAATTGCAGCAACTCGCGGCGCACTACAATAAAACGCCACATACCCTGTGCCTGATACACCCCGGCAAATGCATCACCCTGATGGAGTACTTTCAGCAGAACTGGACCGAGCAGCAACGCCAGGCATTCATCCTCAACGGTCTTTGAAACAGGCTGTCCGTTTTTCAATGAAGGCCTGCATGCCCTCTTTCTGGTCTTCGCTGGCAAAGACCGAATGGAAAACCCGGCGCTCGAAACGCACCCCTTCGGCCAGGCTGACCTCAAAGGCACGGTTGACGCTCTCCTTGACCATCATCGCCACCGGCAGCGATTTCGCGGCGATGACGGCAGCCACGGCCAACGCTTCGTCAAGCAATTGCTCAACCGGCAGGACTCGCGCCACAAGCCCGGCACTCTCAGCCTCACGGGCATCCATCAGGCGCCCGGTCAGGCACATTTCCATGGCCTTGGCCTTGCCGACGGCACGGGTCAGGCGCTGCGTGCCGCCCATGCCGGGCAGCACGCCCAGATTGATCTCGGGCTGACCGAATCGAGCGTTTTCAGCTGCAAGGATAAAATCGCACATCAGCGCCAGCTCACAGCCGCCCCCCAGAGCGAATCCCGCCACCGCTGCGATCATCGGCTTGCGTCGCGCAGCCACCCGATCGCTTTCGGCAAACAGGTCATCGAGGTAAATTCCGGGGTAATCCAGCCCGGCCATTTCCTTGATATCGGCTCCGGCCGCAAACGCCTTGTGGGAACCTGTCAGCACGATACAGCCGATGTCCCGATTGCTTTCAAACTCGTCCAATACGTGATTCAACTCGTCGATCAACCGGGCGTTCAAGGCGTTGAGTGCCTGAGGACGGTTGAAGGTCACCAGACCGACCTTACTTTTGATCTCTTTTAGAATTGTCTCGTAAACCATTGATAAATATCTCTTTTTGTAAAATACAAAGCTAAAGTGATTTATCAGATATTCAAGATTAAAAACACATACTAAATAATTGTTTTTAAAGGAAATACCCTAAAAAACCTCTATTGAAACAGCTGTCGCTTCACCACCGCCGATACAGATGGCCGCCACGCCCCGCTTGAGCTGTTTACGCTGCAGTGCCGCCAGCAGCGTCACAATGATTCGCGCTCCGGACGCCCCCACCGGATGCCCCAGAGCGCAGGCTCCACCACTGATGTTGACCTTTTCATGAGGAAGTTCGAGACGGCTCATGGCCACCAGCGGCACGACGGCAAACGCCTCATTGATCTCGAACAGATCCACATCGTCCACGGACCAACCGGTCTTGCTCAGCAACCGGGCAATCGCCCCCACCGGCGCAACCGGAAACAGCCCCGGTTCGTCGGCGAATGCAGCATGGGCATGAATCATGGCCAGCGGCGCCAGACCGTGACGCAAGGCCTCGGACTGACGCATCAGCAGCAGCGCGGCCGCCCCGTCGGAAATCGAACTGGAGTTGGCAGCAGTCACCGTGCCGTCTTCGCGAAAGGCAGGCTTGAGGGTCGGGATCTTTTCCAGGCGCGCCTTGGGCGGCTGCTCGTCATGAACGATCTCGCGCTGCTCCTTGCCGACCGTGACCCGAACCGGAACGATCTCGGCCGCGAAATGACCCTCGGCGATGGCCTCCTGAGCCCGCGTCAGGGAAGCAATGGCAAAGGCGTCCTGAGCCTCACGGCTGAAACCGTTGGACTGAGCACACTCCTCGGCATACGTGCCCATCAGGCGACCGGGCTCATAAGCATCCTCCAGGCCATCGAAAAACATATGGTCCAGCACCCGGCCATGCCCCATGCGATAACCACCGCGGGCACGATCTAGCAGATAAGGGGCGTTGGACATGCTTTCCATGCCACCGGCGATGACCACGCTGACACTGCCGGTCAATAGCGCATCGTGAGCCTGAATGACCGTCTGCATGCCCGAGCCACACATCTTGTTGACCGTGGTGCACAGCGTCGAGACGGACAGTCCGGCTCCCAGTGCGGCCTGCCGGGCCGGAGCCTGCCCAAGCCCGGCAGGCAATACACAGCCGAACAGGACCTCTTCAATGTCCTGCGCGGCAATACCGGCCCGCTCGACCGTGGCACGAATGGCAATGGAGCCCAATTGCGGCGCGGTGAGGCTTTTCAAGTCCCCCTGAAAGCCGCCCATGGGCGTACGTGCGGCACTGACGATGACGACCGGGTCGTGATGATGGCTTGTCTTTTCAATGGACATGGCAGATCTCTCGAATGCTGTTGTTATTGGAATAGCAGAAATCATCGGCTTGTGGGCATTTCGAGACAAAGGTCAAATCAGGCAAATCATCGGGCTGGCATGCAGCGAATCTCTGGGCGGACGTGCGGTCTGACAGAGTATTGCGCCCTGCCTTCCCGGAGGCCCCGAATGACGTCACGCATGACTCGCACCCTGTTCACCGCCCTTATGGCACTGACACTGAGCGCCTGCGCGCTGTTTTCCCACCGAGACCCGGTCAATATCAACGTCGTCGGCATCGACCCCTTGCCCGGCCAGGGACTGGAAATGCGGATGGCCGTCAAACTGCGCCTGCAAAACCCCAATGAAACCGCCATCGACTACAACGGCGTCGCACTGGACCTGGACGTGAACGGCAAGCTATTGGCGTCCGGCGTCAGCGACCAGCAGGGCTCCATTGGCCGTTTTTCCGAAACGGTACTGGTTGTCCCGGTCAGCGTTTCGGCCTTTTCAGCCTTGCGTCAGGCCGTCGGACTGACGCAGACACAACGCCTGGACAACGTGCCCTACACCCTGCGCGGTAAACTGGCAGGCGGCGTATTGGGCACGGTGCGTTTCAGTGACAGCGGCACATTGAGTCTGCCGCAGGCGACAGCCGGCGACTGGTAACCCCTCACTCGGTGATGAATCGCACGCCCGGACGCGACCGCTCATCGACCACCAGCTCAAAGACATCCGGACGCGAGTAGTGCCCTACCACGTCGAAGTCATAGCGGGCCTTGACCAGCTCATCGACGTCGATTTCAGCCACCAGCAACCCGCTTTCGCCCAGCAGCGGCCCGGCCAGCACATCGCCCATGGGGCCGACAATCACACTGCCACCGTTGATGAGCGGACGCTCGGCAGGCCAGTTGGCCACCTCGACCCCAAGGGCCTGTGGCGAAGCCTGAACCTGACAGGCACTGATCACGAACAAACGGCCTTCATGGGCAATATGACGCATCGAACATTGCCAGATGTCCCGCTCGTCCACCGTGGGCGCACACCATATCTGCACCCCCTTGGCATACATCGCCGTGCGCAGCAGCGGCATGTGGTTTTCCCAACAGACAGCCGTCCCCAGGCGTCCGGCTTCGGTTTCGATCACTGGCAGGGTCGAACCATCGCCTTTCCCCCAGATCAGCCGCTCGGTGCCGGTCGGCATCAACTTGCGGTGCTTGCCGACCAGCCCGCCTTCAGGCTCGAACAGCAGCACCGTGCAATACAGGCTGCTGCCGCTGCGCTCGATCACACCCAGCACCAGGCTTGCACCGGTACGCGCCGACAGCTGTGCCAGCACACGGGTCTCATCACCCGGCACATCGATGGCGTTCTCGAAATACCGGGCAAACGCCTCGCGACCTTGCGGCAGGCGATAACCCAGTTGCGTGCCGAAGGTCTCCCCCTTGGGATAGCCCCCCAGCAGCGCTTCGGGCATGACCACGACACGGGCACCGGAATCGATGATGGCCTGCTCATAGGACAGGATCTGCTCGAGGGTGTCAGCCTTTCCGCCGGGCAATGAGCCAATCTGCAAGGCGGCGACGATGGATCTGGACATGGCGAAACTCCTTCGGTCTGTAGAGGTTGCCAATTGTCGAACGGCCGCCCAACATGAATAAAGCCCACTTCAGTGCTGAATGATATGAATACAATGAATATCGATGCCGTCGACCTCAACCTGCTCAAGGTTTTCGAGGCTCTGCATGATGAGTCCAGCGCCAGCCGTGCGGCCTTGCGCCTGGGGGTCACACAATCAGCCATCAGCGCCGCCTTGCGGCGTCTGCGAGAGGTGTATGGCGATGCATTGTTCGTCCGTACCGGACGCGGCCTGGCCCCCACGCTGCGGGCCGATCAGCTCAAGCCGGTGATTTCCGAGGCGTTGAACAAATGCCGACAGAGCCTGGCCATGGTCAACCCTGCGACCGGTAACCATGAAGGTCGCTCGGTGGTGGTGGGGTTATCGGACGACTTTGAAATGGCCCTGGGCAGACGCCTCATGGCCGAGGTCCGGGTTCGAGCCCCGGGGCTGCGACTGATCTTTCGTCAGACCCACAGCCAGATCGTTGCGACGGCCTTGCTTGAACGCCACCTTGATCTGGCCATTACGTCCGGCGGCTTTGCCAATCGCCTGCTGACACGGCGGGTATTGGGTGAAGGGAGCTATTCATGCCTCCTGGAGCCGTCGAGCCTGCGACCGGGCCAGACGACACTCGACATTGAGGAGTTCATCGAGCGCGAGCAGATATTGATTTCATCCGCCGGCCTCATCGGCATGGTCGATGAAGGGCTGGCCAGTCTGGGACTGAGCCGTCGGGTATGCGCATCGACCACCCATTTTGCGGCCTTGCCTTACCTGCTCAAGGACACCCGGGCGCTGTCCACGATCCCGACGCATGCAGCGCAAGCCATTGCGCAGCTGACCGGTCTGACACTCTTGCCCTGCCCGCTTCCGATGCCTCGCTACCCGATAGAACTGGGCTGGCGCACCAGCGCCCCGCCCGATCCTGCCGTCGATGCCGTGCGCGAAGCCATCATCGGGCTATTCTGAAATTACTTGGCCGCCGCCATCAGCCGGTTCACTTCACTGCGCACCATGTTGGCGTATTCGGGCGGGCTCATGCCATCCAGCTCGGAGCGTACCCACTCCGACCATTTACCCTTGCGCTTGGCCCGCTCGCCCATCAAGCGGGCCGCTTCGCCCTTGGCCTTGCCCAGATTGGCCTGCCAGAGCTCGAACAAACGGGATTTTTCGTCTTCAATGGCTGCACGTTCGGGAAGAGACCGGTTGGCCAGATTGAAACTCATAGTGCTCACCTACTACCTACGACTAAAAACGGCTGCATCTTACACCCATCGCCCGAAAACTGCCGCTGGCACCGCAGGAAGCTTCGTCATGAAACGGCCTCATTCCCTACAAACAGTTGCAACTTTCTTCAGGACTCAAGACTCCATTGACCACTACTGCCATCAACTGAAAGGAAAACACCATGGCTCGTAAAAACGCTGCGCAAAACACGGCCGACCAGATCAAGGATCAGGCATTCAGCGAGTTGCAGGCATTGATCGAGGAATCGGACAAGCTGCTCAAGGACAGCGCTGCGCTGGTGGGAGACGAAGCGGAGACATTACGGGAACAATTGAGCCTGAAGCTGAGGCAGGCACTGGATTCGGTATCCAGCGTGCGTGAACGCACCAAACCTGTGGTCGAGGCGACCGAAACCTATATCGGCGGACACCCCTGGCAGACGGTGGCCATTTCGGCCGGATTCGGTCTGGTGGTGGGCTTGTTGCTGGGACGTCGCTGAGGCCTTTCGAGTGCGATCGGCGACAACCGATCGCACTCACCACCCCGTTACGGATTGCGCTGGATGATACCCGGCTCGGCAAAACGATGGGACTTGGCAACCTTGGCCTTCAGTCCAGTCAGTTGCTCTTCGGCCTGTGCCTGGTCCTGATAAGGACCGATCAACAACTGCTGCTTACCCTCAATCGTTACGACAACCGGCGCATAACCGCGCTCGAGCAGCCAGGCACTGATATCGCTGACCGCTTCTCGGGAGTTCATCTGGATGAACCACTGCGGTGCCGACACCGCTGGCGCCTGAGCGGCTGGCTGTGCCTTTTCACGGGCGGGTGGCTGGGAGTTTCCTGCATCGCATCCGGCCAGTGCCAGCACTGCCATGATCATTACCGTCTTGCGCACGTAAGTTTGCTCCTTGTCTGAAGTGGCGCGAGTCTAGCATTGCTGCCCTGACGATTGAGTCGCTGTGTCGAGGTGACGCATGCCCATTGACCGGAAACAACCACCGCCTTCAGCGCTACGAGACCTGTCAGGCATGGGGCTTGATGACTTTCGCCATCATGTAATGAAATGTTTCTCCAGACCACGTACCGACACCACTCAGTGGCCATCAACAAATAGTGCAGCGATCGTCGAACGACAATCGGCCTCCGTGGTCCATCAATCATTCCTTTTCATGCAGAAAAACATGCCGTAATGCCATTAACGAGGTATCTTCCTGTGCCTCGCTTTTTCAACCCTGAATATTCTGCATCAATGCATCGATGACCACAGCGCACCCCATGAAATCCCGATCGGATCTGATCATCTGCGAACACTGCGATTCGCTGTATGAAGCCCGGCTTCTGAAACCGGGTGAAGCGGCACATTGTCGGCGTTGTCAGGCACTGCTGGGACGCGGGCATCGCCTGACCATCGAGCAGTTGCTGGCCCTGACGGTCGCCGCTGCCGTGCTGTTCATGTTCGCCAATTTCTTCCCGGTCATCAGCATCAGCATGAAAGGCCTGACCAACGAAGTGACGCTATGGCAATCGGTGGAAGCCCTTGCCCAGGGGCGCATCACACTGATCGCGCTGGTCGCGGGCCTTTCGATCATCTTCGCACCACTGCTGCAGATCACACTGCTGTTCTGGCTGCTGCTGCATGCCCACAACGGTCTCATCGCTCCCGGCTTCAAGACCTGCATGCGGGCGCTGGAACATCTGCGCCCCTGGAGCATGCTGGAGGTCTGCATGCTCGGGATTCTGGTCGCCATCATCAAGCTGTCGGGCATGCTCGATGTTCACCCGGGTCTGGGGCTGTGGGCCATGGCGATGCTGATGGTGCTGATTCTGCTGATTGCCAACAAGGACATCAGGCGCCTGTGGGACGAACTGGGAGTCCAGCCCGGATGAATGGCATCCCCTTTGCCCACGAGCGAAACCTGTGCCTGTGCCACACCTGTGGCTACGCCTGTCAGGAAGACGCCACTCAATGCCCGCGCTGCGACTCTCCCGTGCACCGGCGCAAACCCGACAGCATTGCCCGGACCTGGGCCTTCCTGATTGCGGGCCTGATCTTCTACATTCCGGCCAATGTGTTGCCGGTGATGTACACCACCATGCTGGGCAACAGCAGCCAGAACACCATCATGAGCGGCGTGATCGAGTTCTTCAAAAGCGGCTCCTGGGACATTGCCCTGTTGATCTTCATTGCCAGTGTGGTGGTCCCCTGCGTGAAATTCCTGGTGCTGGGCATGCTGCTGATTACCTGCCAGCGCCGCAGTCGCTGGGCCATGCTCGAGCGCGCCCGCCTTTATCGCTTCATCGAGTTGATCGGTTATTGGTCGATGCTCGATGTGCTGGTCGTTGCCCTGGTGGCGTCGCTGGTACAGTTCCGGGAACTGAGTACCATCGAGCCCATGATCGGGATCCTGTTTTTTGGTCTGGTAGTGGTGATGACGATGTTCGCCGCCATGAGTTTCGATCCCCGGCTTATCTGGGATGCAGAGGTTGAAGATGTCTGACAATACCGCCCCCCCTTCGCCGTTACTTTCCCCGGAAGTCAGACGTCGTCGCATGCGCATATCCCTGATCTGGCTGGTGCCGATCCTGGCCGGGCTTGTGGGCCTGTCCATGATGCTCCATGACTGGATGAACATGGGACCGCGCATCACCATCAGTTTTCAGACCGCCGAAGGCCTGGAAGCCAACAAGACACAGGTCAAGTACAAGAACGTGGTGATCGGCATGGTCACGTCCATCACCCTGAGCGAGGACCGCACCCACGTGCTGGCAGCGGTCGACCTCAATAACTCGGCCACGCCCTTTACCCGTGTCGACAGCCAGTTCTGGGTCGTGCGCCCGCGTATCGGTGCCCATGGCGTATCGGGGGTCGATACCCTGCTGTCGGGGGCCTTCATCGGGGCCGACGCGGGTAGCTCGCAGGAAACCAAGAACAGCTTCACCGGGCTTGAAACCCCGCCTCCGGTCACCTTCGGCGAAAGAGGCAGACGCTTTACCCTGCACACCGACGACCTCGGATCGCTGGACATCGGTTCGCCGGTCTACTATCGCCGCATCCAGGTAGGTCAGGTGGTGGCCTATGAACTGTCCAAGGACGGCAAGGGTGTCGACATCCAGATTTTCATCAACTCCCCGAACGATCAGTTCATCACCACCGACACACGCTTCTGGAATGCCAGCGGTGTGGACGTCACGGTGGGCACGGCAGGATTGAAGATCAACACCCAGTCGCTGACCTCCATCCTTTCCGGCGGTATCGCCTTCCGTGAGCCGAACTGGAGCCCGGAGTCCAAGCCAGCCGAGGAAAACGCCGAATTCAAGATCTTCGACGATCAGGCTACCGCACTGGCACCGCCGGACGGAGAGCCCCGCTATATCCGCATGCGCTTCAATCAGTCCCTGCGCGGGCTGGCCGTCAATTCGCCCGTTGACTTCCTGGGCGTGAACATCGGCAAGGTCGTTTCGGTGGACCTCGATTACGACCCCGCAACCGGCACCTTCCCCAGCATTGTCGGCGCGGTCATCTACCCCAACCGATTGGGCGCAGCCGAATCCAAGCTGCGACAGCTGGGCGGACGCGGCAGCGAAGACGAGCAATCGGCGCGCATCCTCAATGCGTTCGTCAATAACGGGCTGCGGGCCCAGGCCCGTACCGGCAACCTGTTGACAGGCCAGTTGTACATTGCGATGGAGTTCGACCCCAAGGCTCCCAAGGTGGCCTTCAATCCCAAGGCCAGGCCTCTGGAAATCCCGACCGTACCCGGCAACTTCGACAAGCTGCAGGAACAGTTGCAGGCCTTTGTCGACAAGCTCAGCAAGGTGCCGATCGACGAACTGGCCGGCAACCTCAATGGCAGCCTGAGCGAACTCCAGAAAACCCTCAAACAGGTCAACGGCAGCGTATTGCCGCAAATGCGCGGGACACTGCAACAGGCAGAAAAAACCCTGAGCAATGCCAGCGATACATTGAGTGAAGACTCTCCCGGCCGTCAGCAACTGAGTCAGGCGATGGATGAAGTGCAACGCACGGCCCGCTCGGTACGTGTCTTGACCGATTTCCTCAGCCGCCATCCGGAAGCTCTCATTCGCGGTCGTACCGGCGATGCGGCTCCGGGTTCCTACAAATCGTCGTCTTCGTCCCGTGCAATCGACCTGGAGCCAAAACAATGACCTTGCGCCTGAAACTGATGGTATTGGCTGCTGCACTGGGCATCACGGCCTGTTCATCGACCGTCACCCGTTACTACACGCTGATCGCCCCGATGGACACCAACAGCGTGACCAGCACCTCGGCAGCACCGTTCCAGTTCGAGATGCTGCCGGTGCTGATGCCAGTGCAGGTGGACCAGCCACCGCTGGTGGTGCGTCAGGGCGATGGCAGCCTGGCCATCCTGGATACCGAACGCTGGGGCTCGCCGCTGGGCGACGAGTTTCACGATGCCTTGACCGCGCAACTGGAACGCCGCTTCGGCACCCGCGACATCGCAGGCCTGCCAAAGGACAGCAGCCAGCCGCTTCTGTCGTTGCGCACGGATGTGAGGCGTTTCGAGTCGGTACCCGGCCAATATGCGCTGATCGATGTGGTCTGGAGCCTGAGCCTGCGCAAAAGCGGCAACCAGCGTCTTAACCTGACCTGCAGCAGCATCATTCGCGAGCAGGCTGCGGTCGGTATGGAAGGCCTGATCCTGGCGCATCAACAGGCGGTCGCGAAACTGGCGCAGAACATTGCCGGCACCGCACAGAACTGGGTCCAGACGCCCTCTTCGGGCTGTCATTGAAGAATCGATGGAAAACCCCTTTCCAGAGGGGTTTCTGTCCAGATCGTATAAAAACGTATCAAAAAGTTTAATATTTTTCTTACACTCCAAAACGTACCTGGCGTATCTTTAGAGCCTGCCTATATTCGAACCATATGAACATGTTGCTGTCTTACTGACTCCATTATTTCGGTCAATTGACTGGCCGTTGTCAGGTTGCCTGTTCGATCCTTTGACTTTTTGAAGTACTGCCGTGGATTTACAGCAGGCAATTTCTTGAGGATAAACGAATGACAGGGATAGGCCCTCGCCTCAAACGAGAAAGAGTACGTCTCAAGCTTTCACAAAGCGCACTGGGTGCCATTGGCGGCGTCGAGACCAATGCCCAGGGCAACTATGAAAACGGAATACGCTCCCCCAGAGCCGACTATCTTTCCCGTATCTCGGATGTCGGCATCGATGTGGCGTATGTGGTCACCGGTTTCAGCCCTGATCGCACGCCCCTGACAACCACCACCAGCATCAGCCACGATAACCCCGATCATCTGGGGCGAACCATATCGCGTCTACACTCCAGCCTTCATGAAGTCTCGCAGAACGTCTATCAGATGGCGAAACTGCTCGAGAACAACGACTCGCCTCCGGTCAGAACCCAGCTGGAAGTCATCAAGAACGAGGCCGAAGCCATTACCATCGCCAGCGTGCGTCTGATCTACCTGACCTCGAAACTGACCTGACCCTCTGCACAGGCGAGAAGGCAATGCCGCCTCATGCCGGCATTGCACTGATCGTCGCCAGACGGGCTCAGAACCCTACGGTTGCAGACACCAGATAAGTTCGTGGTGTCGACAGGGTCAGACCGGCTGCGCTGTCCGAAGAGGTGGCCGCCGATGCCCAGTAGGTTTTGTCCAGAACGTTTTCCACGGAAGCGCGCAGGGTGACCGGGTTACTGCCCAGCTTGAAAGCGTACCGCCCACCCAGGTCATAACGCTCCCACGCGTCGATCTTCTGGTTATTGGCGGCATCGAGATATTGTGAACCGGTATGAATGGCGCGGGCCGTCAGGGTCAGACCCGGCAGGCGGTCGATGTCCCATTCCACGCCCAGGTTGGCATTGGCCACGGGCGAGCCGGTGCCGCGGTTGCCATCGAACGCTCCTTGAGCGGTCTTGGTCTGCACACTGTCGAGCAGCATGATCCCGCCCAGCAGGCGGACATCCTTGAGCGGCTCGCCGAACATGTTCAGTTCGACGCCCTGGTTGCGCAGCTCGCCATCGGGCTTGAAGCTGCCCTGGGCATCGGTGATGTAGGACGGCTGCTCGATGCGGAACACGCTCAGACTGGTTCCAAAGGTGCCATGGTCATATTTCACGCCGACTTCCGTCTGTTTGGACTTGTACGGCGCAAAGACCTCATTGCTGTTGGTGGCCGTGCTGGGAGCCGTTTCCCCCTGACTCAGGCCCTCCATGTAGTTGGCGTACAGCGAGATCGAGTCGGTGGCCTTGATCACCAGCCCCATGGCCGGTGAGGTGGCGCGCTCGTCGTAGCGCTGCCCCAGGGTTCCGTTGGAATAGCTATCCACCTCGACCCGTTGCAGACGGGCACCCAGAGTCAGCAGTATCCGATCGTCAAGAAAACTCAAGGTATCGGCCAGGGCGACGCTGGTGAACAGGTTTTCGGTGTGGGTCGAGGCGTCGATACGGGTCGCAGCCCCCGGATATGGCAGTACCACCGGGTTGTAGAGATTGCTGGTGCGAGCCTGATAACGCTCACCGGCGTTATCGAACTCGAAGTCGAAGCGATTGAGGCTGATGTTCAGCGTATGACCCACCGGCCCGGTATTGAACCAACTGCGCGCACCGACCGTGAAGGTCTTGACCTCTTCGTCACGCCGGAACGTGCGCGGGGTCACGGTGAAATTGCCACTGCTGGTGTTCACCGGCACGGTATGGCGCAGGAAGTCATAGTTGCCCTTTCGTGCACCTGCCGCGGCATAGACCATCACCGAATCGCTCAGGTCGAACTCGCCACGCAACGCGCCGAAGGAGTCCTTGGAATGAGAATACGTCCAGGGTTGTGCGAAATTGCGGCGAATGTCACTGGCCTTGGGCATGGCAATGCCTGCCGCGACCTCGACCCGCTCGATGGGGGCATCGGCATAACGCTCCTGCTCTCCCAGATCCAGCGACAGACGCATGCGGTCCTCACGCCAGTCCAGCCCGACGACCGAGGCCTCGCGCTCGACTTTCTGATGATCCCATTCGGTATCACCCGATTGCCGTACACCGTTGTAACGAATACCGAAGCGCTGGTTATCGCCAAAGCGCCGGCCGATATCCACATGCCCGCCAAATTGCCCGGCCGAGGCAAAGCTGCCGGTGAATTCGGTCAGGGGCTCGCTCCCGGCACGCTTGGGCTCGATATTGATGTTGCCGCCCACGCTGCCGCGCGGCACGATGCCGCCCAGCAACGCGCCAGGCCCCTTGAGAATATCGACACGCTCGACCATTTCCATGTCGATGGAGTACGTCGGCAATACGCCATACAACCCGCCAAACGACACATCACTGTTGAACAGGCTGAAGCCACGAATGGAGAACTGCTCGAAACGTCCGCCTGCAGGGTTGGTGGTGCGTACCGAAGGATCAGTGGCTACCAGATCGCCCAGGGTTCGGGCCTGCTGGTTCTTGACGGTCGTGCTGGTATAGGACGTCAGGTTGAACGGCGTCTCCATGAAATCACGGTCACCGAGCATGCCCTGATTCCCGCTACGGGTGACCTGACCGCCCGCGTACACATCGCCCTGCCCGTTCAGACGACTGCCATCGATGGAGGTATTGGGCAGCAGCAAGGAGCCGTTTTCGGCAGTGGGTGCTGGCACCAGCGTATAGGATTGATCCCCGACCGGTTGCAGTTGCAGCCCGGAACCCTGCAGCAGAAGTGCAAAACCTTCATCGGGCAGGTAGTCGCCATTCAGGCCCTTGCTGTCACGACCGGCCACCAGTGCCGGGTCCACGGAAAGGCTTACGCCGGCCAACCCGGCAAAACGGGTCAGGACGGCACTCAGGCTACCGGCCGGAATCTGGTAGCTGCGCCGGACAGACTCCTCGGCCTGCACCGACGTCACGAATACCGGCGCGGCAGTCAGGCCTATCAGCACGCTGGCCTGACAACTCATGTGCAGCAACGGAGCCATGCCGAAATGGGCCAGGCGCAAGCGTCGAAAGAAAACTACGGGCATTGGAGCACTCTCTTTTTGTGTTCACTTGAGAGCAATGACAAGCGACCTCAAAAAAAGGGACAGGGTCAGGCCGAAATATTTCGCGGCCCCAGCGTAATCCAGTAGCGGGTCCGCGAATGCACCTGCACAGGCAGGCTTGCCACCAGCAGATCCAGGATGCGATCGGTATTGTCCAGCCGGAAGGACCCCGTGACCTTCAAGGCCTCCAGTTCGGGCTCCCAGCGCAGAATACCGGGCCGGTAACGACTCAGCTCGGCCAGGAAGCTGCCCAGCGGCCGGTTCTCCACGGTCAGCACGCCCTGACGCCAATCCGGTTGCTGCGCGTCGAAACGCTCCACCGGCGTGATGCCTTGAGCGCTCAGGGAGGCCCGCTCGCCGCCCTTGAGACGCAGAGTCTGGCCCTGATCCGATATCAGGTCGGCACTGCCTCTGGCAACCGATACCCGGCAACGGCGTTCATCCTGACGCACGCACAGCTCGGCACCACTGGCGACGATCTGCCCCATGCGGGTCTTGATCGTCACGGCTGGCGCATTGCCGACCATGCTCAAGGCGATTTCACCTTCGATCAGCGACAACTGTCGCTTGCCGTCCAGGAAGTCCAGATTGACGGCGCTGGCGGTATTGAGTTGCAACTGGCTGCCATCGGGCAATTGCAGCGTCCTGCGTTCGCCGGTTGCCGTATGCAGATCGGCTCGCCAGGCCATGACGGGCGTCTGGCGGCTGACGATCCAGCCGGTGGGGATCAGCGCGGCAATGACCAGTGCACGCTTGAGGATGGCGCGGCGTGTGGAATCGCTTCGTTTAGAGTCGTGCCGATCCAGGCTGGCCATGGCCAGTTCGGGGGGCAATTCGGTAAAACGCTGACGCAGCCCCTGTGCTCGCTGCCAGACCTGCTCATGGCTTGGGCATTGCTCACGCCAGCGTTGCAGTTGCTCATGCTCCTGAGCGCTGGCGGTGCCGGACTCCAGCAACGCCAGCCAGTGTGCAGCGGCACGGGCTACTTGCCGGGCCTGTTCATCCCGCGCCATGTCGCTCATAGCTCGGCCATCAGGCAATGTTCATACGCCTGCGCCATATAACGCTTCACGGTACGCTCGGAGACGTCCAGGCGCAGGGCGATCTGCGCATACCCCATCCCCTCGAGCTGCGACCAGAGAAACGCACGGCGCACGGGCGTCGGCAAGTCATCGAGCAATTCATCCAGCGCCTGCAGGGTCTGCAACAGGACCCAGCGCTGCTCGGGAGACGGCACGGCCTCTTCAGGCAGTGTCGCCAGAGCCGCCAGATAGGCCTGTTCAAGACTGCGGCGCTTGTAATGATTGATCAACAAGCGCTTGCCCACGGTCACCAGATAGGCCCGCGGTTCGCGCAGATTGGCCAGAGGTTCACGCTCGGTGGCCAATACCCGCAGAAAGGTGTCCTGGCTCAGATCGGCCGCATCCCAGGCGTTACCCAGACGGCGACGCAGCCAGCTTTCCAGCCAGTTGCGGTGATCGCGATAAAAACTGTCCAGGCCGGGTTGCGCGCCCAATGGCCCTGCTGCATCACTCATTCCAAGGCCACCCATGAAGCGACTTAAAATGAGAATCATTCTATTTAATTCGTTTGAGCGCGCCAACCTCTTTATGCAGAGGTGGATTTTTTCGCGAATGAATTCGCTCCTACAGGGCTGTGGGAGCGGATTCATCCGCGAAAAAATGAGGACTAGCGACGTTTCAGGCGGTCGATGATCACGGCCAGCAACAGGATCGTGCCGCGAATGACGTACTGGTAGAAGGTGTCGATGTTCTTGAGGTTCATGGCGTTCTCGATGATCGCCAGAATCAGCACGCCGGCAATCACATGACGAATCATGCCGATGCCGCCGCTCAAGGACACACCGCCCAGGACACAGGCCGAGATGACCGTCAGCTCGAACCCCTGGCCGATCATGGGTTGCCCGGAAGTCATGCGCGAAGCCAGCACCACCCCGGCCAGCGCGCCGATCAGGCCATGCACGGCGAAGATGATGATCTTGGTCCGGTCGACATGCACACCCGCCAGCAAGGCCGCTTCCTGATTGCCACCGATGGCCATGGTGTTACGTCCATAGGTGGTGTAGTTGAGCAGCCAGCCAAAGAAGATGAAGCAGGCAATGGTGATCAGGATCGGCACCGGTACGCCGTAGAACTGGCCGTTGCCAAAGACGAAGAAGTCTTCGTTGGAGACCCCCACGGCCTTGCCGTTGGAAAAGATATACGCCAGCCCCCGGACAATCTGCATGGTCGCCAGTGTCGTGATCAGGGCGTTGATGCGCAGCTTGGCAATGACGATGCCATTGATCAGCCCTACCAGCAGGCCCATGGCCAGAGCCGCGCTTACCCCCAGAAACACGCTGTCGGTGTCGCGGATCACGATCCCGGCAATCACCCCGGCACAGGCCAGCACCGAACCGACCGACAGGTCGAAGTGCCCGGAAGCCAGACAATAGAGCATGGTGCAGGCAGCAATGCCCACGGTGGAAATCGCCAGCCCCAGGCCCCGCATGTTCAGCGGCGAGAGGAAGTTATCGATGAACACCGCACACAGCATGAAAATGCCGAGCGCGGCCAGCAGCATGACCCATTCATCGAGGAAGCGGCGCATATTCACGCCCTGACGCGGAGCCCGCAGGCTGGTTTCGGTAGACATACGCACCTCTTTCTTATTGTTCATGGTCGTAGACCAAAGGTTCAGCCGCGTGTACGGGGCAAGGCCAGTTGCAGGAGTCGCGACTCGTTGGCTTCGTCGCGGTTGAGCTCGCCGGTGATTGCACCTTCGCTCATCACCAGGATGCGGTCGGCGATGCCCATGACTTCCATCAGGTCGCTGGACACCACAATCACGGCGATACCCTGTGCCGCCAGGTTATGAATGATCTGGTAAATCTCGGATTTGGCACCGATGTCGATGCCTCGGGTGGGTTCGTCCAGCAGCAGGACCTTCATGGGCATCGACAGCCAGCGCCCGAGAATCGCCTTTTGCTGATTGCCGCCGGAGAGAAAGACTATCTGCTGATCCGCAGAAGGCGTCTTGACGTTCATCGCCTGAATCTGAGCCTCGGCGTTCTCGCGCTCCCAGCGTCCCTGAAGCAGGCAGCCCAGGCTGACATGCCGGGGCCTGGCACCGATATTGACGTTCTCGGCCACGCTGGAAAGCGGCACAATGCCTTCTTTCTTGCGGTCCTCGGGGCAGAGCAGGATGCCCGCAGCGATGGCGTCCCGCGGAGACTTCAGAGTCAGCGGCTTGCCGTCCAGTTGCAGCGTACCCGCCTTGCTGCGGGTCAACCCGGACAACAGGCGGAACAACTCGGTGCGACCGGCCCCCACCAGCCCGAAGAACCCCAGCACTTCGCCTTTCTGCACGGCAAAGCTGACGGGCTCCTGAAGCCCCGGTCCCAGCAGCCCGGTGACCCGCAGGCTCGGCCCCTGGTGTTCGCGTGATCGATAGTTGTAGATGTCCTGAATATCGCGCCCGACCATACAGGTCACCAGACGGTCGTGATCCAGCTCCTGCATGTTCTCGAAGGTGCGCACGAAGCGACCGTCCTTGAACACCGTCACGGCGTCGCAGATACGGAAGATTTCTTCCATGCGATGGGAGACGTACAGAATCACCCTGCCCTCATCCCGCAACCGGGCGATGATCGCCATCAAACGGTCGATTTCCCGTGCCGACAGGCTGCTGGTGGGTTCGTCGAAGGCAATGACATGGGCATTGCGCGACATGGCCTTGGCGATTTCCACCAGTTGCCGCAGCCCCAGGGACAAATCCCCCAGGCGCATGCCGGGGTCGATTTCATCCGCCAGCCCCTTGAGCAGTTCCGTGGCCTGACGCAGCATGGCCCGGCGGTTGATCATCCCCAGTCGGTTCGGCATGTGCCCCAGCAACAGGTTCTCGGCGACGGTCATTTCCGGCACCAGATGCAGCTCCTGATGGATCACCGCGACACCGGCCGCGATGCTTTCTGCGGTGCATTTGAAATGGTGCGTATGCTCGCCGATCTGCAACGAGCCGCTGTTGGGCTGATAGGACCCGCCCAGTATTTTCAACAGCGTGGATTTACCCGCGCCGTTCTCGCCCATCAAGGCATGGACGCTACCCGCTTGCGCCTGGAACGTGATGTCCGACAGCGCCTTGACGCCCGGAAAGGTCTTGCCGATGCCGTTGAAACGCAAGGCCCCGCCCGTGGATGGCTGTTGTTCGATAGCCTGCTGCATGAATCCGTCCTCCTCTCTCGCGAAGCGGGCCTGAGCGTCAGGCCCCCTTGAACTCACTTCCACAAGCCGATCTTGGTCAGCACTTCCTGGAAGTTGGCCCGCGTAATGAGAGTGACATCGTCCATGGCGGTGTATTTGGGTGGTTCCTCGCCCGTGGTGACCCATTTGTACATCTGGTAAGCCGTGTCATAGCCTTCCTTGTCCGGGCTGGGCAGCATCGAACCGAAGAAACCGCTTTCCTTTTTCTTCAGCTCGTCGATGGCGTCGGTGCCGTTGATGCCGATGCCGATCACGTTGGCCGCCTTGAAGCCGTTGGTGGCCGTGGCACGCACCCCGCCCAGCACGGTGTTGTCGTTCATGCCGCCAATGATCAGGTTCTTGGCATTGCCTGGCAGTTTCGGCAGCGCCGAGTTGGTGGCATCCATGCTGCCCGGTACATCCAGGGTTTTCTGGGCAGTGAAGAGAATCTGGCTTTCCGGCAGGCCGGCCTTTTTCAGCGCATCCACCGAACCGTCCGTACGTTTCTTGCCGGTGTCCAGTTCGTTGTAGGTATTGATGATGGCGTAGGTTTCTTTCCAGTCCCAGTTGCGTTTCTTCGCTTCGGCTGCCATGGCTTCGCCCTGTTTCTGGCCGACCTCAAAGGCCGCCATGCCCAGATACGGTACGTCCTCCATGAAGTTGCCCTTGGCATCGACGAAACGATCGTCCACCGCCATGACCTTCAGCCCGAGCGCCTTGGCCTTGGCCACGATGGCCGGGCCCAGGGACACGTCAGGCGGGCAGATGACGAAACCCTTGGCACCGTTGGCCGCCAGGCTGTCGATGGCCGCAAGCGTCTTTTCGCCATCGGGCACGGCAATCTTGAGCACCGTGAAGCCGTGCTCCTTGCCCGCCTTGTCGGCAAAGGCCCATTCGGTCTGGAACCAGGGTTCTTCGGGTTGTTTGACCAGAAAGCCGATTTTCACTTCTTCGGCGGCGGTCGTGATGCCACTCATGCCAAGCATGGCAGTGGTGACAGCGGCACAGCAGAGGGAACGGATCCCGTGACGACTCAACATAGCTAACTCCTTATTGTTATTGAATAGCTACAGCGTCCAGCAAGGTGGCTGTTTCAGGTTCAAAGCCGGAAACCAGCCAAATAGTCATACCATATCGCCGGCGCCGGCAATGTAACCGAGTGTCACTCGTGATAAAGCACCGAGCGCCCGCCATCGATCATGATGCAACTGGCATTGATGAAGGGTGCTTCGTCCGTGGCCAGAAACAGGGCCGTCATCGCCACTTCGATGGGCTGGCCAATGCGCTTGGGCGGGTGCAGATCAAAGGCACGCTGACGCTCGGCCTGCGGGTCATCGAAGCCATTCCAGTAATCGACATTGAGCTGGGTTTCGATGTAACCGGGCGCAATCGCATTGACCCGGATGCCCTTGGGCGCGTACTCGATCCCCAGCGCCCGCGTCAGCCCCAGCAGACCATGCTTGGCGACCGGATAAGGGAAGCAGCCGGGAATGATGTTGCTCGAATGGGTCGAGGCGATATTGATGATGTTGCCCGCGCCCTGTTCGAGCATCTTCGGCAGAACGCTGCGGCAGCCGTACCACGCACCGTCCAGGTCGATGGCAAAGCAGCGCTTCCAGTCTTCGTCGCTCATTTCCAGCGGGTCGCGGAACACATTGACCCCGGCGCAATTGATCAACACATCGACCCGCCCGAAGTGCTCGATGGCCAGATCGACCATGTTTCGCCAGTGATCCTGTTGCGTGACATCGACCTTCAGGGCATGGACCTCGGCCCCTTGCCCCCTCCACTTCGCTGCCACCTGCTCGACCTTTTCGCCTTGCACGTCACTGATGATCAACCTGGCCTGCTGCGCCTGAAAACAGGCCACGATGGCCTCGCCAATCCCTTGTGCCGCACCGGTCACCAGTACCACCTTGCCTTTGAGACGCTCACCACGAACCGGTTCGGGAACCGGGGGCAACGATAACGGTATCGCCATGTTCAACTCTCCTGGATGCAATGAAAGATTCAGCCCGCGAAACGTCGACAGGGCTGCCCGCTGACACCGACCTCGCCCTTGAGTAGCGCACCGTCGAAACGGCCGTGGGCATCGGCCGGGGCCGCGCTGGTGACATAGAGCGTAGCCAGATCGGGCCCGCCGAATACGCAACTGGTGGGATGGCTGACAGGCAGATCGACAATCCGGTCAACGCTGCCATCGGGCGCGAAGCGGATCAGGCAGCCGCCGCCCCAGCGCGCATTCCAGACATAGCCCTCGGCGTCCATGGCCGAGCCGTCCGGAACCCCACGGGGGTGTTCAGCCGCCCATACATTCCGCGCCCCCAGACTGCCATCGGCCAGAATCGGGTATTGATAGATGACGCCGTCGAGGGTGTCGGCGCTGTACAGCACCGTGCCTTGCGCATTCCACAGCAGGGTGTTGACGATGCCCTGCCCCTCCAGCAGAGGCGTGACGCGGGTATCAGGGTCCACTCGAAACAGGCCACCGGAACGACGCACCAGCGGCAGGTCGCCGCCCTCGTCATCCAGGTTGTTCTGCATGCTGCCCAGCCACAGGCGGCCCAGGGCATCGCAGCGTGATTCGTTGGCGCGGTTGCCCGCCACGGGGTCGGCCACGCACAGAAGGGAAATGGAGGTCTTGTCCGACGTGAGGTCCAGGCGATAGACACCGCTGGCCAGCGTTACCAGCGCATCGCCTTTGTCGGTGGGAATGAAGGCCGACACCGGCTCAGGCAGACGCCACTGGCTGTATTGCCCTTCGACCAGTCGACAGGCCCGGCGCTCGGCAATATCGACCCAGTACAGAGCTTGCTGCTCAGGCTCCCAGAACGGGCCTTCAGCCAATTTGAAGCGGTGTTCGGATAGCGGCTGCCATTGCATGAACGGTGTCCTTTTTTATTTTTCTTAGGAACTGCACCCACTAAATAGTATTACGATTTATTTTTCAAGTGACTTTTTATCGACTATAAATCCTTGCATCGGATTAAAACCGATCAAATAGTCTGACCAATTTGCTGTTTCCCGGCAAAAACCGACAAGGCGTTTAGCTACCATCACCTTTCACAACAACAATAAAAGTGAGTAGAACCGATGAACCGTCACGCTCTTCTCAATACTCTCGGACTGTCTCTGATGATCGCCACCCTGAGCGCACAAGCCGCCACCCTGTCCAGCGAACGCGGCACCTTCGGCCGATTGTCCGATGGCACCACCATCGAGAAATACACCCTGCACAACAGCCACGGCCTGCAGGCCAGCATCATCACCTATGGCGCGACCTTGCAGTCGCTCAAGGTGCCGGACAAAAACGGCAAGGTCGAAGATGTGGTACTCGGGTTCGATGATGTACAGGGCTATCAGAACAACGGCACCGTCTATTTCGGCGCAACCATCGGGCGTTTCGGCAATCGTCTGGCGGGCGGTGCCTTTACCCTGGACGGCAAGACGTACCGCGTCCCGCTCAACGACAAGACCAACGCCCTGCATGGCGGCAACCAGGGTTTCGACAAGCGTATCTGGAAAGCCAGAAGCGTCCAGGGCGATGGCTGGGTCGGTGTGAAACTGAGCTACCTGTCACCGGATGGCGAAATGGGCTTTCCCGGCGCCCTGCTGACCGAAGTCACCTATCGCCTGAACGATCAGAACGAACTGAAGATCGATTACCACGCCAGCACCGACAAACCCACGGTGCTGAACCTGACCAACCACAGCTATTTCAATCTGGCCGGGGCCGGCAACGGCGATATCCTCCAGCAGGTGGCCACCCTGCACGCCTCGCATTACACGCCGGTCAACGACAAGCTGATCCCGACAGGTGAACTGGCCCCGGTGGCTGGCACGCCCATGGACTTTCTCAAGCCCACGGCCTTTGGCAAGCATATCAGGGACGACCATCAGCAACTCCAATACGCAGAAGCCAAACAGGGCGGCTTTGACTTCAACTGGGTTCTGGACACCAAGGGCGACGTCAAGAAACTCGCCGCTGAAGTCAGCGATCCGCAGTCGGGACGACGTCTGCAACTGTTCACGACCGAACCCGGCGTGCAGCTGTACACCGGCAACTTCCTGGACGGCAGCATCCATGGCAAGGACGGCAAGGTCTACCCGCACTGGGGTGCGTTCACGCTGGAAACCCAGCACTACCCGGACGCCCCCAATCAACCGGCATTCCCCGCCACGCGGCTGGATCCGGGCAAGGCCTACACCCAGACCACGGTATTCAAGTTCCTCAACGATTGAGACGTTCTGTCGCGCAGGCCTTGAACAACATGGCCTGCGTACACTCAGCGTCTATGCTTTCCAGGTCGCGAATTCAGTAGTACGGCATTCCTCCCAACCTCTCTCATGAGGATGAACGATATGTCTGCTCAGAAAACCGATCAGGAATACGTGGAACAGGCCGTCGGCAATTATGTCTCGGGCATGGTCTTCGCCGACGAAGCCCTGCTGCGCCGCACCTTCCATCCCGACTGCAGGATCGTCGGCCACTACAACGGCGCGCTGGAGTGGCTGTCGCTGGACGACTTCATCGACGCCATCAAGACGGAAGGCCCGGCCAGTGAAGGCTACAGCCCTTTCTGGGAGATACAGAACCTCGACATCACCGGCGACAGTGCAGCGGTGAAAGTGCGCGACCACTACATTGGCCTGCAATTCACCGACTACCTGTCACTGCTGAAGGTGTATGCGGACTGGGTGATCGTCCACAAACTCTATTACGCACACGACTGATCAGTGCCCTTTCATCGCGGCGGTCATCCGGTCGACGTTGTAGCGAAACATCTGCGCATAGCTGGCCGCCGGGCCTTCCAGCGGTGACAGCGACTCCACGTACAACTCGCCTCCAGGCTGCGCACCACTGGCATCGGCGATCTGTTTGACCAGCCGCGGATCACCGGAGTTTTCAAAGAAATAGGCGCTGACGTGTTCGTCCTTGATCTGGCGGATCAGCTTTGCCACATCGGCCGCCGAGGCTTCCGACTCGGTGGAAAAGCCCAGTGGCGACAGGAAAGTCACGCCGTAGGCATCGCCGAAGTACCCGAATGCATCGTGGGAGGTGAGAATCTTGCGCTGCGCCTCGGGGACGGACTGGATCTGGTCACGTGCGTAGATATCCAGTTGCTGCAGTTGCACGATATAGCGCTGGCCGTTGACCTCATAGACGCTGGCGCCTTCGGGGTCGGCCTTTTTCAGGGCGGCCATGATATTGCGTACATAGATCACGCCATTGGCGGCGCTGTTCCAGGCATGGGGATCGATGATCCGCTGGCCATCTTCTTCCATGCTGCGCGTCTTGATGCCATTGGACAGCACCACCGGCTGCCCCTTGTAGCCGGACGCCTTGATCAGGCGGTCCATCCAGCCTTCCAGGTGCAGGCCACTGACAAAAACCAGATCCGCCTGTTTCAGGGCCTGGGCGTCGCGCGGGGTGGGCTCATAGACATGGGGGTCACCATTGGGGCCGATCAACGATGTCACATGGACCCGATCGCCGCCGACGTTGCTGACCATATCGGCCAGTACCGTGAACGAAGCGACCGCCTCCAGCGGTTTCGCCTGGGCAAGGCTTGCACACATCGACAGCACGATGGCTGCCATTGAACTCAAGATCATCGATCGCTTCATGACACGTCCCTTTCAGTGAGCCAGATGAGGTTTGGGAAACAGTCGGCGCAGGATGCCTGTGCGCCCGAACAGCAGGGAAAGACCATAAAAGACACTGGCGGTCAGCACGATGGCCGGACCGGAAGCCACGCCCAGGTGATAGGACACAATCAGGCCAATCAGACCCGACAAGGTCGCCAGCAAGGTGGAGATCAGCATCAGGGCGCTCAAAGAGCTTGCCCAGAACCGGGCCGCCGTGGCGGGCAGCATCATCATGCCCACCGCCATCAGAGTGCCCAACGCCTGAAAGCCCGCCACCAGATTCAACACGACCAGCAGCAGAAACAGCACGTGGTACAGCGAACCGAACCCGCCCACAGCCCGCAGGAAGCCCGGATCGAAACATTCAAGCACCAGAGGCCGATAGATCATGGCGAGCAGGATGAGAGTGAATGAAGCGATCCCGCCGACCATGTAGATGGCGTTGTCATCGATGGCCAGAATGGTGCCGAACAGCACATGCAGCAGGTCAACGCTGGAACCGTGCAGAGACACGATCAGCACCCCCGCGGCCAGTGACGTCAGGTAGAAACTGGCAAAGCTGGCATCCTCGCGCAAGGCCGTCAGCCTGCTGACAAGCCCCGACAGCAGAGCCACCACCAGCCCGGCGACCAGCCCGCCAAAGCCCATGGCCGGCAGCGACAGGCCTGCCACCATGAAACCAACTGCCGCACCAGGCAGGACCGCATGACTCATGGCGTCGCCCACCAGGCTCATGCGGCGCAGCATCAACAGGACACCCACCGGACCGGACCCCACGCCCAGCGCCAGGCAGGCCACCAGTGCGCGGCGCATGAAACCGAATTCGACAAAGGGCTCGATCAACAGGCTGTAGAGCATCACGAGCGCTCACCCTCGGTGTCGCAGACCTCGGCATCCGCACTCCAGAACTCGGCCATGTTGCGCGCCCGCCGCAGATTGGCGACGCTCAGCACCTCGGCCGTGGCTCCCCAGGCAATGGCCTCACGGGCCATCAACAGGGTTTGCGGAAAGTGCTGCCGCACCTGATCGATATCGTGCAGGACGGCAATGACGGTCCGGCCCTCGCCGTGCCAGGTCCGGACCAGTTCCAGCAGGTCCCGGGTGGTCCGGGCATCGATGGCGGTGAAAGGCTCGTCCAGCAGAATGACCGAAGCGTCCTGCAGCAACAGCCGTGCGAACAGCACCCGCTGGAATTGCCCGGACGACAGGGAGCCGATGCTGCGCCCCTCGAACCCTTCGAGGCCTACGGTTTTCAGTGCCTGACGGGTAAGCCGGGCATGATTGCGGCTCAAGCCCCGAAACGGCCCGATACTGCGCCACGCTCCCATGGCGACAGTGTCGGCCACACTCAGCGGGAAACTGCGATCGATTTCGGCCGCCTGAGGCAGATAACCCAGCGTGCGAGTCGCCAGCGAACCACGATCGACGTGCCCTGCCGCCGGTTTCATGGTCCCGGCGATGGCTTTGATCAGTGTGGACTTGCCCGCCCCGTTGGGGCCGACAATGGCGGTCAGACTGCCAGCCTCGAAGCGACCACTGATGTGATGCACCGCCGGACGGCGTTCATAGGCGACCGTCAGGTTGTCCAGAGCAATGGCAGCGCTCACGGGATGGCCACCGACCAGGCAATCGCCAGCCATAACGGCACCAGAAGCGCCAGGGCGAATAGACCCCGCTTCAAGGCCGACTGGGCCAGGACGGAACCGGAGATGGAAGGAACACGGGGAGCTTTCACGATCGGGTAACCTGCAAGCATTTGTTACAGTATTACATGATCGACTCCTGCTTTGTTATAAAATAACATTTACATGACCCATATCTGGATGTGGGAATGCATATGCGTGGGAAATGCCTTCGCGAATGAACTCGCTCCTACGGGTGGACTGGGCGGTAGGAGCGAATTTATTCGCGAGAGGCCAGTACATTCCATGCCGATCCAACGTCTGGAACAATGCTTCGCGAATGAATTCGCTCCTACGGGGTGGACTGGGCGGTAGGAGCGAATTTATTCGCGAGAGGCCAGTACATTCCATGCCGATCCAGCGTCTGGAACAATGCTTCGCGAATGAATTCGCTCCTACAGCGCGCGCGCCCTTCTCTCAGGCTGCAAACCCGCGCTGCAAATCCTCGATCAAGGCCGATACATCTTCCAGGCCGATATGCAGACGCAACACGGGGTTGAGCCTTCTGTCAGCCTCATTGTGGCGATCACTGACATCGGCCACGGTAATCAGGCTTTCATAGCCTCCCCAGGAAGCACCCAGGCCGAACAGTTGCAAGGCACCGATAAAGCGCTCCAGCCGGTCAGGGTCCGAAGCCGCCAGCTCAAAGGACAGCAGACCATTGCTGCCGCTGAAATCACGCTTCCACACGGCATGACCGGGGTGCTCCGGCAGTCCGGGATGAAACACGCGCCGGACCTGTGGATGCCCGCTCAGCCAGTGCGCCACTTCAAGGGCCTGGCGCTCATGGGTTTCCATGCGTGAAGCCAGGGTGCGGGCACCGCGCAACACCAGATAGGCGTCATCGGGGCTGACGACACAACCGAAGGTATCGCTCATGCCGCACAGCGGCTGCCAGACGTCCTTCCGTGTACACACGCTGCCCATGACCACATCGCTATGACCGCTCAGGTACTTGGTCAGGGCCATGATGGAGATGTCGGCCCCCAGCTCCAGTGGCCGGTACAGGTAGGCAGAACCCCAGGTATTGTCCACCGCCAGCAGAATGTTCCGGGGTTTGCACAAGGCAGCCATGGCGGGCAGATCACACACCTCATAAAGCAATGAGCCCGGCACTTCGGCATACACCATTCGGGTGTTGGCCCGGATCTGCGCTTCGATTCCCTGCCCACTGGCGTTGTAATAGCTGACTTCGATGCCGAAAGGCTCCAGAAATTGCCGCGCCAGAGCCCGCACCGGCGAATACACCGCATCGGTCAACAGCACATGATCGCCAGGCCGCAGGTAGGCCAGGAACGTCTGGGCGACAGCCGCCAGCCCCGTGCTGAACAATCGGGTGCGGTAGCCGCCTTCAAGTTCGGTCACCAGATCTTCCAGCGCGAACGCGGTGGGATTGCCCCGTGCACCGTAGCTCAGGACGCGCTCGGTATTGCGTCGCTTGCGGATATCACGCATCTCCCCGAGGCTGTCGAACAGCACGGTGCTCAAGCGTGTCACCGGTACATTCACCGCACGCCCGCCACTGCCCTTTGAAGTCCGCGCGGCATGAACCAGGCGGGTTCTTATCAAAGGGACCTGTGACGGACGTTCAGGCTTTTTTGCAGGCAATGGCTTGAGGCTGGCGATTTCCTGTTCAGTCATCTGGCCCAGCAGACCGATTTCCCAGGCCAGGTATTGCCGGGCTGCGTCCTTGTTGCCGGAATGGCGGTCGTGGGTGAAGAACAGAAAATCGATGCACTGCGCGTCCGGCAGACTGTCGCGCCCCTCATGCAAAGGCAGGCCAGCCGACGCCCAGGCCTCGACACCGCCCTCCAGCAAGCGGGCCTGTTGACGCTGTGCCTGAGGCAACTCATCCAGCGCCAGTTGCGCCAGCGCTGGCTCATCGGCGATCAGCACCAGAGGTCGGGGCTCATCGAGGACAGCGGCAGCCAGCAACGGGCGAATCGACCAGCGCGAGCCTTCGATATGCCCCTTGCGGAAACGGGCGCTTGCGCGCAGATCGACAAGCGCCACAGCCTGATCCTTGAGAGCGTCAACCAGGGCCTGCACGCCAATGACCGGAAAATCCGGCGCTGCACCGACCTCAACAGCGGGCAGTGACAAGCCGCTGCTGACGCCTTCGGCCAGCACATAAGCATCGTGCCCCAGTTGCCGGAGCCAGGCAGCAACAATCGGGGCGCGAATGCCTTCGTCATCCACCAATACCAACCGCGCCTGAAGCACGCCGATATACAGATCCGTGGCCTGAATCAACTGACCACCCGGCGTATGTTGCGCACCCGCCAATGTGCCCGCTGCAAACTCCTCCGCGGTCCGCACATCACACAGGAACAGGCTGCGCCCGCTGTCGGCCGCCCACTCACGAACCTGTCCGGCGCTGACCGTCTGTACCCCTGCCCGCTCGGCCAGAGCCTGTGCAGCCAGGCGTTGTGGCGTCAGTGCTTCAGGCGATACCGCATCCGGGTAGCGTCGGGTGCTGCCATGTTCCAGCTCCAGATCGGCCAGATACCAACCCTGCGTTCCGTTTTCCAGGGCATAGACCGGGTTCCTGATACCCAGATCGATCAGCGTCTGCGCACCGATGATGCTGCGGGTACGCCCGGCACAGTTGACGATGATGGGCGTCTGCTCATCCTTCACCAGTTCCGGCAGACGATAGCCCAGCTCGCCATTGGGGCAGCACACCGAACCTGGGATGGTCATCTTGCGGTATTCGTCGAACGGTCTGCCGTCCAGTATCACCAATCGCTCGCCTTGCGCCTGCCGTTGCGCCAGTTCAGTAGCACTGATGTGCGGCGTATGACGGGCCTCTTCCACCAGTTCACCGAAAGCCTTGGACGGTACATGCACGCCTGCAAAGAGTTGAAAGCCGGCTGCACGCCAGCCATCGGTGCCACCTTCGAGGATATGCACATTGCGATACCCCAGCGCTTCCAGACGTGAAGCGGCTCGTGTCGCGACATCACCGCCATGCTGGTCATGAATCACTAGACGCACGCCGGGGTTGGGGGCCAGACGACGGATATCCAGTTCCAGACGGCTATAGGGCAGCGTAACGCCATGAAACAGATGGGCTTCGCCATACTGGCCATGCTCGCGCAGGTCGAACACGGCAATTTCCTGCCCGTCGAACAGCCAGTGTTGTAGTTGGGCTGCGGTGATGATCTGACTCATGGGGTGGCTCGTAGAGTGAAATGGAGGCAGACAGCAGTGGATACCCGCTGCCTTGTCTGAGAGGATTTTTAGCCCTTAATACGCCTGAATGGACGGAGCCATCTGCGAGGCGTTGTAATTCAGCACGCGGCCTTCTTCATTGACGCCGAAACGTCCATTGAGGGACTCCAGCGGTCGGCCATACAGATGGAAATGCAGGGTCGGTTCCTCGCCCGTCACCTTGATGCCATGCAGGTCCTCGCCCAGAAAACCGATGGGTGTGCCCGGCTGGACGATGATTTCCTTATCCAGCTCCAGACGGGCGAACGTCGGGTCGCTGCCATCGTCGGTGCGCGCCCAGACGTAGTTGATCTCCTGCCCCTGCACCGCCACGATCACCGCCCAGGTTTCATGGTTGTGCGGCAAGGTGCTTTTGCCCGGCAACAGCGAGTTCATGTACAGGGTCGGGGTTTCGCCGTCATCGTTGAGGCGATAGCGGAAGGCGGTTTCCCCCTGCCCCGGCACCGGCGCGGGGAATTCATCGAAATTGAACAGGTCGTGACGTGCAGCCAGCGTTTCCAGTCTTGCGATGATCTCTTTCAAGGCTTCGCGATCGACACCGCGCTGGTTGATCTCGCGGATCTGTTGCAGGAAGTCTTCAATCACTTGGGTTCGGTTGGTGTTGCTCATTCAGGTGGCTCCCGGTGGTTTTCATGGTTTCAGGCGATGCTTGCGGGCCTCTTCCCGGATAAATCCGGCCCCACAGGTATTGTTTTTGTCAGACGGACAGGCTGTAGCGACTGATATGGCCCAGCGCGAACGGATCGGCAGACGCTGGCGGGCGACGTCCGATATCCCCCAGCGCGTGGCGCAGAAACTCGCGGGTACGTTCGCTGGCCGGGCGCTGGAAGATCTGCTCGGCACTGCCGTGCTCGACGATCAGGCCGTTCTCGGTGAAATACACCACGTCGCTGATTTCTTCGGCGAAGCGCATTTCGTGAGTCACCAGCACGCAGGTCATGCCCTCTTCGGTCAGCTCGCGGATCACGGTCAGCACTTCACCGACGGTTTCCGGGTCCAGGGCCGAGGTCACTTCATCGAACAGGATCAGTTCCGGACGCATGGTCAGGGCACGGGCAATGGCCACCCGTTGCTGCTGCCCCCCGGACAATTGCCCCGGATAGGCATCGGCCTTGTGTTCCATCCGCACCTTGGCCAGCAAGGCCCGCGCCTGTTTCTCTGCCTCGACACAGTCGATGCCCAGCACCTTGCGCGGCGCAATCACCAGGTTTTCCAGCACCGACAGATGCGGAAACAGGTTGTATTGCTGAAACACGAAGCCCACACGCTTGCGCAACTCGATGCGTTGCGCCTCATGGGTCAGCGCATGCACGTCGGTCTGCCCCACGCGAATGGTGCCGCGCTGGGTCGGCAGCAGGCCGGTGATGCAACGCAGAATCGTGGACTTGCCCGAACCGGACGGGCCGATGATCGACACGGCCTGACCGCGCTGAACATCCAGATCGATACCCTTGAGCACCCGGTTACTGCCGAACGACAGGTGCAGATCGCGCAGGCTCACCAAGGGCTCAACGCCAGAATCAATAGAAGGCATAGCGTCGCTCCAGGCGTTGGGTCAGACGGGAAATCGGGTAGCAATAGGCAAAGAACAGCACCAGCAGGCTGCAATAGATGATCACGGTGAAGCCGGTCTGGTTGACGGTGTTACTGGCAATCTGAGCGGTATCGATCACGTCATGCACGCCCACCAGAGAGGCCAGCGCCGTGCCCATGGTGATCACCGCATACAGGTTCATCCACGGTGGCAGCATGCGTTTGAAGCACTGCGGCAGGATGATCGAACGGAAGATCTGCCCACGGGTGAAGGCCAGCGACCGCGCCGCTTCCCATTGGGTGCTGGGGATCGACGCCACCGCGCCCCGGAAGATTTCCGCGACATTGGCGCTGGCGGGCAATGCCAGGCCAATGGTGACCTTCACCCAGTCGGGAAACGACAGGTATGAACTGCCGATCCTGACCTCGAACGGGAATACGTAGGTCGTGAAGTAGATCAACACCAGCCAGGGTGCATTGCGAAACACCTGTATCCAGACCCGTGCGGGCAAGCGTGTCAGCCAGAAAGGCGACAAACCCAGCGCGCCGACCAGCAACCCGAACACCGTCCCCAGCCCGATGGCGACCAGACTGATCAGGATGTTCTGACCAAAGCCCACGGCCAGTGCTGGCGACCACTGCATCAGCGCCAGAAAGATCGGGCTGTCCGGGGCACCAAAAATCAGCCAGGCAATCGCCAGAGCCAGGACAACCAGCGCCAGTCCATGCCGACGCGGCCACGCCACAGGCGTGACAACCGATGAATCAATGGCCATAACCGGGCATCCTCAGGCGTGCTTCCAGAGCACGACCTACACAATTGACGACAAAGCTGAGCACGCCGAAGAAACTCAGGATCAGGATCATCAGCTCCAGCACGTTGTCGCTCTGGGTCCAGATCATGATCGAGGCATAGGTGATATCGCCCACCGCAATGGCCGAGGCCACGGCCGTCATCTTCACCAGATCGATCAGGTTGTTGATCAGCGACGGCAAGGCAAAGCGCAGGGCCAGCGGCAACTGCACATTCCACAGCAACTGGCGACTGTTGAAGGCCAGGGAACTGGCCGCCTCCAGCGTGACGGCGGGCACCGCTTCGATTCCAGCCCGCAAGGCCTCGGCATGAAAGGCGCCCTTGTGCAGGGAGACCACGATCACCACCCAGGCAAACGGCGTCAGCGGATTGGCCGCGCCGATGGCCTGGGTCAGCAGCATGTTCAACACCAGGAAGGCGCAATACAGTTGCACCAGCGTGGGCGTGTTGCGGGTGACTTCGATGAACACCCTGGCCGGCGAACGCAGCCAGGATTTGCCCGAGGTCAGCATGGCCGCCAGGCCAACACCCACCAGCAAACTGCCGATGATGGTGAACAGGCACAGCAGCAAAGTGGTCAGCGCGCCGTCGACCATCGAACCGCGCTGATAGGCATCGAGCAGAAAGGCGTAGTTCAACCCCAGCCCGGCCGTCCACTGAACGAACACTTCCAGCCAGTGGCTCATGACAGCTCTCCCCGGTTCAACTGCGCGCAGGCCCGGGCAATACGCAGCCCGGCCTCGATCACGGTTTCCGTGGCGGTGGCAATCGACAGGCGAAACCACGGCGACAGCCCGTAGGCACTGCCCGCCACACCGGCCACGCCGGATTCCAGCAGCCAGGCGACCACATCGGCGTCGCTTTCCAGCCGCTGGCCATCCGGACGATAGCGCCCCAGCAACCCGGCACACCGCACAAAGACAAAGAAGCCGCCTTGTGGCACCAGCACCTCAAGGCCTTCCACCGCAGTCAGGGTTTCGATCAACAGATCGCGCCGCAAGTGATAAGCCGCTACCTGCTCCGGCAGAAAATCCAGACCGCCCTCGAACGCCGCCAGTGCCGCAGCCTGCCCCACCGATGAAGCGCCGGAGGTCGATTGCGACTGCACCACGGTCATGACCGTGGTCAGTGCCTGCGGCCCGGCACCGAAACCGACACGCCAGCCAGTCATGGCGTAAGTCTTGGAGACACCGCCCACCAGCAGGCAACGCGATTGCAAGTCCGGGGCGACATTGAGCAGGCTCTGCACCGGATGCCCGTCGAAGCGAATGTGCTCGTACAGCTCGTCCAGCAGCACCAGGACCTGCGGGTGACGACGCAGCACTTCGGCCAGCGCCAGCAGTTCCGTTTGGCTGTAGACCGCACCACTGGGATTGCCGGGACCATTGAGGATCAGCCAGCGTGTGCGCTCGCCGATATGTCGTTCCAGTTGCGTCGGCGTCAATTTGCAGCCCTGCTCCAGACCGCATTCGATAAACACCGGCTCGCCACCGTTGAAGCGCACGCTGTCGGGAAACGACGGCCAGTACGGCACTGGCACCAGCACCTCGTCGCCTTCATTCAGGGTCGCGGCGAAGGCATTGAAGATGATCTGCTTCGCACCATTGGCAATCACGATGGAAGCCACGTCATAGTCCAGCGCGTTTTCGCGCTGCAACTTGCGTTGCACGGCCTCACGCAAGGCCCGTACACCGGGCGTTGGCGTGTATCTGGTATCGCCTGCGGCAATAGCGTTGAAGGCCGCCTGCCTGATGTGCTCCGGGGTCTCGAAATCCGGCTCGCCAGTGGTCAGGTCGAGAATATCCACGCCGCGTTCCCGCAAGGCCGTGGCCCGGGATTTGGCGGCAGCGTTGGCCGACAGCGAGACGCGCTGCACGCGCCTGGACAGGACGATGCTCATGTTCGGGCCTCCAGTACCTTGCCCGGATTGAGCAGATTGTCAGGGTCCAGTGCCTGTTTGATGCGACGCATCAGATCCAGCTCCACCGGACTTTTGTAGCGGGCCAGCATGCCCGTCTTGCGCTGGCCGATACCGTGTTCGGCGCTGATGGAGCCGCCATGGGCATGGGCGCTGTCATGAACCCGCTCGCTCAACTCGGCATAACGGGCCATATGCGCCTCAACGGTGGAATCCAGCGGGTGCGCGACGTTGTAATGCAGGTTGCCGTCGCCCAGATGGCCGAAGGTGAAATGGCGCACACCGGGGAAATGTGTCTGCAACAAGGCATCGGTATGAACCACGAACGCCACGACACGGGAAATCGGCACCGAGATATCGTGTTTCATGTTGCGACCGTCACGCTTCTGCGCCTCGCTCATGTTTTCGCGCAACTGCCACAACGCCTGACTCTGGGCCAGACTGTCGGCAATCAGGGCATCGGCCAGCAGATCGACCTCGAGCGCATCGCTCAGCACGTCCTCGAATACCTGCCGCGCATGCTGCGCACTGTGGTTGTCAGAGAGTTCCAGCAAGGCAAACCAGGGATGCTCGCTCTGGCTGAACGGCTGAGGCCCCTGTGGAAACTGCTCACGCAACAAGGCCAGGCAGTCTGCCGAAAGCAGCTCGAACGCCGTCAGACCAGCCCCTAACCCGGCACGGGCGTGGGACAGAAAGCGCACCGCCTGATCCAGTGACTCAAAGGCCAGAAACGCGACCACTTGAGCCTTGGGCAGCGGGAACAACTTCAGGGTCGCGGCGGTGATGATGCCCAGCGTGCCTTCGCTGCCGACGAATAGGTCGCGCAGGTCATAACCGGTATTGTCCTTGCGCAGGCCACGCAAGCCATTCCAGATGTCGCCCTGCGCCGTGACCACTTCAAGCCCCAGGGTCAGTTCGCGAGTATTGCCATAACGCAACACCGCATTGCCCCCGGCGTTGGTGCCCAGGTTGCCGCCAATGGTGCAACTGCCCTGGGCACCCAGACTCAGCGGGAACAATCGATCCGCGTTGCGAGCCACGTCCTGAAGGTTTTGCAGGATGCAACCGGCTTCGACGGTCAGGGTGTCGTTATCGGTATCGATCTCCCGTACACGGTTCAGGCGGTCCAGCAGCAACAGCACCGCCGTACCGCTGGCATCCGGCGTCGCCGCGCCCATCAGGCCCGTGTTGCCGCCCTGCACCACCACCGGCGCACCGTGGGCCGCGCACAGACGCACGACACCGGCCACCTGTCCGGTATCGGCCGGGTGCACCACGGCGACCACACGGCCGACATAACGACCCTGTTTGTCGGTCAGGCGCTCGCGAGCCTGTTCGCCCGTCTGCACATGCCTGGCACCCAGCAATTGCTGCAAGGCCTGGAATAGCCCCTCACTCATGGCGTAACCGCCAGTGGTGCGGCGTTGCGGTATTGCTCATGCAAGTCATGCAGCGCCTGAGACGGTGCCATGCCGGTGCGGTTACCCAGCTCGATCAACCAGCCACTGCGGTGCCAGTCGCGGACAATGGCGTCCAGACGGGCCTGGATATCCTTTTCGCCCTTGCGTACCCAGATCACCGACTTGGAGGGAATCAGGTCCGTCGGCAACGGAATCTCGAAACCGGACCATTCCGCCTCGGCCAGCAAGGTGTGCATGGTCGGGCTGACATGCACCGCTGCCACACAACCATTGCCGCGCAACGACAACAGCGATTCGGACTGGCTGCGGAACGCCTTGATCTGCGCACCGTAGACTTCCTGCAACGGTTTGATGAAGTTGCTGCCCTGGGACACGCACACCGGCTTGCCCTTGAGGTCTTCCCATTTGCTGATGCCCGCGCCCTTGCGGATCAGCGCCGCGCCACCGACTTCCTCGTAAGGCGTGGGCACATAATCGAGTATCTGCGCACGCTCCTCGGTCAGTTGCATGTTGGCGATCAACAGATCGACCTTGCCTTGCTGCAGAAACTGCACACGGTTGGGGGCCAGCACCGATACGGTCTCCAGCTCCACATTCAGCCGTCTGGCGATTTCCTTCGACAATTCGACGTTGTAACCCAAGTGCTCGCCCGTGGCCGGATCGATGGTCCCGAACGGCGGACCACTGAGAATCACACCGACACTGATCTTGTGTCGCTCCTGAATCCTGTCCAGGGTCGCATCGGCCTGAGCCCACCCGGCACACAGGATCAACCCCAGCGCCATCAACGCCTTGTGCGTGAAAAATCTGCTCATGGGAGCCTTCCTTGCTGGCCGACGCGCGACGCATCGGCATGGAATGGAGAAAGTGGGTATCGAGAGAATCAGGCGTCTTTGGCCTTGAACTGTTCGTGCAGCTCAACCAGTGCCGGAGATGCCGGTGTGATGTGGTGGCGTTTTTCGAGTTCGATCAACCAGCCTGTGCGGTGCCAGTCCTGCACGATGCTGTCCAGGCGAGTCTGGGTGTCGGTTTCTCCCGAGCGGGTCCAGATCACTGAAGGCGCAGGGTTGAGTTCAGGCGTAATCGCGCGGTAGCCCTTCCACTCTTCGTTACTGGCCAGCAGTGGATTGACCAGCGTGGCGTCGTGTACGGCGGCAACGCAGTTGTTGCCGCGCAAGGCCAGCAAGGATTCCGCCGAGGTCTTGAATGCCTTGAGTTCAGCGCCGAACCCGGTCAGGGCCTTAATGTAACTGCTGCCCTGCGAGGTGCAGACCGGCTGACCCTTGAGATCTTCCCAACGGGTGATCGGGCTGTCCTTGAGTACGGCAGCCGTGCCGCCCACGCGGTAGAACGGTGTCGGCACGGAACCCAGAATCTGCCCGCGCTCGGGTGTCCATTCCATGTTGGCGATCAGCAGGTCCACCTTGCCCTGTTGCAGGAATTGCACGCGGTTGGCGGTCAAGACCGAAACCAGTTCGACCTCGACACCCAGACGACGCCCCAGATCTTCGGCCAGATCCACATTGACGCCCTTGGGCTTCTGAGTCGTGGGGTCAATGGAGCCGAACGGCCCACCGGAGAGCAATACACCCACCACCAGACGATGACGCTCCTGAATCCTGTCCAGTGTGGCGTCCGCCAGCGCAGCGCCGCTGACCGCCATACCTGCCAGTGCCCCCAACACAAGCGGAAGAAAACGTGAAACGGATGAGCGCCTGCTTTGCACGTGAGTCGGCATGAAAATTCCCCCTGGCTAATGATCGGCGTCCCCCGATCTGATGTCGGGACACTACGGTCCGTCGCCGGTTAACGGAAATTCAAATATCAAATATGGTTATAACTTTCCGTGCAGGACATGCCTTCACCCTGCAAGAGACTCAATATTTACGGGGTAAAAAAGGGCTCATCAAAAAAACCACACCGCCATACATAAAATTACGTAATGTATTAGCCTGAGCCTCTGATATGAATTCAACGAAAAACACCATGTCCGACACCCCGAATACGGCCACCACGCTCGACCTGGAACTGCTGCGTACCTTTGTCGCCGTGGTCGATCACCACAGCTTTGCCGAAGCCGGACTGCAACTCTCACGCACCCAGTCCTCGGTCACTCAGCACATGCAGCGCCTGGAGCAGCAGGTCGGGGTCAGCCTGTTTCAGAAACAGGGCCGTCAGAAGCAACTGACCGAGCCGGGCCGACAACTGCTGCGTCACGCACGGCAGATGCTGTCGCTCAATGACGACGCCCTGAACTCACTGCGCGAAAGCAGCCTGAGCGGCGTGCTGCGCATCGGCTCGCCCCATGACATCGCCGACACCATCCTGCCTCCGCTGCTGAGCCATATCGCTCGTTCGGCCCCGCGTCTGCGCCTTGAAATCGATGTGGGCCGCAGCCCGTTCCTGATGGAAGACCTGCATCGGGGCAAGGTGGACATGGTGATTTCCACCCGGGAAGACTCGACACTGGAAGGCTTTGCCCTGCGTACGTCACCGGTGTGGTGGATCTGTTCCGCGCAATACATCCATGTACCGGACGAACCCTTGCCGCTGATTCTGGTGGATGAACCGAGCATCTATCGTCGCTATGCCTTGCAAGCCCTGGAAGCCGCCAATATTCCGTGGCGACAGGCTTACCTGGCCTCCAACCTGATCGGCATCAAGGCCGCCACTCGCGCCGGTCTCGGCGTGACGCCGCGCAGCATGGAAATGCTCGGACCAGACATGCGCGTGCTGGGTGAAAAAGATGGCCTGCCACGTCTGCCGGACGTGACCTATCACCTGTGGATCAGGCCCAACACCGTGAATCCACTGGCTCGCAAGGCCTATGAACTGATCAGGAACAGTCAGGGGTTGTAGGGCCATTCGGTGCTTGTCGTACGCTATACAACCGGATACTGTATATAAAAACAGTATCCGGTATTTTTCATGCAGCTCATCGACAAGCTCAGCATTCTGGCGGACGCCGCCAAATACGATGCGTCATGCGCCAGCAGCGGCGCACCCAAGCGCAGCTCGCAAGGCAAGACGGGGCTGGGTTCGACCAACGGCATGGGCATCTGCCACAGTTTCACGCCCGATGGCCGCTGTGTCTCGCTGCTGAAAATCCTGCTGACCAACTTTTGCCTGTATGACTGCCAGTATTGCGTCAACCGTCGCTCCAGCGATGTGCCCCGCGCCCGCTTCAGCCCAGAAGAAGTCGTCACCCTGACTCTGGATTTCTATCGCCGTAACTGCGTCAGCGGGCTGTTCCTGAGTTCCGGCATCATCCGCTCGGCCGACTACACCATGGAGCAACTGGTGCAGGTGGCCCGGTTGCTGCGCGAAAAACACGAATTCCGCGGCTATATCCACCTCAAGACCATCCCCGACGCCGACCCGGCGCTGATCGAGCAGGCCGGGCGCTATGCCGATCGCCTGAGCGTGAATATCGAACTGCCGACCGACACCAGCCTGCAGACCCTGGCACCGGAAAAGAACGTCGTGTCCATCAAGCAGGCCATGAAGACCATCCATACCGGCGAACAGACCGTGCTCAACGAGCCTCGCGCCCCGCGTTTTGCGCCAGCCGGGCAAAGTACCCAGATGATTGTGGGTGCCGACGCCACCGATGACAGCACCATCCTGCACAGCGCCCAGTCGCTCTACAGTCACTTCAAGCTGCGACGGGTGTATTACTCGGCCTTCAGCCCGATCCCCAACAGCCCGGACAGCGTGCCACTGGCCGCGCCGCCCCTGTTGCGCGAGCATCGTCTGTATCAGGCTGACTTTCTGCTGCGCGGCTATGGTTTTACTGCCACCGAACTACTCAAGGGACCGGGGGATCTGGCGCTGGATATCGACCCCAAGCTGGCCTGGGCCTTGAACAACCGGGACGTGTTTCCGCTGGACCTGAACCGGGCCGAACCGGCCCTGATCGCCCGTATTCCCGGCATCGGCATACGCACCACTCAACGTCTGGTGGAATTGCGCAGACAACGGCGCATCCGCTACGAAGACCTGACCCGGCTGCGCTGCATTCTGGCCAAGGCCAGGCCCTTCATCATCACCAGCGATTACCGTCCCTCGCAAGCCGACAGCAGCAGCGAACACCTGCATCATCAGTTGCGTGATCGCCCGCAACCTCAGCAACTGGGGCTATGGGCATGATCTGTCTGGATTGCGACGACCTGTTCGACACCTGGCGCCAGCAGGCACGCTGGTTGTTGAGCCATGAAGTGGACCCCAGCCGAGTGAGCTGGAAGGCTGGCAGCGCGGCGGACCTGTTTTCCAGCGATGAGGAAATTCCTCAACAACCGGGCCCCTTCCAGGCGCGTGTTCCGCTGGAGTTGGTGAAACTGCTGCAACGTGCAGCCTGCTACCGGGGCGATCAGCGCTGGAGCCTGCTGTACGAAGTGCTCTGGCGAGTCAGCCACGGCGACCGCACCGCCATGCTGGCCGGTGACAGGCTGGGCAGCGAGTTGCATCGACGCCTCAAGACCATTGGCCGCGAGGCCCATCATTTACATGCATTCCTGCGCTTCGTGGCCCTGCCTGCCTCAGGTTCGGCACCGGAGCTGCTGCAGCCTGAATACGTGGCCTGGCATGAACCGGCCCATGACATTCTGCACAGCGCCAGCGAGCATTTCATCGGGCGTATGGGGCAGCATCGCTGGATGATCGCCACGCCCAAAGACGGTGTTTACTACGACGGCACGCAACTGATCCACGAGCGTCGCTGCCCTGAAGTCTGGCAAAAGATGGCGCGTCAGGTGGAGGATCCTCATGGCGATCTGTGGCTGGCCTATTACAGCCACATCTTCAACCCGGCACGCCTGAACCCCAAGGTCATGGAGGGGCATATGCCGGCCCGCTTCTGGAAGACCCTGCCCGAAGGTCCGCTGATTCCCGCCCTGATCACCCAGGCCCGCACCGGCAAGCAGAGAGACGGACAGGCCCGGGAGATCAGCCGGAGGCCGGGTAAAAGGATCGGGGCCGGTCCATCCAACACAACCCAGCGTCTGGGAGACCGCCTTCCCGAATAAATTCGGCCCCACAAAACACGCGCCCCCGTAGGAGCGAATTCATTCGCGAAAAGCCAGCCCACCCAACACAACCCAGCGCCTGGGAGACCGCCTTCCCGAATAAATTCGGTCCCACAAAACACGCGCCCACCCGTAGGAGCGAATTCATTCGCGAAAAACCAGCCCACCCGACACAACCCAACGCCTGAAAGGCCGCCTTCCCGAATAAATTCGGTCCCACAAAACACGCGCCCCCGTAGGAGCGAATTCATTCGCGAAAAACCAGTCCATCCAACACGACCCAGCGTCTGGGAGACCGCCTTCCCGAATAAATTCGGTCCCACAAAACACGCGCCCCCGTAGGAGCGAATTCATTCGCGAAAAGCCAGTCCACCCGACACAACCCAGCGCCTGAAAGACCGCCTTCCCGAATAAATTCGGTCCCACAAAACACGCGCCCCCGTAGGAGCGAATTCATTCGCGAAAAACCAGCCCACCCGACACAACCCAGCGCCTGAAAGACCGCCTTCCCGAATAAATTCGGTCCCACAAAACACACGCGCCCCCGTAGGAGCGAATTCATTCGCGAAAAACCAGCCCACCCAACACAACCCAGCGCCTGAAAGACCGCCTTCCCGAATAAATTCGGTCCTACAGCGAAACCTGGCCATCGATGCAGGTCACCGCTGCACCACCGATCCAGATGTCATCATCGACGCGCTGAACATACACCCGCCCCTTGCGGCCCATGGCCGTGCCCTGGCTCGCCACATAACTATCAGGAGCCAGGCCCTCGCTCAACAGCCAGCGGGCAATCCCGGCATTGAGGCTGCCGGTGACCGGGTCTTCAGGCATGCCCTCGCCGGGCACGAAGGCACGCACCTCGAACTGGGCCTCATCGCCGTCCACAGCCGGGTTCCAGGGCGCAAAGGCACCGATCGCCAGCCCAAGCAGTTGCGAGTAGTCCGGCTGCAAGGCCAGCACACTGGCCCGGTCCGCAAGCCGGATGGCCAGCCACCCTACGCCGTTGTCGACCCAGCGGGCATCCAGAATGGCTCCGGGCTCCAGCCCCATCCCAAGGCGCACACGCTCCAGCAGTTGCGCCTCGACAGGCTCGAAACGTCGAAACGGTGGGGCCGTGAATGCCAGCTGATTATCGCTCCGACGAATGCGCACCAGCCCGATACCGCACTCCTGAATGATTTCCTCGCCCTTGGGCATGCCGCCGCTTTCAAGCCAGGCATGGCACGTGCCCAACGTAGGGTGACCAGCAAACGGCAACTCCTTCGCGGTGGTGAAAATCCGCACCCGGTAGTCCGCACGCGGATCGACAGGCTTTAGCACAAAAGTGGTTTCGCTCAGGTTGGTCCAGCGCGCAAAGGCGGCCATGCGCGCGTCATCCACCTCATCGGCCCCCAGCACCACGGCCAACGGGTTGCCCATCAAAGGCTCACGGCTGAAAACATCCAGTTGCTTGAACGAAAACGCACTCATATCACGGACTACCTGTCGCGGGGCAAGGGCATGAAGGTTGCCACGCCGGGCCGATGAAGAACAACCAGCGTTATCGCAGGACTCAGAAAAGCCCCAGTTGCCCGCCGATCAGGGTGCTGAAATCATCGTCCACAAACGGCAGGATGGCGTCCGCCAAGGGTTGCAGTTGTCGGGTGACGTAGTGGTCGTAGTCGATAGGCGCAGTACGAATCTCCAGGGGTTCAGGCCCGGCAACACTGATCACATAGCTGATCCAGCCACCGCTCTGATACTGGAGCGGTCGCCCCTGGCGTTCGTTGTACTCATCGGCCATGCGCGCCGCCCGCACATGGGGCGGGACATTGCGCTGGTAGTCGTCCAGCTTGCGTCGCAGTCGCTTGCGATAGACCAGCAAGTCATCGAGTTCGCCCGCCAGGGTTCGTCGCACATAATCGCGCACGTAATCCTGATAAGGCTGGCGCTTGAAGATCCGCAGGTACAGCTCCTGCTGAAACTGCTGGGCCAGCGGCGACCAGTCGGTCCGTACGGTTTCAAGGCCTTTGTAGACCATTTCCTCGGAGCCGTCGGCCCGTGTCACCAGCCCGGCATAACGCTTCTTGCTGCCCTCTTCCGCCCCTCGTACGGTCGGCATCAGGAAGCGGCGAAAATGCGTTTCATACTGCAGTTCCAGCGCACTGTGCAGACCATATTCGCTGAGCAAATGTTCACGCCACCACCGGTTGACGTACGCGACCAGTTCCCGACCTATGTCCGCCGCTTCCTGCTGGCCATGAGGGCGGCCCAGCCAGACGAAGGTCGAGTCAGTATCACCGTAGATCACCGTATGTCCCCTGGCCTGAATCAGCTCACGGGTCTTGAGCATGATTTCATGGCCTCGCAGGGTGATCGACGACGCCAGACGCGGATCGAAGAAACGGCAACCGCTGGAACCCAATACGCCATAGAAGGCGTTCATGATGATCTTCAGCGCCTGGGACAATGGCGCATTGTGCTCGCGCTTGGCGACTTCACGGCCCTGCCAGACCCGCTCTACGATGGCTGGCAGGCTGTGTCGTGTGCGGGAAAAACGCGCCCCACGAAAGCCCGGCACGGAATGCTCGTCATCCGGCTGGCGCATGCCTTCGATGAGCCCCACGGGATCGATCAGGAAGGAACGGATGATCGACGGGTACAGGCTCTTGTAATCCAGCACCAGCACGGACTCATAGAGACCGGGTTGCGAATCCATGACGAAACCGCCGGGGCTGGCTTCCGGCATGCGCTCCCCGAGGTTGGGGGCGACAAAGCCCTGCCGGTGCATCAACGGGATGTACAAATGACAGAACGCGGCGACCGACCCACCGCTGCGATCCGCAGGCAATCCGGTGACCGTGGCACGCTCCAGCAGAAAGGTGAGCAACTCGGTCTTGGCAAAGATCCGGGTCACCAGTTCACAGTCCTTGATGTTGTAACGGGCCAGTGCCGGCTTGTCCTCGGCGAACATCCGGTTGATTTCATCCATGCGCTGATACGGCGTATCGATGGCCTTGCCTTCTCCCAGCAAGGTCTGCGCAACGTTTTCAAGGCTGAACGACGGAAAGTTCCAGGTGGCGGAACGCAGCGCCTCGATGCCATCGATCACCAGACGACCGCTGATATCGGCGAAGTAATGATTGTTGCGGCTGCCATGCTCCCGCCAGCCCATGGGCTCGCCGCCACGCCCCAGCATCAAGGGAACCTGAAGGCGCCGGGCATGCTCATGCAAGACGCGCAGGTCGAACTGCACCACATTCCAGCCGATGATGGCATCCGGGTCGTGCAGGGCAAGCCACTGGTTCAGCCGCTCCAGCAACTGCGCACGGGTGTCGCAATAGTCGAGCTGAAAATCCAGCGCTTCATTGCCGCCGTTGGCAGGCCCCAGCATGTAAACCTGATGCTGCCCACAGCCTTCCAGCGCAATGGAATACAGCTCACCCCTGGATGTGGTTTCGATATCCAGCGACACCAGCTTCAATTGCGGCCGATAATCCGGGTCGGGCTTGATGAATGCCTCGCACAGCACGCCCTCGGCATTGGGCGTGCCGCCGAACAATACCGGCGCAGTGATGAAACGCTCCATCAGGTAGCGCTCGGGAGGCCGGATATCGGCCTCATAAACGTCCACATTGCCCTTGCGCAGCAGTTTCTCGATGCTCATCAACTGGCGATGCTGCTGGCAATAGACACCCAGCACCGGGCGATGCCGGAAATCACAGAGCCCCAGTGGACGCAGCTCCACGCCACGCTCGCCTCGCAGCAACGCCTGGGCACGCTCACGCTGCTCGGCAGGCACGAAGGCGACCGAAGGCTGAAGAGGCAGACGGATATGTCGAGGACCGTCATCGGTGGCCAGCCAGAAATCGACTTCAGTCCCGGCAGGCGTATCACGCCAGTGTCGACTCAGGATAAAGCCCTGCTGTAAATCCAACGCGATGACCTCGGGAAAATGTTTCAGGAGGCCATTCTACCCTTCATGCGTGGTTTTACAGGCATGACAGACGCAGAATGACCATGAGGATCAGGAAAATATTTCCCACCCGACTGTCCGTTTTCCGTTTATGTGCGTCAGGGCTAAGGAAACCTTCCATTTACACCAAGGACCTTTCATGTCACGCCCTGCCAGCTCGTTGCACCCATTGGCACTTGCCATCCTCATGGTGTGTGCCGCCGTACCGCTGCAAGCCGCCGAGTCATCCCTGCCCCATGCACAGAACAGCGCTGTACACGGTTTCTCGGTCCCGTCCGGGGATTTGAGCCAGGCGCTCAATGCCCTTGCGGAGCAGGCGGGTCTGGTGCTGGCGTTCGATCCGGCCCTGACACGGGGCAAACGCAGTCAGGGTGTGCAAGGCCCGTTCACGACCCATGAGGCCCTGACACGGGTGCTGGGCGGCACGGGCTTGCAGGCCCTGTCGATCTCGGTCAATCGCTATCGCATTGAACCGGCACCCGCCTCAGTCGACGGAGCCATGGAGCTTCAGGCCACCAGCATCACGGGCAGCGCTCAATCTGAAAGCGCCAGCGGCCCGGTAGCCGGGTATGTCGCGACACGTGGCAGAACGGGCACCAAGACCGACACCGCCTTGATCGAAACGCCGCAGTCGATTTCGGTGGTCACCAAGGATCAGATGAAGGCTCAAGGGGCTTCGAGCCTCAACCAGATCCTGCGCTACAGCGCCGCGGTGGTGCCGGAGACCCGTGGTTCTACGGCGTCGCGACTGGACCAGATGAGCATTCGCGGCTTTTCTCCGGCGACCTATCTGGACGGCCTGCGCATGCCGAACAACCGTGATGCCTCCCCGCAAAAGGATGCTTTCGACCTGGAACGGGTCGAAGTGCTGCGCGGCCCGTCGTCGGTACTGTATGGCCAGGCCAGCCCCAGCGGCGTGGTGAACATGGTCAGCAAATTGCCGACCGAAACGCCGTTTCATGAGATCGGTCTTACATACGGCAACTTCAACAAGAAACGCACCACCTTTGATTTCGGCGGCCCGATCGACGATCAGGGCATTTACTCGTACCGCCTTTCCGGGCTGTACGACGATGCCGACGGTCAGGTCGAGCACACAGAAACCCGTCGCCAGTCCATCGCCACGGCATTCACCTGGCGTCCGAATGAGGACACGTCCCTGACCCTGCTGGCGAACTATCAGAGCGATCCCAAGGGCGCCTCCTACGGTTCGATGCCCGCCTACGGTTCGTTGCTGGACAGCCCGACCGGTCGCCATATCGATGTCGATTTCTACGATGGCGAGAAGGATTTCGAGAAGAGTGATCGTGAATATCACTCCATCGGCTATCTGTTCGAGCATCACCTGAACGATGTCTGGACTGTTCGCCAGAACGCCCGCTACATGCGTAGCGAAGGTTTGTACCGCAGCATCTACAACGGCACCGATGCCCTGCAACCTGACTACCGCACCATGGGCCGCTACACCATTGCCAGCGATGTCAATCTGGACGCCTACACCCTCGATAATCAGGTGCAGGCCAAGTTTGATACCGGCCCTCTGCAACACACCCTTCTGTTCGGCGCCGATTATCAGAACACCAGCACCGACACCAAGTCCGGCGGTGGCAACGGCCCCTCACTGGACCTGTTCGATCCGGTGTACGGCAGTGCCGTTCCGGCAGTCGTTTACAGCACCGACGCCACCGCCCGCAGCCAGCAGAAAGGTCTGTACCTGCAAGAGCAGTTGAAGTGGGACCAGTGGGCGCTGTTGCTCGGTGGACGTTACGACTGGGCGGACAGCACCAACAGCTCCAGAAGGATCGCCACGGGCGTGAAAACCAAAAGCTCGGTGGAAAGCGAGGCCTTCACAGGTCGTCTCGGCCTGGTCTATCTGTTCGATAACGGGCTGGCACCGTACATCAGCTACTCCGAATCCTTCGAGCCGCAATCAGGCACCGGCTTCGGTGGCTCGCCCTTCGACCCGACCGAGGGCAAGCAATACGAGTTGGGCATCAAGTACCAGCCACCGGGAAGCAACAGTTTCATCAGTGCCGCCATCTTCGATCTGCGCCGCACCAATGTCCTGACCACCGACCCTGTCGCGACCAATATCTGTAACGGCGCTCGCTGCCAGGTCCAGACAGGCGAAGTGCAGTCCCGTGGCTTTGAACTCGAAGGCAAGGCCAGCCTGAACGACAACCTGGACATCACCGCGGCCTACGCCTACCTGGATAACCGGGTCAGCAAGTCCAACAGCACCGTCAGGGTCCAGCCCGGCATCGTCGGCCAGGCCAACGGCCCGGACCAACCGGCTGAAGGCACTACACCGCCAGCCATTCCTCGTCACACGGCATCGGCCTGGGTCGATTACACCTTCCGGGAAGGCCGGATGAAAGGCTTTGGCGTGGGTGGCGGTGCGCGTTATGTCGGCTCGACCTGGGGCGATGAAGTCAACTCGCTGAAAGTGCCGGGCTACACGCTGTTCGACGCCGCAGCCCACTATGACATCCCGAACATCAATAGCCCGATGGACAATCTGCGTCTGGCCCTCAACATCTCCAACCTGGCCAACAAGGAATATGTTGCGTCCTGTTATTACTATTCGTGGTGCTGGTACGGGGCGCAACGCACCGTGCAGGCCAGCGCAACCTATCGCTGGTAACACCGTCAGGCGGGGCCTTGCGGCCCCTCCGCTTTCTCGACACGGCAGCCCCCCGCCAGGGGACTACAATCATGCAGGTCCACCATCCCCGGAGAGCCTCATGAAAACCGTTGCCGAACTGCTGAAGCTGAAATCCGAACACCATCAACAGGTGCATACCATCGGCCCGGACCAGATGGTGCTCGACGCACTCAAGCTGATGGCCGACAAGAATATCGGGGCATTGCCGGTGCTGGCCGGAGGCGTGGTCGTGGGGATAATCAGCGAACGGGATTATGCGCGCAAGATGATCCTCAAGGGACGCTCCTCTGTGGGTACGCCAGTGAGCGCCATCATGAGCACCAAGGTCATCACCGTCGACTCACAGCAGACCGTGGAAGCCTGCATGGGCATCATGACCCACAGTCACCTTCGTCATTTGCCGGTCGTGGAACACGGCCAACTGTTGGGCCTTCTGTCCATTGGCGATCTGGTGAAAGAGGCCATAGGTGAACAGGCCAACCTCATTCAACAGCTGGAACAGTACATTCGCGGCGAATGAATCTGAAAAAAAGGGGCTGACATAAAGCCAGCCCCGTGTTCATTTCCTCAATCGTCCAGTGCCTTGCCTTGGGTGCCGGGCTTGCCTGCCTTGGTGCCTTTCTCGGCAGGTGCTGGTTTGGCCTCCGGTTCAGGTGGCGGAACAGCGGCTTCCCGCTCACGCATCGGCATCTGATCGATGGTGGCAAAGATTTCCTTGGGATCGATGGCCCCGGCCTTTTCTATTTTCTTCTCGCCGTCCTTGCCCACCAGAATGACCTTGGTCTGCACACCGGCCCCAAGCTTGAGGTCCCGGATCAGGGCCATGGTCGACTGGGCATCCATGGTTTTGCCATTGCGCTCACCGATGGTATTGACCACGGTAAACAGCACCATGTTGCGTTGAGCGAACGCCTCACGATTGGCGGGGTCTTCAAGAGCCTTTTTCAGACTGGTCAGGGTCGGATCGACCGAACTGGGCGCGATGATGATCAACGGACGTGTCTTGCCGCGTTCCTGTGCCAGCGGAGAATCGCTGTCGGCCGCGAACGACGGGCCGGCAGCGACAAGCAAGGTGGCGAGGGTCAGGGACCGGATAAGCATGGTGGGCTCCTTTCAAATCCATGGGGGGAAGCATTACGCGTAGAGACTCGTAATTCCCGCCTTTGTTCTACCGCATCTGTCTCATCACGGTATAGCCCAGGATTCGCTCTCCCCCACAACATGACCTTATGCACCGTCCTGAACTGGCGTGCAGCCATCATCCTTCAAGGCTTTGACGATCCCCTGCACAATCGTTTCAATTTCTGTCCGGTCGATCACCAGTGGCGGCAAGAGCCGGATGGTCCTGCCCCTCGTCACATTGATCAGCACACCATGATCACGGGCGACCAGCCCTGTCAGATCCGGGATCGTCCTCTTCAATTCGATTCCGATCATCAACCCCAGGCCACGTATTGCAACCACGTCGGGATGACCGGCCAGTGCCTCGCGCAATTGCTCGAGCAAGTATTGCCCTTGTTCCCGTGCGTTCTGCACCAGTCCTTGCCGCTCGATGATATCCACCACCGTACAGGCGGCACGGCAAGCCAGCGGATTGCCTCCAAACGTGCTGCCATGACTGCCGGGCGTGAACAGCCGGGCGGCCTTGCCCCGTGCCAGACAGGCACCGATGGGCACTCCATTGCCCAGGCCTTTGGCCAGGGTCATGACGTCCGGCACGATGCCTTCATGTTCAAAGGCAAACCATTGTCCGGTACGGCCCATGCCTGTCTGGATTTCATCCAGCATCAGCAGCCAGTCGCGCCGGCTGCAACGCTCACGCAAGGCCTTCAGATAACCCGCCGGAGCGACCTGCACACCCGCCTCGCCCTGCACGGGCTCGACCAGTACCGCAGCAATGCGATCACCATGAGTTTCACTGGCTGCATTGAACGCTGCCATGTCTCCGAACGGCACCTTGATGAAATTCCCCGGCAATGAACTGAAACCCAGCCGGACAGCCGGACCGTCGCTGGCAGACAACGTTCCCAGGGTGCGTCCGTGAAAAGCGTTCTCCATGACGACCACCAAAGGCTGATCGATGCCTTTGTGCCAGCCATGCAAACGGGCGAGCTTGAGCGCGGTTTCATTGGCCTCGGCTCCGGAATTGTTGAAAAACGCACGCTCCAGGCCGGACAGCTGCGTCAACTTATGCGCCAATCGTTGCTGCCAATCAATGCTGTACAGATTGGAGGTGTGTAACAGTAGTCCTGCCTGCTCACTGATGGCTGCGACCAGTAAAGGATGGGAATGACCGACATTGGTCACGGCAACACCCGCCACGGCATCCAGGTACTCACGACCGGCACGGTCCCACAGACGCGTGCCCAGGCCACGGACGAAGTCGAGGTCCAGAGGTTTGTAGGTGGTCATCAGGCAGGCGTCGGTCATGTGCAAAACTCCAGGGTGGGCAGTGAGTTTTTGCAGTATCGTTAGCCACCATGACTGGATAAATACTGAAATACTTAAATCATTTTGAACTTGGACTTGATAATGGATTTATTCCAAGCAATGTCGGTGTACGTAAAGGTTGTGGAAGCCGGCAGCATGACAGGCGCAGCCCAGGCCTGTTCGATTTCGACCACCATGGTGGGCAATCACCTCAGGGCACTGGAACAGCGCCTGGGTGTGAGCCTGCTCAAACGCACGACCCGACGCCAGCGACTGACAGAATTCGGCACGGCTTACTACGAACGCTGCCTGGAGGTTCTGGGGCTGGTCGCCGCGTCCGAACAACTGGCCGAGCAGGCCCAGGGCGACCCCACCGGAACATTGCGCATCACCGCTCCGCTGACGTTCGGCTCGGAAATCCTGGCTCCGGCCCTGTGCGAGTTTTCTTTGCGATACCCCAAGGTCAAACTGGATCTGGTGTTGACCAACCAGCGTCTGGACCTGATCGATAACGGCTTCGATGCCGCCATTCGCATGGGCAGCGTCCCGGATAACTCCCGTCTGATTGCGAGACCCTTGCAGGACTACACCCTGACGATCTGCGCCTCGCCGGACTATCTGGCCCGTCGCGGCATGCCGATCCGCCCCGAAGACCTGCAATTGCATGATTGCCTGGCGTTCGCCTACCCCGCCGGAGACGACTGGAGCGGCGTGAAAAAGCACTGGCGCCTGACAGGTCCGGAAGGTGAAGTCTCGGTCGAGGTCAATGGCCCCATGGTGATGAACAGCTCCGCCGGCCTGTACAAAACGGCAAAGGTCGGTGGCGGAATCGTCATGCTCCCCGACGCCCTCGTACAGCAGGACCTGCGGGAAGGTCGGCTGGTTGCCCTGCTGCCCGACTATCACCTGCCCAGCAGGCCCATGAACCTGGTCTACTCACAGGACCGTTACCGGTTGCCCAAACTGCGCAGTTTTGTCGACTTCACGATGGACCAGTGGGGCAAACCGGTTCAGCCAGCGGATGAAAGTCCTCAACTGTCGGAGCCCCTGCCGCAGCTTTACGTGCTGTAAGGCTGCGACCGCCTTTCAGGTGCTGTCGTGACGATCAGGGGGTTTGCGTCACGGCATCGGCAGCAGGCAAGACGAAACCACTGGCAAACGTCGGTTTGACATCCAGCGGGCTGGCGATCAGGCCATGCGCCTGATAGAAATCGGCGGTGTCCTGTTGTTCGGCGATGGTTCTGGCGTCCACGGCCTGCCAGCGCAACTGCCGACGCTCGAACTGCAGACGAGCGGCCTCCTGGGGAAAGCCGATGATCTGCGCCAGTGTCCGGGAATAACTGTCGAGGTTCTGATAGGCCCAAACCTGCGCCCTGGCCAGTCGTGCCAGATAATCCTGCAACGCCTCACGGCGGGCCGGATCAGCCAGAGCCTTGTCGGTCGCCGCCAGAAAACTATTGCCGCTGGACAAGCCACGCCCATTGACCAGCACCCTGCCCTGACCACTGAGTTCGGCCAGCGCGGTGTAAGGCTCCCAGGTTGCCCAGGCATCTACAGAACCATTGGCCAGAGCCACCTTGGCATCCACCGGCCCGAGGAAACGGAACGCCACATCCTTTTCGCTCAAACCGGCACTGGCCAGCGCCTTGAGCGCAATGTAATGACCGATGGAACCGCGCCCGGTGGCAATACGCTTGCCTTTGAGATCGGCCGCCGTTTGCAGGGGCGATTTGGGATCGACCAGCACCGCCGTGCCGTAGGCGTCGGACTTGTCCACGGCAATCGCCTTGACCTGCGCCCCGGAAGCCAGCGCAAACAGCAGCGGTGCATCGCCAATGATGCCGGCATCCACTGCACCGGCATTCAAGGCCTCGGCCAAAGGAGCGGCAGCCGGAAACTCCGCCCAGCGAATGTCATAAGGCAGATCGCGCAGGGCATCGGCAGCTTCCAGCTGGGCACGCATGTTGCCCTTCTGGTCACCGATACGCAGCTCGAGACGTTGTTCGGCCAGACTCTGGCCAGCCAGTAACAGGGCGGCGCCAAGCGCCAGGATTCTTGCAAAGGGAGGCATCGCGGACATACTCCTGGCTGAACGGCAGCCTTCGGGTTCAGGGCTATCCGTTCCGCCGGTGCGGTCGCGAATGTTTCGGGAAGGGACTTTACCGACAAGCCAGTCATCAGTGAAATGCATTTTTGTCATATCCTAATATGCATCCTATAAAGCCATGCCCATCAACCAGCCTTCACAACGTGCCTTGCCATGCCCGCTCATCCCGGAGGCGTTGCAAAAGATGGCATCGCAGGATTGACTCCTTGCAAAGGCCGTCCTAGACGCCTCAGGTCCTGTTTGGTTAGGATTGTCGGTTTTCCCTGAACGGAGTGACGCATGTCCATCCAGCAAACACCCGGGCCTGTATTGCCTGCGCGTGCCGCCGCCAAAATGGAAGCCGCCATGGCCGTGGGAAGCTTCGCCATCGGTACGGGCGAATTCGCCATCATGGGCCTGATGCCTGACATCGCCAGTAACCTGAACCTGAGCGAGCCTCAAGTGGGTCATGCCATCAGCGCCTACGCACTGGGGGTCATGGTCGGCGCGCCGCTGCTGGCCATCCTTGGTGCCAGGCTGCTGCGCAAACACATGTTGCTGTTGCTGATGGCGCTGTATGCGCTGGGTAATCTGGCCACGGCCTTTACACCGACATTCGGCTCTCTGGTAGCGTTTCGCTTTATCAGCGGCCTGCCACACGGGGCCTACTTTGGTATCGCAGCGGTCGTGGCCTCGAGCATGGTTCCGGGCAACCAGCGGGCCGGTGCCGTGGCACGGGTAATGATGGGACTGACCCTGGCGATGTTGCTCGGCAACCCTATCGCCACTTTCCTGGGGCAGTTCATGGGCTGGCGCTCGGCGTTCGCTCTGGTCGGGTTGATTGCCCTCTGCACCATCGCTCTGGTCTGGCGCTTCGTGCCTGACCGTCACGACGAGCCTCGCAGCGACCCACGCAAGGAATTGCGTGCCTTTACCCTGCCGCAGGTCTGGATGGCCCTGGCAATCGGAGCCATCGGTTTTGCGGGCATGTTCTGTGTGTTCAGCTATCTGGCTCCGACCATGCTTGAAGTGACCCGCGTCACGCCACAGTGGATCCCCTTTGGTCTGGCGGCATTCGGAGTGGGCGGCATCATCGGCAACATCGTCGGTGGCAAGCTGTTCGACCGGATGCAGTTCCGCGCCGTGGGCCTGCTGCTGGTATGGTCGATGGCCGTGCTGTTGTTTTTCCCTCTGGCCGCAGGCTCGCCATGGGGTGTATTGCTGGGTATCGGTCTGGTCGGCACGATGGTGGCACTGGCTGCCCCCTTGCAGATCCGCCTCATGGACATCGCCCATGAAGCACCGAGTCTGGCAGCGGCCTCCAACCACGCGGCGTTCAATCTGGCCAATGCCCTCGGCCCCTGGTTTGGCGGAATGGCCATTACCGCCGGGCTGGGCTGGACCAGCACCGGGTACATTGGCGCAGCCACGGCACTGGCAGGACTGGGGGTTTATCTGATAGCCCGTCGCATGAAAGGCGGAGATTGAGGCAACGACGTCTGCCCGGCCACGCAAGGTGCGTTGGGCAGACGCTGACGAATGTCACTGCCACAACCTTACTGCTCGTCACGCTTGATATTCAGATGAGCCATGCGGTACAGCAATGTACGGCGCGCCACACCCAGTCTGCGTGCAGCGAGGCTGCGGTTGCCACCACTCTTGCGCAGGCACTCGATCAATACACTGCGCTCGACCTGTTCCAGACGCTTTCGCAGATTGAACCCCGTTTCACGGGCGACAGGATTGTGTTCAAAGGAGAAGTGCTCAGGCAGCAATTCCCCACCGTCGCATAACAGGACAGCACGTTCGACAAGCCCCTTCAGCTCGCGAATATTGCCCGGAAAGTCGCGTTCTCTCAGCAAGGCAAGCGTGACTTCGGACCATTGCACCGGCGTACGCTGGAGAAAGTGGCAGTACCGATCGGCGAAGTGCACTGCCAGCGTCACGATGTCGTCTTCACGCTGATGCAATGAGGGTAACTCGATGGGAAACTGGGCCAGACGGTAATAAAGGTCTTCGCGAAACTGCCCCTGGGCAACCAGTGCCGGAAGATCACGGTGAGTGGCCGCAATGATCCGTACATCGACCTTGCGGGTTTCACTGGAACCCAGCGAGCGGATTTCCCCCTCCTGCAACACGCGCAGAAGCTTGGCCTGCAAGGACAACGGCATATCGCCAATCTCATCGAGCAATAACGTGCCTCCGTTGGCCGAATCGAACAGCCCCGGACGATCACGATCGGCTCCGGTAAAGGCGCCCTTGCGATAACCGAACAGTTCGCTTTCCAGAAGCCCCTCCGGAAAAGCAGCGCAGTTCTGCACGATAAAGGGTCTGGAGCGACGAGGGCCATGCTCATGAATGGCCCGCGACACCACCTCTTTGCCTGTGCCTGTCTCCCCGGTCAGCAGAACGGTACAAGGGCTGTTCAGGACCCGCACCATCAACCGGCAGACCTGGCGCATGGCGACACTCTGGCCAATCAGCCCATAGCGGCTCGGGCACTGTGCGCTATCGAGAGAGGAAACGGCAGGCAACCGAGGCCTTGGCAGACGCTGCAGCAATTGCAACTGTGACAACAGGAACGTCCCCAGCCCTTCAAGGGACTCGGAGAAACCGTCGAGTGACCTGTGAGTCTGGCTGACGCACAGCAGCAAGCCCGCCCCTCGCTGTTCCTGAGTGACCAGAGGCACGCACAAAAGCGATTTCCAGGCCTTTTCATGAGCGGGGAGAAAGTTGACGTCGTAGAAGGTGGAACCCAGCTCGTTCACGGTGATGACACGCTGTTGCTCAAGACAGAACTGCAACAGCGGCGCGTCATGCAAATCAAGGCCGGTGTCTGCCGGTATGTTTCGCCTGACAATGCCCTCAAGGCACTCGGCATTCAATGACAGGCGGGAACGGGGAGCGTCGTGCATATAAAGCTGAATCAGCTCGCAGCCACTCAGCTCCGTTGCCGCCAGTACAAAGTCATGGGCCAGCATCTCACTGCCACTCGAACCCGAGAGACGCTTGTATTGCGCACAGAGCCTCTGGGCATAGCCAAGAGGCTCGTCGATCAACGCGAATATGGAGTCCATCTCAAATGCCTCCATGGCATGTCGTCCGGCATGGCACGGGCCTCTTGCTGCCTGCCGCTTTTGCTTCCTTGCAGTTACCCAAGATCGACTCACTGTAAAAACGTAAAGACATGAACACGGTCATTGTTACCCACACTCTTATCGTCCAGCCTTACTTGGAAAAGGCCGTATATCCTGTAGATACCGATAGAGGGCAACGAATGAAAAGCGTCCGGATTGACGGGATTAACCCTAGCGGCGGCATGCATCTTTCACAAGCAAAAACAGTATGCCTCATGATCTTTAGGAAAATTCCCACACATATCTAAGCAATTGATAAATATCAAAAACACTTCTCAAAAACCAAACGCCATCATGTGCAACTTATTGCGCAGTTTTCTCCTTTAGAAAAGTGCGAAATACACGCTTCACACCTGAAGTCAGGCCGATAAAACACCGTGAGCAGAAAAATGCGCACAGGTGCAATTTCTTGCTCATCATTTCAATAAAAACCTTAGTTCTTACACCGCTAACCCGGTGCTGGCTAAATAAAAGGGCGCTGGCATCTTTTTTGATTGATCACCGGATTGGTACCCCATGGGCTACGAACTATTTCAAGGAAGCAATCAATGGCCACCCCCATCCAGCAGCCATCTTTCAACCTGCACCTTGACGGCGTCAGGCACGACTTTCAGGTCCTGGCCTTCACCGGCAAGGAAGCCATCAGCCAGCCCTTTCGCTTCGACCTTGAACTGGTCAGCGAACACGCCACGCCGGATCTGGACAGCCTGTTGCAGCGCCCGGCCTTTCTCCAGTTCAGCCCAGACGGCACCGGCATCCACGGCCTGATCGACCGCATCGCCCAGGGCGACACCAGCAGACGCCTGACCCACTACCAGTTGACCCTGCGGCCCCACCTGGCGCGCCTGGCCCACCGCACCAATCAACGCATCTTCCAGCATCGCCCGGTGCCCGAGATCATCGCCCTGATCCTGAAAGAGCACGGCCTGCCCACCGACGACGTTCAGTTTCACCTCGGCACTCCCTGCCCGCCACGGGACTATTGCGTGCAGTACGACGAATCGGACCTGCACTTCATCCAGCGCCTGTGCGAGGAAGAAGGCCTGCATTACCACTTCTGCCACAGCCCGACCGGGCATCGACTGGTATTTGGTGACGACCAGACCGTGTTTCCGAAACTGGCGGCCGTGACCTATCGGCAGGACGGCGACAGCCTTGACCATGAAGCGGTGATCACCCGCTTCAATGTGCGCCTGGAAACCCGTCCCACCCACACCGCACGCCGGGATTACCACTTCCAGAAACCGAATCGGGTCCTGGGCGGCGAAGCCGGCAGCGATACCCCGCTCCACCTGGAGGATTACGATTACCCCGGTCGCTTCACCGACCGCGAACGAGGTACGCAACTGGCCCGCCGGGCCCTGGAGCGTCATCGTCATGATTACCGACTCGCCCGGGGCCACAGCGACCAGGCCGGGCTGCGCAGTGGCCATTTCCTGCCTCTGGTCGATCATCCCCAGTCGACCTGGAACGACTTCTGGCTGCTGACCGAGGTCCATCATGAGGGGCGACAGCCCCAGGTGCTGGAAGAATCCGGGAATCCGGACCGGCAGGACAAGACGCTCCGCCAGGGCTATCGCAACCGGTTCCGGGCCATTCCCTGGGACACCTTCTTCCGCCCGCCCCTGCACCATCCAAAACCGCGCATTGCGGGCAGCCAGACCGCCGTGGTGACCGGGCCGCCGGGCCAGGAGATCCATTGCGATGCCCATGGCCGGGTCAAGGTGCAGTTTCACTGGGACCGCGAAGGCCAGCGGAACGACCAGAGCAGTGGCTGGCTGCGGGTGGCCTCCGGCTGGGCCGGGCAGCGCTACGGCAGTGTCAGCCTGCCCCGCGTCGGCATGGAAGTGCTGGTGACCTTTCTGGAAGGCGACCCCGACCAGCCGCTGGTCACTGGTTGCCTGCACCACGCCGAACACCTGCCGCCCTACGACCTCCCCGAGCACCGCACCCGCAGCGTCTTCAAGACCCTGAGCAGCCCCGGCGGCGCGGGCTACAACGAACTGCGCCTGGAGGACCGCAAGGGCCAGGAGCAGATTTTCATCCATGCCCAGCGCGACTGGGACCAGACCATCGGTCACGACCAGAAACTCCATGTCGGCCACGAGCGGCACGAACAGGTCATGGCCAACAGCTACACCCGGTTCAAGGCCGAAGAGCACTGCACCGTCGACGCCGACCGCAAGGTGGAAGTGCGGATGAACGATCACCTGACGGTCGGTCAGACCCAGCACGTCAGGCTCGGCAACGCTCAGCTCGTCGAGGCTGGCCGGGAGATTCATCTCAAGTCCGGCGACAAGCTGGTCATCGATGCCGGGATGGAACTCACCCTCAAGGTCGGCGGCAGTTTCATCCGGCTCGATCACAGTGGCGTGACATTCGGCGGGCCGCAGATCCGGGGCAGCACCACCGGTTGCTCAAGCATCGGCACTCCTGCAACGCCCCTGCTGCCGGGTCCGGTACAACCAGCCGATACGGACAGGCCGGGGCAATGGCTCACACCTTCACAGATTCTGGCGCTTACCGAGAAACGCGTCCCGCGTTGCGAGCAGTGCGAAAAGGAGATGGCTCAGGCAAACTCTACCGACCAGGAGGCATGACCTGCCCCCAATGACTGCGCAACCGCTACAAGGAACGCCATGATTCAGATCCGCCCCATGACCTGCGACGATTTCGAGGTTTTCTGGCCTACATTCCAGGCCGTAGTCGCCGCACGGGAGACCTATGCCTATGACCCTGCCCTGAGCAAGGAGCAGGCACGCGACCTGTGGATGGGCCTGCCTCTTCACACCCTGATTGCCGAAGAAGACGGCCAGTTGCTTGGCAGTTATTACCTGAAGGCCAACGCAGCAGGCCCTGGCAAGCATGTCAGCAATTGCGGCTACATGGTGACCGAAGCCGCCCGCGGACGAGGTGTTGCACGTCTGATGTGCGAACACTCCCAGCAACTGGCTCGCGAAAACGGCTTTCTGGCCATGCAGTTCAATTCGGTGGTGTCCACCAATGAAGCGGCGGTTGCGCTATGGGGCAAACTGGGGTTTGAAACCGTAGGACGCCTTCCACGTGCCTACCGCCATGGGCAGTTGGGGTTCGTGGACTGTCTGGTGATGTTCAAATGGCTGGCCGAGGAAAGCGCAGCCAGAGAGCCTGCGGCCCCAAAACTTATCGGCCGCAAGAATATCGAATCCGTGGTGTCGCGACCACGACGCAAGTGACCTGACAGGCTCCCGCTGTAGGGGAGCCTGATCACGGATTCGTCAGTCCTTGACCTGCGCCAGCGAAAATCGCCGTCCTTCGGTGTCCCTGACCTCGGCACCCACGATATAGGCCAGCGTCTTTCCGTCATGGTCAACCAGACGTTGAGGGGTCCCGAGGCTCAGGGTGCCGATCTCACCGCTCCAGTCTCGGCGCGGATCATGCTCCAGATAGGCGTAGACCTTGCGCTCGCGGATACGCCAGACAGGATAAGCCTTGCGAGTCGACACGACGTCATAGGTCAGGTTGGGATTGAACAGGAAAGCAGCAACCATGGCAGTCTCCATCTAAGTGAATGTGGCGACTGCTCATTGAAACCACCGGAGTGACGCAGGATAGACCAAAGCCAGACAGCAAGGCTGCCCGTCTGGCGGTCGACAGAGAAAGGCAGACGGAGGGGGCATGATCCCCGCTCCGTCCACTTGATCAGGATTCGATCAATGGCTCGGTATCCGGCTGCTTTTGCAGCAGAACCCGCGTCACACGACGCTCTTCGACACCCACGATCTTCAGGTGCCAGCCTTGCCAGCTCAGGCTGTCGCCGATCACCGGCAAGCGATCCAGCAAACTCATGGCCAGCCCGGCCAGCGTCTGGTAATCGTCCGTGGCCTTGGCCTGGAAACCGGTTCGCTCACGAATCAGGCTCAGGTTCAATGCCCCCGAAACCATGAACCCTTCGCCTTGCGGCACGATATCCGGCCCCTCGGCTTCACTGGCATCGGGCAACTGACCGGCAATGGACTCCAGAATGTCGGTCATGCTCAGTACACCCATGAAGTCACCGAACTCATTGACCACGAAGGCAATGTGGGTCGATTCCTTGCGCATCTGCTCCAGGGCATTGAGGATCGTGAAGCTGTCCAGCAGGTTGATCGCCTTGCGGGACATCAACTGGAGGTTCAACTCATTGCCTGCCAGAATTTCCTTCAGCAACTCCTTCTTGTGCACGAACCCCAATGGCTCATCGATACCCGCCTCGCCAATCAATGGCAGTCGGGAATACGAAGAATGCATCAGTTTGAGGCGGATTTTCTCTGCATCATCGCCAATATCGATGTAGTCGACTTCACTGCGGGGTGTCATGGCCGTACGCACAGGGCGCTCGGCCAGTTGCAATACACCACTGATCATGACTCGCTCTCGACGGTCGAAGACCGGCTCGCTGCTTTCGTCCTCGACCATCTCGATGATTTCTTCATCCACTTCGCCCGCTTCCAGCTTGCGACCACCCAGCAGACGCATCACCGCATGCGCCGCGCGCTCACGGCGAGGGAGATGCCCGTGAGCCGCTTTCTTGTTGCGCTTGCGAGCGATCTGGTTGAACAGCTCGATCAGGATCGAGAAGCCGATGGCGGCATACAGATACCCTTTCGGAATATGGAAGCCCAGGCCTTCGGCGGTCAGGCTGAAACCGATCATCATCAGGAAACCCAGACACAGCATGATGACGGTCGGGTGGCTATTGACGAATTTGGTCAGAGGCTTGCTGGCAACCATCATCAGGCCGATGGAGAAAATCACGGCGATCATCATGACCGACAGGTGCTCGACCATACCGACAGCGGTAATGACAGCATCCAGCGAGAACACGGCGTCCAGTACCACGATCTGCGCCACGATCGGCCAGAACAGGGCATAAGTCGCGCTGCCACTGCGCTGGCTGACATGGCCTTCCAGACGTTCGTGCAGTTCCATCGTGGCCTTGAACAACAGGAACACACCACCGAACAGCATGATCAGGTCGCGTCCGGAGAAGCTTTTGCCGAAGACCTCGAACAACGGTTCGGTCAGCGTCACCATCCAGGAAATGCTCGCCAGCAGGCCCAGGCGCATGATCAATGCCAGGGACAGGCCGATCACACGAGCCTTGTCGCGTTGTTCGGGGGGAAGTTTGTCGGCCAGGATGGCAATGAACACCAGGTTGTCGATACCCAGCACCAGTTCCAGCACGATCAGCGTCAGCAGGCCAAGCCATGCCGTGGGGTCAGCAATCCATTCCATAGGAATCATTCAATCTCGTGCAAGAAGTGGCGGGAAGGTGTTATCGACAGGATCAGACCTGCGCGCTGTCCCATGACCGCTCGAGGGGCGGACATGTCAGAGGACAAGGAGATAACAGAACAGTCACCCGACGACGGGGCAAGAAAATCAATGCTTGAGTGGCGTGACCTGCCCGACAAGGAGGCATGAGTACGCGAGCAGAGGTTTGACAGGAGTGAAGCAGAACGACAGGGAGGTTCCTGAGGGGTATTCATACAGTCCAGAAATTTAATGCGGGATGAGATCCTACAATAGAAATAGATATTTCAGTCGTCGAATAAGTATTACAAAGATTGACGTGAATCCTGGACACGCATTGACAGTGCGACACTGTGCCACAGCCTCAAGGGCAACCAGTTGTCTGACAACTGCATCCCGGTGGTAGCCCCTGCCATCCATTTGTTTTAAAATGTTGCAATATCGTCAAGCGCGTGCGGAATCCAACACCGACAGTGGCCAATCTGTCCTGTAGAGACTCCCGCGACGACTTGATCTGAATCATAAAAAGAAAGCCCGTCATAGACGGGCTTTTTGCGTTTTCAGCTTTTGCTTTTGGGCTCGTCAGGATATTCGAGCCTCAAGGCCGACACCGTTTTTGATATTGAGGCTACTCCCCATGTTGCGGCTCGTTGTGATTCACCTGTTCCAATGGTTCAAACGTCTTTCTTCGGTTCTTGCGTCCCGGGGCTCTGAAGACACCCGTTATTCCCGTGATTTCACACGTGAAGACGATCAAGGCCGCTGGACCTTCATTTCGCTTTTCATCATCTTCACCTTGAGCCTCTATTGCCTGGCCGGGCTTGGCTATTACGCCAAGGTCAATGTCTGGGACAGCTTTACCGAAGAACAGAAGGCCAATATCGCTCAGGCCATGGTGATCAGTACGCAGAACCTCTGATACCTGATCCTGGCAATACACCGAACGGGGAAGTGAAAACTTCCCCGTTTTCGTTTCGGATGGCTTGCCACCCCGGAGGTTTTCTGCGAGAAATCAGTCCTTTGCCCACTACTGGACAGCCACACAATGAGCAACGAGCTACAGATCACGGACCTGCACATCGGGGACGGAAAGGAAATCGCCAAGGGTGCCTTGATCACGACCCACTACACAGGCTTCCTGGATGATGGCACCGTCTTCGACTCGTCCCATGAGCGCGGCAAACCCTTCCAGTGCGTGATCGGTACCGGACGCGTCATCAAAGGCTGGGACCTGGGCCTGGCAGGCATGAAAGTCGGAGGCAAACGCAAGCTCTTCGTACCCGCACACCTCGCCTATGGCGACAGAAAGATGGGGGCCCACATCCAGCCGGGCTCCAACCTGACCTTCGAGATCGAACTGCTTGAAGTCCTGACCCGCGACGACTGAACGGCCGCTACCGGGGAAAGGGTTCGACTGCCAGACTGAAAATGCCCGGCCCTGGCAACTTTTTCCCTTTCCCGCCGTCAGATAACGCCCTCCCTCATGACAAGACACGGATTGCTTGTTCACGTGGAAAAAGCCATGCTCCCGGCATGGAATTCAGAAACACCCAGGACAGGAACATGTATGGCCCTCAACAAGTCGACCCAGGAATTGAAGCGACATCTCAAGGGCACCGCCTCCAATCTTGAAAATACGGCAGATGAAATTCTCAGGCTTGCTTCAGAAATGAAGGAGGTCGATGTAACCGCCGTCCTGCAACTGGTCAATCGCCTCTACAGCGATGCCGACCAGCTCAAGGCTTATGTAGACGAGGTCAAGGCCAAAAGGATCGTGCGCAGCAAACCTCAGTGAAACACTTACAGCTCCTCCCCTGCCTCCCGGAGAGCCGCCCATGTTGCCATCATCTGCAAAGACCAGCGTCAGCCCCCGACACCTGAACATGCAGAAATGGCGCGGCAGGGTCGGCATGACGCTGGCCGCCAGCCTTTCGATACTGGCCGGCATGACGGATGCCATCGGCTTCATGGCCACCGGCGACTTCGTTTCGTTCATGAGTGGTAACACGACACGTCTGGCCGTCGCGATCAGTGATGGCGATCTGGGGACGACCGCACGCCTGATTCTGGCCATTGCCACCTTTATTGCAGGCAATGCATTGGGCATCATCGTCGCTCGCCTGGGCGGCAGACGCGCCCTGCCCTTGCTGCTCAGTATCGGGACATTGCTCTGCGCCGCCGCAGCCTGGCCAATGGCATCGAATATTCTGGCCCTTGTCTGGGCCATCCTGGCCATGGGCATGCTCAATGCCGCCGTCGAGCAGGTCAACGGCCTTCCCGTGGGCCTGACCTACGTTACCGGCGCACTGTCGCGCTTCGGGCGCGGCCTGGGGCGCTGGATGCTGGGCGAACGCCGCGATGGGTGGCGAATCCAGCTGGTTCCGTGGGCCGGCATGTTTCTGGGGGCCGTCATCGGTGCCTTGCTTGAGCAGCGCATGGGGCTCAATGCACTGCTGATCAGTGGAATCCTGTCCGCCTTGCTGGGTGTTGCGTCCCTGAAGATCCCTCATCGCTGGCAGCGCCGGTATATGCCACGCTGAAGGCCTCCATCGACGCCATTGGATACCGCGTTTAACATACGCGGCCTTTCACTATCGACCCTTGCCATGACCCCCGATGCACTCGCCACCCTGCAACACCATTTATTGACCGCCCTGAACCCGGTCACGGATGAAACACGCCGTCTCTTTCATGGCCGCGGACGTGTGTGGCCCGGGCTCGAACACATTACCGTCGACTGGATGCAGGGTGTCGTACTCGTATCGCTCTTCAAGGAGCCTCTTTCGGCAGAGCTGAGCGCGTTGACGCAACAGCTCATGGCGCTCACTCGCTCGCCCGAATGGCAGAAAAGCCAGGCCCATACCCTGCTGTTGCAGCACCGTTACCTGCCAGACAGCAGCACACAATGCCTGCTGGGCGAAATGGTCGATGAATGGGTCATCACTGAACACCATCTGCGTTACAAGGTCGATTTCGGCAAGAAACAGAACAGCGGCCTGTTTCTGGACATGCGCTATGGGCGTGAATGGGTTCGTTCCCAGGCCAGGGGCAAACGGGTACTGAATCTGTTCGCCTACACCTGCGGTTTTTCGGTGGCCGCCATCGCGGGCGGTGCCGATCACGTCGTCAACCTGGACATGGCCAAGGCCGCACTCAATCGCGGTCGGGAGAATCACCGGCTCAATGGCCATGATCTGAGTCGGGTCAGCTTTCTGGGCCATGACCTTTTCAAATCCTGGGCCAAGGTCACGCGCTCAGGCCCTTATGACCTGATCATCATCGACCCGCCGTCCTTCCAGAAGGGCAGCTTCATGCTCGACAAGGATTACCAGAGAGTCTTGCGACGGCTGCCGGAATTGCTGACCGAGGATGGTTCCGTGCTGGCCTGCATGAATGACCCTGCCGTTGGTCCGGAGTTTCTGATTCAGCACACGGCCATCGAAGCACCCGACCTGCGCTTTGAACAGCGCCTGGAGAACCCGCCCGAATTTCCCGATGCGCGCATCGATGGCGGCTTGAAAGCCCTGGTCTTCAAGGCTGGCGGCAAGCCACGGGCCGGATGGGCATAAGATTCGCACCTACAAATGAAAAGCGGCCGTTTTATATAAACCAGCCGCTGATTCATTAATCAACATGCCTCAATTCTTGCCAGGACACTCACTAAGCACTTTATAACGCACAGTATTAAGCTCGCCCTGTGAATCTTCGTATGTCATCCACTTTGAGTTAACCTGGCAACTTTTAAGTGCAGGCGACTTGATGACGAGTTTGGCAATATCCAGTTTCATGCCATAGGCATAATCCCGGATTTCAGGAACCGCTTTCCGGTTTTTGGCCGCATAGGCTTCAACCTGGTTCTGATATTCCTGGCTCGGCTCATCGACTCGAACACTGGCAGAGCTGAAGGCCCAGGAGGTCAAGGGCGAAGCAAGTGCAAAGGCAAGAACAGACAGTTTTACATATTTCATTTTCTGACTCCGTTTAAGTGATGACTCACTGTAACGGTCTGACGCTATCCAGAACGTTGCGTGGAAATTACCATTTTGTAATGGCACTCACCGCGCCATTCAATATTTGAATTTCCCACCCGGCAAATAAAAAACCGTGGCAGTTACCGGCCACGGCTTTCTATAAAACGTGTTATTCAAAACAACTGTCAGTCTTCTCGACGATGCGCCCACTGATACAACGCGGGCAAGACCAGCAAGGTCAGAATCGTGGAAGACAGAATCCCGCCGATCACGACCGTTGCCAGAGGGCGCTGCACTTCCGCACCGGTGCCTGTGGCCAGGGCCATGGGAATGAAGCCCAGCGATGCAACCAGAGCGGTCATCAGAACAGGCCGCAAACGCGTCAAGGCTCCTTCACGGATGGCTTTGGAAAGGCTGAAACCTTCCTCGCGCAGATTGCGGATGAACGCAATCATCACCAGGCCATTCAAGACGGCCACTCCCGACAGAGCAATGAAGCCGACCCCGGCGGAAATCGACAGGGGAATGTCCCTGAGCCACAAGGCCAGCACGCCTCCCGTCAAGGCAAACGGAATCCCCGTGAAGACCAGCAGACCGTCCTTGAGGTTGTTGAACATCATGAACAGCAAGGCCAGCACCATCAGCAAGGCGACAGGCACCACGATTTGCAGGCGCTGGGCCGCCGACTGAAGCTGCTCGAACTGACCGCCCCAATTGATCCAGTAGCCGGGCGGTATCGTGACCTGCTCCTGGATGGATTGTCCTGCCTGCTCGACAAAAGACCCCAGGTCCCGACCGCGCACGTTGGCACTGACGATCACCAGGCGCTTGCCGTTCTCGCGACTGATCTGGTTAGGCCCGAGCACCAGGTCCAGGCTGGCCACCTGGGACAGCGGAATGAAACCGATCTGCGAGTTGCGGCTGTCAGGGCTTGCCGGAACAGGAATCAACAGGCTTGAAAGTCCGTTCAGGTCGGTACGCAACGTCTCGGACAATCGCACCACCATGTCGAAACGACGGTCTCCGTCATACAGCGTACCGGCCTGACGACCACCGACAGCAATGGCAATGGCATCCTGTATGTCTCCCATGTTCAAGCCGTAGCGTGCCGCCTTGTCACGGTCGATATTGATCGTCAGCACCGGCAGGCCGGTTGTCTGCTCGACCTTGACCTCCGAGGCTCCGCTGACCTTCTGAAGCGTTGCAGCAATTCTGTTGGCCGTCTGGTTCAGGACATTCATGTCATCACCGAACACCTTCACTGCAACGTCGCTCCGCACGCCTGAAATCAGCTCGTTGAATCGCAGTTGTATCGGCTGGGACAGCTCATAGTTGCTTCCCGGCACACTGGCAGCGGCTTCCTGAAGCTCGGCAATCAGGGTTTCCCGGGATTTCTTCGGATCAGGCCACTGGTCCGTTGGCTTGAGCATCACGTAACTGTCGGAGATATTCGGCGGCATGGGGTCGGCGGCAATTTCCGCCGTCCCTGTACGGGCGAACATACGCTCCACTTCCGGCATCCGCTCGATGATGGCTTTTTCAAGACGCTGCTGCATGTCCACCGATTGCGTCAGGCTGGTCCCCGGCACACGTAAGGCCTGCAAGGCGAAATCACCTTCGCTCAGGCTCGGGATGAACTCACTGCCCATCCGGCTGGCTGCCAGTCCGGAAATCACGATGACCGAGAACGCTCCGGCAAAGGCCAGGGTCCGACGCTCGAGCACCCAGTCCAGGACAGGGGCATATCGCAAGCGGGCGGTGCGCATGACCACACCCTCTTCTTCCTTCACCTTGCCGGTCACGAACATGGCAATGGCGGCCGGCACGAAGGTCACGGACAGAATCATCGCGCCCAGCAGGGCAATGACCACGGTAAAGGCCATCGGGTGGAACATCTTGCCCTCGACACCTGTCAGGGCAAAGATCGGCAGGTACACCACCATGATGATCAACTGGCCGAAGATCAGCGGGCGTCGGGCCTCACGCGCTGCCGCAAACACTTCATGAAAACGCTCGGAGCGGGTCAGCATCCGGCCATGGCGCTGCTGGGCATGGGCCAGCCTGCGAATGGCGTTTTCCACGATCACAACAGCACCGTCGACAATGATGCCGAAGTCCAGCGCTCCCAGGCTCATCAGGTTGGCACTGATCCTGTTGGAAAACATGCCCGTGAAGGTGAATAGCATGGCCAGCGGGATCACCATCGCTGTAATCAGGGCTGCACGGATGTTGCCCAGGAACAGAAACAGGACTGCGATGACCAGAATCGCACCTTCGATCAGGTTTTTCTTGACCGTCGCGATGGCCTTTTCGACCAGATGGGTCCGGTCATACACCGTGACCGCCACCACGCCCTTGGGCAGCGAGCGGTTGATCTCGACCAGCCTAGCGGCGACGGCCTGGGATACACTGCGGCTATTCTCGCCGATCAGCATGAAGACCGTACCCAGCACGACCTCTCGCCCGTTTTCGGTCGCTGCACCGGAGCGCAGTTCCTTGCCGATGACGACATCCGCAACATGACTCACCCGGATAGGTGTTCCCTGTACATTGGCAATGACGATGTTGGCTATATCCGGTTCATTGGCCAGTTGTCCGGGCGCACGGATCAGCAATTGCTCCCCGCCGCGCTCGATATAACCGGCACCGACGTTGGCGTTGTTGCGCTCAAGCGCCGCGATCAGATCATTGAGCGTCAGCTTGTAGGCCGCCAGTTTTTTGGGGTCCGGCGCAATCTGATACTGCTTGGCAAAGCCGCCGATGGTATTGATCTCGGCAACACCCGGCACGTTGCGCAGCTGCGGCTTGATGATCCAGTCCTGGATGACTCGCAGATCAGTCGGCGTATAGGGTGTGCCATCTTCCTTCAGCGCGCCGTCCTGAGCTTCCACCGTCCAGAGGAAGATCTCGCCAAGCCCTGTGGAAATCGGCCCCATCATGGCATCGATGCCTTCGGGCAACTGCTCCTTGGCGGTCTGCAAGCGCTCGCTGACCAGTTGGCGGGCAAAGAACAGATCGGTGCCATCCTTGAAGATCACCGTCACCTGCGACAGGCCCGACCGGGAAAGCGAACGGGTCTGCTGCAGACCCGGCAAGCCGGCCATGGCCGTCTCGATTGCGAAGGTAATCCGCTGCTCGGTTTCCAGCGGAGAAAAACCGGGGGCTGACGTATTGATCTGTACCTGGACGTTGGTGATATCAGGCACCGCATCGATCGGCAGCTTCTGGTAGCTGGCAATGCCCAGCCCCGCCATCAGCAAGACCGCGAGCATGACGACGATGCGTTGCTCTATGGCGAATTGGATCAAGCGTTCAAACATGGAAAGGCTCTCGTGCGTAGCGGATCAATGGGCGTGCTCGGCCGAGCCCTTGCCCAGCTCCGACTTGAGAACGAAACTGCCGGCAGTTGCGACTTGTGTGTCCACTGCCAGCCCCTGAAGAATTTCCACGTATCCGTTGTCGCTACGCCCGAGCGTGACAGGCTGGACCTGAAACCCTTGCGGCGTCCGGACGAAGACCGAAGGCTTGTCTTCAATGGTCTGGATCGCGACTTCGGGAACGCTGATTGCAACCCTGCTGGTATGTGCCGCCACGGCGATGGAGACAAACAGGCCCGGACGCCAGGCTCCCTGTGGATTGGCGAGTTTCACCCGTACCGTTGCCGCCCGGCTCTGCTCCCCCAGCAAGTTGCCGACGTAGCTCACCTGCCCTTCGACCTCGGCGTTCATGTCCGGTGAGCTGACCTTGACCTTGCGCCCCACAACGACCTTGTCCAGATCCTTGGGCGTGACACCGAAGGTGGCCCAGACTCTCGACAGGTCCGACAGCGTGAAGGCATTGCTGCTTTCACTCACGACCTCGCCCAGCCCCAGATGTTTTTCCACCACGACGGCATCAAAAGGCGCGACAAGCTCATAGCGGTTACCGCTGTCACGTCCTGAAGCGCCCATGGCACTCACTTTCTGCCGGGCATTGGTCAGCGCGATCTCGGCTTCCTGCAAGACCTGACGAGCCTGCTGGTAATCCTGCTCGGCCGATATCTTCTCTTCCCAGAGCTTCTTCTCGCGCTGGAATGTCAGTCGCGCCAGTTCCACCCGTTGCCGGGCCGCGCTCAACTCACTGCGCAGTTCCGAGACCTGCGGGCTGGCGATCACCGCCAGCACCTGACCTTTCCTGACCTGCTGTCCCAGGTCGGCCGTCACCTCCTCCACGACGCCACTGACCCTTGGCACCACATGGGAGGTACGGTCTTCGTCAAAGCGTATTTCGCCGGGAAAAGTGATCGAATCATTCATCTGACGGGAGACTGCAGCAGCCACTTCGATGCCAGCAGCCTTGATCCGGGCTTCGCTCAGCTCGAGATGACCTTCCTCCTCATGGGACTCATCGCCATGCCCATCCTTCTCGCCATGTGCACCCTCTTTCTCTGCACCATGGCCATGCCCGTCATCCTCATGATCCTCATTCTCATGGCCTTTTTCCTCAGCATGAGACGAACCCTTTTCATCGTCGTGCGCGTGCCCGGACGATGCATTGGAAAAAGCCTGGCCGCCCCCCAGAGTCAGGCTGCCCAGACCGATGAGGACCACCACCGCCGTCGCAGCGGCAATGTTGCGTTTGTTATTCATGAATACTCCTGATAAGCCGCTCGGAGCCTGCTGCCCCGGTCACTGGCACGGGCCTGCTGACTATTGAACTTGAGTGTTGAAACGGGCCGGATCGCCATGGATGCGTTCGATGACCACCCGTGCATTGGCCGCGCTGGCCAGGGACTCCAGGTACTGCCCACGCGCCGTGATCAGGGTGCGCTGGGCATCGAGGACTTCCAGGAACCCGAACTTGCCCATCTCGAACCCGCGGGTGGCGGTATCGACGGCTTGTTGGGCGGCCGGCAGGATGACCTGCGTGAAGGCGTCCGCGTCCTGGCTGGCCGTGCTCCATTGATCGAGCGCCAGCTCGGTCTGGGTTCGCAGCTTCAACTCCACGGCATTGCGCAGGTCACGCGCCTGATCGGCACGGCGCGCAGCCGCCAGGACATTGCCCTGATTGCGGTCGAACAACGGAATGGGGACCGACAGGCCCACGACATTGACCCGCTCGCGGTCTTCCCTGCTGTACTGGCTGCCCACGCTGACCGTCAGGTTCGGAATCCGCTGGGCTTTCTGCGAACCCAGTTGCGCGTCGCCCAGCGCAATCTGCGATTCGGCCAGACGCAGCTCGGCCGTCTGCCTGATGGCGTTGAGCAAGGTCGGTGCATGGGGTGCCTTGCCCGGTGACAGACTCGAAGACTGCAAGCGCCCGACAGGCATCTGCGACTGCCCCATGACTTGTGCCAGTTCGCGCCAGGCATTCGATCGGGTGGTCTGTGCCTGACGTACCTGCAAGCGGGTCTCGGCCAGTTGTACCTGGGCACGAGTGGCTTCTACCGGTGAGGATTTGCCGGCACGAATCCGCCCTTCGGCAACGGTCAGCCCGCGCTCGGCCAGAGCCCGGGACTCCAGGGCAAGGTCCAGCCCGGCCTGTGCACGCAAGGCCGCGAAGAAGGCCTGAACCACATCGCCGCGCAGCTGGTTGCCACGCCGCTCCAGTTCAAGCGCAGCCGCATCCTGCGCACGAGTGGCCACATCGATTCGGGCTCCTCGCTTGCCTCCCAGCTCCAGTGCCTGGCTGATGGATACGGTCGTGGTGCTGGTTGCCTTGCGGGTGTCTTCCATTTCCCATGACAGTTCAGGGTTGGGGATCAATCCGGCCTGCTGCCTTTCGCCCTGGGCAATATCGATTTCCCGCCGTGCAGCCGCCAGGTCCGGGTTCAGTTCGAAAGCCGTGTCCAGCGCTTCAGACAGGCTGATACCCTCGACCTGGGCCGCCATCGCGTTCTGACTGCAGACGACCCATAGCAATACACTGGCGAGCCCCATTTTCGCCCGGCCTGAGGTATTGGCCGGCGGACTGCGTAATATTCGATACCCGCGCACGTTGTACTTCCCCACTTGCATAAGTCCAGGTCAGACCGGCTGCCATGAGCGGCCGAAATTCACGCAGGGACTTTAGGGAATGGCAGTTATCAGCGGGGTTGCTGGAAAATTACAATTTTGTTATCTGCAAAACACCTCCTCTCCGGGCGTTTAAAGTAGCCCGCCGAAACACGATCGCATGACGACAAGAAAGGCCATTTCATCGTCGGCCTCAAGAAAAGGGATTGACCCTGTAGCCACTACAGGTTTCAAGATCCACCCCGCTTCACGGCCTTGCGATGGAAACCCGCACGCACCCTCCCGTCCTTTCAAGATATCGGGCTTCATTCATTAACCGTTTTATTCAGCAGGATATTCAAGCATGCGAATCCTTGTGGTCGAGGACGAGCCCAAAACGGCCGAATACATGCATCAGGGTTTAACCGAAAGCGGTTATATCGTTGATGTGGCCACAACGGGTATCGACGGCCTTTGCCTGGCGCAACAACAGATCTATGACATTGTCATTCTGGACATCAACTTGCCGGGCATGGATGGCTGGGATGTTCTGACACAACTGCGCAAGACCAGTAATACCCGGGTCATGATCGTCACTGCCCGCAGCCGCCTCGATGAAAAGATAAAAGGGCTGGAATCGGGAGCCGACGATTATCTGGTCAAGCCCTTCGAGTTTCCTGAATTGCTGGCCAGAATCCGTACGTTGATGCGACGCAGCGAACAGGCCAATGTACCGCAGGTGCTGCAGGTCGCGGATCTGGAACTCGATCAGGGCCGGCACCGGGCATTCCGGGGCAGGCAGCGCATTGACCTGACCACCAAGGAGTTCGCTCTGCTGCATCTGTTGATGAGGCATACGGGCGAGGTGCTGTCCCGTACCCAGATCATCTCGCTGGTATGGGACATGAATTTCGATTGCGACACCAATGTCGTGGAAGTCTCCATCCGTCGCTTGCGCGCCAAGATCGACGATCCCTTCGACAACAAACTGATTCATACACTGCGTGGCGTGGGCTATGTGCTGGAGTCCCGGGAATGAAGCCTACCCGGCTGTCCATGCAGTTGGGGCTGACGGTCAGCCTGATGAGTGCCGTTCTGGTCATCGCCATGGCCGTGCTCGCCTCGATTGCCATCTCGCGGCAACTGGACCTGCGCGCCACCACCAGTCTTGAAGAAAAGCTCAAACAAGTTGAACACAGCCTGACAGAAACACCCAGTAGCGCGGCCTTCATGCTCAACCCACATAACCTGCTTGATCAGATAATGGGGCATGAAGACTTCAGCATGACAATCGTTGATCCCAATGACTCGACACATGTGTTGTTCAGCATTGGTAACGACGCGGCAATGGAAATTCTGGCAGCCGAGAGTGCTCAAAAGGCCGGTGATTCCGCCCCAGCGGAAAGCCTGCTCAATCGCCAGGTGCTGACGGCCTCCCGGCTGGTCAAATTGCGTAACAAGCAGGTCGTAAAGGTTTTACTGTCCCTTGACCGACAAAGCGATACAGCCTTCCTGAAGGCCTACATGACCTCGACCCTGATCGCCTTGCCACTGATTCTGCTGCTGGCAGGTGCCGTCGCATGGTGGGTGGTGCATCGCGGGCTCAAGCCGTTGCGGGCCTTCCGCAAAGTGGCCGAGATGATATCGGCCCGCGACCTGACCCATCGGGTAAAGACCAGCGACCTGCCTGACGAGCTGAGCAATCTCGGGCATGCCATCAACTTCATGCTGCATCGGCTGGACAGCGATGTTCAGCAATTGACGCAGTTTTCCGATGATCTGGCCCATGAACTTCGCTCGCCCATGAACAACCTGATGGGCAAGGCACAGGTGACACTCTCACGGGAAAGGCCTCCCGGCGAATATAAGCAGGTGCTTGAATCCTGTACCGAGGAACTCGAGCGCCTGTCGCGGATGGTGTCCCAGATGCTGTTTCTGGCCAGCGTGAGCCAGCCCCTGGCGCCCGTGGCCTTTGCCAGGATCGATCTTGATGAGGAAGTGGCCAAGGTGGTCGAGCTGTTTGCCCTGTCGGCCGAAGAAAAGTCCATCGTCTTGCAGGTTTCGGGACGCGCCCGGATAAAGGGCGATCGCCTGATGATCCAGCGTGCCATCTCGAATCTGCTGTCCAACGCCATCAGACACAGCCCTGAAAACAGCACAATCAATATCAGCCTGGAACCGCAACAGGACCGGATTTCGCTCAATGTCAGCAATACAGGGGAAGGCATCGAGGCCGAGCACCTGCCCCGCCTGTTCGACCGGTTCTACAGGGTTCATGCCAGCCGTTCGCGCCATCAGGGCGGGACCGGGCTGGGACTGGCCATCGTGCGCTCGATCATGAGCCTGCATGAAGGTCATGTCACCGTGCGCAGCACTCCGGGTATTGATACTTGCTTCAGCATGATATTTCCCGTCATGGATCAATCCACTGCCTGATCATTAATTGACGGCAAATTAATGGCACACCGCTTTATTATCTTACTTATAACGTTCTTTACAGATAGATAGTTAGCATCACAACTATCTATCTGCACACCCACGTCTACTTTCACAAAATCTTGAATTAATAGATTCAATTGATATTCCCGCCATGAAATAAAAGTTTTCGCCAATCGCTATGTTTTTTTCACACTTGAGCACCTACAGTGATATCACGTCGCCACAAGTTTAAGTGTTGGCCCCTGCCGCAGCGTGGTGACAAAGGGGGATCCAGAATGACAATAAGAAACATGCGACTGAATCTGCGCGCCTTTCTCAGCTTCGGCATTATTTGCCTTCTTCTTATAGGGCTGGGAGGAACAGTCCTTTACAAGATGGACAGCCTTCATGACTCCGTGCGCAAGTTGCAGACTGACCTCTTACCCAGCGTAAGGCTGGCCGGCAAGATCGAAACCGCCGGGTTGCTCTATCGCCTGGATGCCCGCCGTTTCGTGATGGACGAAGACAGACAGAGCAGTGCCTCGATCGACAAGTTGAACGGTCTGAAAAACACCTTGATTCAAACAACCGACAACTATGCCCCCATGGTGTCCAGCCCGGCCGAAGAACAGGCCTATCGTCAGGTCAAGGCCAACGTGCAGGCCTACATTGCCAAGATCGACGAGTTGATGGAACTCAGCAAGACCCGCTCAAACAGCGAACTCTTCGTTTTCATTCGGGACACCAGCAGCCCTCAGGCCAAGGCGTTGCAAGCGTCCATAGAAGCCATGATCGAAGTCAACGTCAAAGGCGCGGAACAATCGGGCCAGGCGGCAAACTCTGATTATGAGAACGGTCTGACTCTGTCGCTGGTCTTCATTGTTGCGGCGGTCATTGTGACACTGCTGGTTGCGGCTGTTTTTACCCGCAGTATCGCCCTCCCCGTCAAGTCACTGCTCGATGCGACCAAACGCATCGCCGAAGGCGATCTGCGTACGACAGTCGAAATCACCGGTGCCGACGAACTGACCGAACTGCAGACCGCCACCGCGGCCATGCTGGCCAGTCTGAAAAACACTATCCAGCATATTTCCGACTCCTCCAGCCTGCTGGCTTCGGCGGCAGAGGAAATGAGTTCAATCACCCAGGAATCAACCGTCGGCATACAACGCCAGTCCATGGAAACCGAGCAGGCGGCCACGGCTGTCAACCAGATGACCGCCGCCATCGAGGAAGTGGCCCGCAATGCCGTATCGGCCTCGGAATCCACACAGGCCTCGGAGCGCTCGGCCAGAAACGGCCAGGAGTGCGTCAGCAAGACCATCAACGCCCTCGAAAAACTCAGCACCACGGTCGACCGCACCAGTTCGGAAGTCGAAGGGCTGGCCAATCAGGCCCAGAACATCACCAAGGTGCTGGAAGTCATCCGGGCCATTGCCGAGCAGACCAACCTGCTGGCACTCAATGCCGCCATTGAGGCTGCCCGTGCCGGAGAACAGGGTCGTGGTTTTGCGGTCGTGGCCGACGAAGTCAGGGCATTGGCCCATCGCACCCAGTCCTCGACCCAGGAAATCGAACAGATGATCCAGGGCATCCAGAAGGATTCGACCCTGGCCGTGCAATCGATGAAGCAAAGCAGCGAAGAGGCCGATGCCACTCTGCTGATCGCCCAGGAGTCCGGTACCGCGATCCGCGAAATAACGGCCGCTATCTCCCAGATCAACGAACGAAACCTGCTGATCGCCACCGCCTCGGAGGAACAGGCGCATGTGGCCCGCTCAGTGGATGAAAACCTGGTCAGTATCAGGGACCTGTCAGTACAGAGTTCCTCCGCTGCCGATCAGACCTCGACGGCCAGTCATGAGCTTTCCAGGCTGGCAGCCGACCTGAACCGGCTGGTGGCAAAGTTTTCTGTCTGACCCTCAAGCCGGGACACTCCAGGGATGAGTGTCCTGCTGACCCACGATCAAGCCAAAGCAGGTACTTATCGTGCTCAAACAGATTCCCGTTACCGGGCTTCGCCTCGGCATGTATGTCCATGAACTGAGCGACTTGCGCCCCGATCACTCTTACTGGACCAACAGCTTTCTGCTCACCCATGAAAGCGACCTGCAACGAATCCGCAATGCCGGTATTACCGAACTGTGGATCGACACCAGCCGGGGTCTGGATATCCCCCCCGAACCCGCCCTTGCGCCACCCGCAAGAGCCTGCGAGCCCTGCGCCATGGAAGAGGAAATCAGCTATGCCAGAGAGCTTTGCAGCCGGTCCAAGGCAGCGGTTGTCAGAGTATTCAGCGATGTGCGGATGGGCCGGATCGCCGAGCAGGAAGAAATCGGCAATCTGGTCGAAGACATTTCAGACTCCCTGGCCCGTCATCCCGATGCCCTGCTCAGCCTGGCCCGCCTGAAGACCTGCGACGAATACACTTACATGCATTCGGTGGCCGTGTGCGGGCTGATGATCGGCCTGGCCCGACAGCTCGCCCTGCCCGACAGCCTGATCAAGGAAGCGGGCATGGCAGGCCTGCTGCATGATGTCGGCAAACTGGCCATCTCGTCAGGCATCCTCGGCAAGCGCGGCAAGCTCAGCGACGAAGAATTTGCCATCGTGCGCAGACATCCCGAACTCGGTTACCGTTTACTCAGTGAAAGCAAACATTTCAGCCCCCGTGTGCTTGACGTCTGCCTGCACCACCATGAGCGCTTCGATGGCAGCGGCTACCCGGACAAGCTGGCTGGCTCACAGATCAGCCTCTTTGCGCGGATGGGCGCCATCTGTGACGTGTACGACGCCATCACCTCCAACCGTCCGTACAAGCCGGCCTGGAGCCCGGCAGAATCGATCAGCAGAATGGCTGGATGGACCGGGCATTTTGACGAAAAGGTTTTTCAGGCTTTCGTCAAATGCGTCGGCATCTATCCAGTGGGGTCGCTGGTGCGCCTGGAGAGCGGCAATCTGGGCATCGTGATGGAGCAGAACAAGGCCTCATTGCTGACCCCCAAGGTCAAGGTGTTCTATTCAGCCCTGTGCAAGATGCCCATCGCCCATACCCTGCTGGACCTCTCCACCCTGGTCGGTCAGGACCGAATCATCAGCCGGGAGTGCGCGAAGAACTGGGGCTTCAAGAATCTGGACCATTTGTGGTCAGGCGCCCCCGAAAGCGTAACCCCGTAGGAGCGAATTCATTCGCGAAAAACCAGTCAATCCGACACGAATCATCGCCTGAAGGACCGCCTTCGCCAATGAATTCGCTCCTGCGGGTCAGGCCTTGGCGGCCATCGCCGTCACTTCCACGCGCATGCCTTCGACCGCCAGAGCCGCCACACCGACAGCCGCCCGCACCGGCCAGGGTCTGGCGAAGAAGCGCTGGTAAACCTCATTGAAGGCTGCACGGTCAGCCATGTCGCTGAGGTAGATGGTCAGGTGCAACACCCGGTCCATGGAGCTGCCAGCCCGCTCCAGTGCCACCTTGAGTGCCTGCAAGGTGCATTCGCTCTGCTCGACGATACCGCCCAGCTCCAGGCTGCCATCGGCACGGGTCGGAATCTGGGTGGAAACCAGCAGACCGCCGAAACCGGCCACGTCGGAGGAGATGGAGTCAGCGTCGGGATCGGGGATGAAGGTGATGTCCTGGTTGGCCATTGGGGTCTCTTTTCTATTGAGGGATTGATAGCGACGACAGTTTACAGCGCCAGGGCTTGTTTCACGCCCCTTTGCAATTCTTTCAACTAACGCGTCCGCTCGCAGTCACACACATATGCCCCCCCGCTCAGGCGATACCGCGATGGCCATGGCAGCATGAGTTTCATCACCTGCATGACGGTGCTCGGTGCGTTGCTGATGCTGCTGGCACTGACATCCTCTTACCTGCGCTGGTTGCCGATCACCACGTCGGCGGTCTGTCTGGTCTTCGGCTTCGCCATCGGACCAATGGGACTGGAGATGTTGAGGCTGGATGTACAGCAGGCCAGACACTGGCTGGAACGCCTGACAGAAGTCGCGGTGCTGTTCTCGCTGTTCAATACCGGAATCAAGTTACGACTGCCGTTGCGCAGCAAAGCCTGGCATTCGGCGTACTGGCTGGCCGGGCCGGTGATGCTGGCAACCATTGCAGGAACCTGCCTGGTCGCCCACTACCTGTTCAATCTGCCTTGGGGTGTCTCGATTCTGCTGGGGGCCGTGCTTTCGCCTACCGACCCGGTGCTGGCCGGGCTGGTGCAGGTGACCAACGCTCAGGACCAGGACCGCTTGCGCTTTGGATTGTCCGGCGAGGCTGGCATGAACGATGGCACAGCGTTTCCGTTCGTGATCTTTGCCTTGTTGTATCTGGGCACCGGTCAACTGGAGGCGGGATGGATTCAGCTCTGGGCCGTCAAAAGCCTTGTCTGGGCGGTACCGGCCGGCCTGCTGATCGGCTATGGCATGGGCCGTGGCGTCGGGCATCTGATGATTTTCCTGCGGATCAGAAACGCTGACAGCACGACATCACCCAATGACTTCCTGGCCCTGGCCTTGATTGCCCTGTCATACGTGGTTGCAGAGGGGGCCGGAACCTTTGGCTTTCTTTCGGTATTCGCGGCCGGGTTCGGTCTGAGGCAGGCTGAAGCACGTATCACTCGATCCCATGTGCCTTCAGAGCATGTCGCTCAACCGGTGATCGGGCATATGACCGCCACGCAGGAACAGGCCACAGTGGCCGAAACCGAAGAGCTGAGCGAATCGCAACTGGCTGCCGGGATCATGATGGGCGATATGCTGGCGTTCGGCAGTCTGGTCGAGCGCTCGATGGAAGTGTTGCTGATCACCCTGCTGGGCGCGGCGCTGGCCTTGTACTGGGACTGGCACGCCATCGGCCTGGGGCTGGCCCTGTTCTGCATCATTCGCCCGGCGAGTGTCTGGCTGCTGGTGAGCCGACGCCTGCTCGAACCGAGGCAGAAGGCACTGGTGGGCTGGTTCGGCATCCGCGGAATCGGCAGTCTGTATTACCTGTGCTTTGCCCTGAACCATGGTTTGCCGCAAGATGTGGCACAGACCACCATCGGGCTGACCTTGTCGGTGGTGGCGTTGAGTATTCTGCTGCATGGCATCAGCATCCAGCCGCTGCTGGAACGTTATGAGCGGAATCCGGCAGCACCATAGAGCCTGTCGATGATGTCATCATCACAAGCGATTGGACTGCGGCAATTGGACTCAGCAAGCTTGCACCTACAGCATATTTGAGAAGGTGAAATGTCAGATCCCGTCCTCATGGACCGTTTTGCACGCAAAGTCGACTATCTGCGCATGTCGGTAACCGACCGGTGCGATTTTCGCTGCGTGTACTGCATGGCCGAAGAGATGACATTCCTGCCCCGGCAACAGATCCTGTCGCTGGAGGAAATTCACCAGGTGGCCGAGCGCTTCGTGGCTCTGGGCACCCGCAAGATTCGCCTGACCGGAGGCGAACCGCTGGTGCGTGCCGGTGTGGTCGGCCTGTGCAAGCGTATCGCCGCCCTGCCCGGCCTGCGCGAACTGTGCATGACCACCAATGGCTCGCAACTGGACAAGCTGGCCTCGCCACTGTTCGACGCAGGCGTGACGCGCCTGAACATCAGCCTCGACAGCCTGGACCCGCAGCGCTTCCGCGAGATGACCCGTACGGGCGATCTGAACAAGGTCATTGCCGGTATCGATGCCGCCAATGCCGCCGGTTTCACCCACACCAAGCTTAACTGCGTGGTCATGCAGGGCCGCAACGATCACGAGATCAATGATCTGGTGGCCTTTGCCATCGACCGCAAGCTGGATATTTCCTTCATCGAGGAAATGCCGCTGGGGATCATCAGCGAACACAGCCGCGCCGAGTCGTTCTGCTCCAGCGAGCAGGTTCGCGAGCGCATTGCCGAACGCTACACGCTGATGCCCTCCACCGACTCCACCCACGGCCCGTCGCGCTACTGGCGGCTGGCAGAAGCGCCGGATATCCGTATCGGCTTCATTTCCCCTCACAGCCATAACTTCTGCGGCACCTGCAACCGCGTGCGCCTGACAGTCGAAGGCCGCTTGTTGCTGTGCCTGGGCAACGAACACTCGGTTGATCTGAAGTCTGTCCTGCGCGCCCATCCCGGTCAGCCCCACAAGCTGGAAAAAGCCATCATCGACGCCATGCAGATCAAGCCATGGAGTCATGACTTCAAACTCAATGACGATGTGCAGGTCGTGCGCTTCATGAACATGACGGGCGGCTAGTCATTATGACAACAAGGGTCATAATGACTTCGGATGCACAGCAGTCATAAAGACACTTCCCCGCTATAACCCCCGGTTTCATTGGGCTGTGAATCTGGCACGATAGTTGAAAATCCTCAGGAAAGATCACTGTCTTTCCTCTGGAGGTTCACAATGCAAAGCCCGATCACCACCACCGTCCTGAATGCACTCGACAAGGTCATGGTCATTTCCACCACAGACCTGCAAGGCAATATCACCTACGTCAACGATCTGTTCTGCAAACTGACCGGCTACGAGCGCGAAGAGCTGGTCGGTCAGCCACACAGCATCGTGCGTCATCCGGCCGTGCCGAAAAGCACCTACAAGGCCATGTGGGACACCATCAAGAAAGGCGAGATCTGGACCGGCGTCATCCCCAACGTCGCCAAGACCGGCGGCCTGTATGTGGTCGATACCACCGTTCAGCCGGTGTTCGACGAGCAAGGCAACATTGTCGAGTACATCAGCATCCGCCGAGTCATCAACGATCTGATGGGCGACTTCGAGGCGCTGGAGTTTTCCAAGGAACAATTCGACGAATACTACGACCGGTAAGCTGCCATGAACGTCGAACGAGTCTTTATCGGTTACGGGTCCGAATCGGGCAATGCACGCGGGTTGGCACAACGCCTGGAGGGCCTGCCCTTTCTGCAGCGATATGCACCGCAAGCCCTGGAACTCAACAGCCTGGATCTTAAGCGGATCACCCCGGACGACCTGCTGCTGGTCGTGTCGAGCTCGTTCGGCGACGGGGAGCCGCCGGCCAACGCCGAGCGGTTCCTTGAACAAGCCGCACAGGCCGACACACTGGCCGGTCTGCGCTACGCCCTCTTCGGGCTGGGCGATACGGCTTACCCGAACTTCTGTGGATTCACCCGAAACCTGGATGCCCTGCTGTCAGGCAGGGAAGCGACACCGGTCATCAACCGGGTCGATGCCGATGCCGATTTCGAGGGGTTCTTCACGCTATGGTCAGGTGTGCTCGATGCCGTGCTGCAAGGCAATAGCCAGGCCGGGACATCCCTGCACCTGCAAGTCACCGCCTATGGTGAGAAAACGGCCTATGAGGCCCGAATACTTGAACAGCGGCGCCTGAATCAGGCACCGCCTTACGCCCATCACATCCGGCTGGATATCCGGGGCAGCGGCATCCACTACCGCGCCGGCGACAATCTGTACGTGCTGGCCCCCAACGCACCGGAACAACTGAATGCACTGGCCTGCTGGTTCGATGACGAGCGGGCACGCGAATGCCTGGCAAGCAAGGAATTGCGCCAGATCGGTAAACCGATACTCAGGGAAATGGCCAGGGCCAGCGGCAACGAGGCGTTGAAAAACCTGCTGAAGATCAGTAATCGCAAGCCGCTGGACGAGTATCTGTACGGCAAGGACATCCTCGATGTGCTCAACGACTTTTGCGAGATTGGCCAGTTCAGCGTACTCGAGCTTGCCGAGTGGTTGCCCAACAGCTTGCCCCGCGCCTACTCCATAGCATCCCACAGCCATTCCGACCATGTGGACTTATGCATAAGGGAGATTGCCTACACTCTGAATGGTCGCGAAAGAAAGGGAACCGCTACCGGCTTCCTGACAAGTCAGCCACACAGCGTCAGTGTCTTTGCCCGCAGCAACCCGCGTTTTCATCTGCCGGACCGGGTCAATCATCCGCTGATCCTGATCGGAACCGGCACGGGCATCGCACCGTTGATCGGCTTGCTGGAACAATTGGAGAACCAGACCGATCAACCCGAAACGTGTCTGGTATTCGGTGACCGTCACCGGGATTCGGATTTTCTCTATCGCGACAGAATCGAGCAGTGGCAGGCCCAGGGCGTGCTGAATCATGTGCTGACCGCTTTTTCACGGGACAGTGAAGCCCGTTATTACGTACAGGACGCCATGATCGAGCATCGCCATACACTCTGGGAATTGCTGAATCAGGGCGCACACCTGTATCTGTGCGGTAACAAGGCACATCTGGAACGTTCGATCGATGAAACACTGATCAGCCTGGCCAGTTCGGCAGGTCATCTCGATACCGAGGCTGCCAGCGAGTTCGTCAGGCAGTTGCTCAGCGATGGAAGGATTCACAAGGAGCTGTATTGAAAAACGAGAAGAGCCAGCGGCGTGGTCTATACCGATAAACGGCAATGTCAGCGCCACACCGACTGGCTCTGCTGTAAAAGCTATACTACAGAGGTATTTTTGTACAACACTCGGACAATCTTTTTATCAAGACTGAAACACTCTCTCATTCACTCGCGTAGACCGGTTCTCCCAGGTTGAGCATCAGGCGATTGGCCCAGGCAAAAATGGAAATGGCGTGAATCAGATCCAGAATCTGCGCGTCGTCCAGCCCTTGGGCACGCAATGGCTTGATGTTGTCGGCCCCCATCGCTGAAGGGTCGAGGGTCAGGTCAATGGCAAATTGCACAATCGCTCTTTCCCGATCAGTGGTCCCGGCGGTATGGGGGTCGGCAAAGACCTGAGCGATCACATCGTTGCGCTTGGCCAGTTGCTCGAAACGCTGGGCATGGACCGAGGCGCAATACACGCACTGGTTGATGCGTGACACCACCGCACTTGCCAGCTCACGCTCGGCGCGGGACAAACCGCCCGGCGCATACATGATGGCGTTGAACGCCACGGAACGCTGACGCAGGATCTGCGGCTGATGCACCAGCGTCAGGTAGTAATCCGAAGTCTTGGCCTGCGGATGACTCTCCTCCAGCACTTCCAGTTGCTCCGGGGTGGCGCTGTCCAGTTGCACGACAGGCAACCAGGCCTTCCAGCCCAGCACTTCATTGGTAAAACCGTTGATGCGAATGGGGTCGCTCATGACTTCACTTCTCCCAAGGCCGACAGGGCACCCAGACCGGCAGCCAGCCGGACCTGATACGACAGAAAGGCAATCAATTGCCCCAGGACGACAATTTCGGCAGACGAAAGGCCGGCGGCCTGCAAACGTTGCAGCGCCGTACGGTCACCTTCCACCGGCGACACGATCAAAGTACGAGTGAAGTCCAGAATCGCCAGCAGACGCGGATCGTCCAGCGTTTCGATGGAACCCGCGTCGATCAGTGCAATGACGGCCGGGTCTACGTCCTGAGCCTGCAATTGTTCAAGGTAATGATCCGCCAGCAAGACTTGTGGCGTCAGGCGGCAAGCGTAGTACGCCACCAGCAGACGCTCGACGAGCGACAGGTTGTCTGGCAGTTGCGGGTCGAAAAACAATTCGTGGCTGCCCTGGGTTGCCGACACGACCTTGGCCCGTGCATGACGCACTTGATGCAGGTTGCTGCCGGGCGCAATGCCCAGCAAGGTATCCAGGACATCGAGGCCCGGCTCTACAGTTGAACTCATATTCAATCTCACCAAAATCATGAATTAACAGGTGGGAGCGAATTTATTCGCGAGAGGACCGTACATCCGAAGAACATTCAGCGCCTTCAGTGACGTCATCGCGGATAAATCCGCTCCCACGCAAGCACTTAAGGTTGTTCGGTGACCATGGTCGCCGCCGTACGGTCGCTGACCAGCGGCTCAACCTTCAGGCCTTTGCGCGCGGCCCAGATGTTCTGATAGTGGAACAGCGGGATGATGCCGACATCATCAGCCACGACCCTGGCCGACTCCTGCAGGATGGCCCGGCGCTTGGCCTCGTCGAACTCGGCGGTGGCATTGACCAGCGCCTGGTCCACCAGCGGGTTGCTGTAATGGCCCCAGTTGGAAGCCCCACGACCCTTGACGCTGTCCACTGTGGTCAGGATGTTGGTCAGGGCATAGGCCGCTTCGCCGGTGCCGTTACCCCAGGCAATCACACTGATGGCCAGTTCGTTCTTGTTGGCCTTGCCCGCATAGACAGCCCATGGCAGCACTTCCAGCTGCACCTTGATGCCAATCCGCGACCAGAACTGCACCACGGCCTGCAGGGTTTCCGGGGCTTGCGGATAACGGTCGCCCGGCACATGCACGGTCAACTGGAAGCCTTCGGGGAAGCCCGCCTGAGCCAGCAGTTCCTTGGCCTGCTTCGGGTCGTACGGAATGTTCTTCAGCTCCGGGTTGTAGCCAAAGGTATTGGCCGGCATCCACTGATTGGCCTCGGTCACGGTGCCCTGCATGATGCGCTCGACAATGGCCTGGCGGTTGATCGCCAGCGACAGCGCCTTGCGCACGCGAACATCACGCAGCGGGTTCTCGGCCAGCGGCTTGCCCGTGTTGTCACGGATGAACTCGTTCGGCCCTTCCCGGAAGCTTGGCTGGATCAGCAAGGCACGCAGGCCCGGATAAGCGAAAACGCTGACATTCGGGCTTTTCTTGAGGCGTTCCACATCGGTCGGCGAGACCTTGTCGATCATGTCCACGTCACCGGCCAGCAAGGCAGCCGTGCGGCTCGCAGCGTTGGCGATGAAGCGATAGTCCACTGTGTCCCACAAGGGCTTTTCACCCCAATAAGCGGTATTGCGCTCGAAAATCGTGCGGTCGCCCGGCACGAAGGACACAAAGCGATAAGGCCCGGTCCCGACCATGGCCTTGCCACTGTTGTAGTCGGCACTTTGAGCGGTGGCCCCCACATGGCGGCTGACAATGTAGATGGAGTCCACATCCGGCAACAGGTTGGCGTTGGGGGTCAGGGTCTTGATGATCAGGGTGTGATCGTCCTTGGCCGTGACCGACTCCACCGTGCGCGTGGCACCGGCATAAGACGCCACACTACCCGGCACCTTGCGGGCACGCTCGAAGGAAAACACGAAGTCATCGGCGGTCAGGGGCTGGCCGTCCTGCCATTTGACGTCCTTGCGCAGGTTGAACTCCCAGGTCCTGTCGTCCAGCACTTTCCAGCTTTGCGCCAGACCCGGCAGGGTCTTGTCGTCATGGCGATTGACCAGCGACTCGAAGGCATGCAGCGCCACCGAGCGGTCACCGGCATAGTTATTCAATTGCGGGTCGAGCGAGGAGACCGGATCGGCATAACCGATACGCAGGCTCTGCGCCGCTGCGCTGCCGGCAGCCACGATCAGGGCCGAGGCCAACAGTGAACGGACAAGTGGATTCATGGGCTATTCCTTGTGCGTAATGGCAATGAGCGCCGAGGTTTGCGGCGTTCGTTCGGTACTATTCATTCAAATGGCAGGCGCTCAGATGGTTGGGTGCAACCTCTTTGAGCGTTGGAACTTCCTCGCGGCAGCGTGCCGTGGCATACGGACAACGAGGATGGAAATGACACCCGGCGGGCGGGTTCAGCGGACTGGGGATTTCCCCTTTGATCGCGTCATAACGGGCACTGCGGACATCGAAACGCGGAATCTGCGCCAGCAAGGCCTGGGTATAGGGGTGACTGGCCCTGGCGAACAGGTCATCGACACCGGCGCTCTCGACCACACGGCCCAGGTACATCACCACCACACGATCGCAGAGGTGTTCGACCACCCCGAGGTCGTGACTGATGAACAGGTATGTCAGGCCCAGTTCGTCACGCAGGTCCATGAACAGGTTGAGGATCTGCGCTTGAATGGACACGTCCAGCGCCGCCACCGACTCATCGCAGACCAGTAGCTGCGGCTGTACCGCCAGTGCACGGGCAATGCCGATGCGCTGACGCTGGCCACCGCTGAACTGGTGCGGATAACGCTGACGCAGTTGCGGACTGAGCCCGGCACGCTGCAATTGCGCACTGACATAATCGTCAAACCCGGCCTTGTCGGTCAGGCCATGCAGCAAGGCGCCCTCCCCGACAATCCGGTCGACCCGCAGGCGCGGGTTGAGGCTGGAAGACGGGTCCTGAAAGATCATCTGGATCTTCAGACGCGCCGCCAGGCGCTCTTCGGGTGTCAGGCTCTGGACGGCCTTGCCGTCGATGGACGCCGTGCCCGAAGACACCGGCAACAACCCGGCCACCATGCGGCCCAGGGTGGACTTGCCACACCCGGACTCACCGACCAGCCCCACGACTTCACCACGCTGGATGCGCAGATCGACCCGATCCACGGCATGGGTCACCGGCTGAGGCCTGGACCACTGCATGCGTTGCAGCCATTTGTTCAGAGAGCTGTCACTGCCGCGCTTACCGAAGGTTTTACTGACCTGGCTCAACTCGACGATGGGCGTTTGGTTAATACTCATCGGCAGCTCCCGGATGAAAACAGCGGACCAGCCGACCCGCTTCGATCTCGCGACTGTGGGGTTCCTGCTCGCACTGCGTCGTGGCCCTGGAACAGCGAGCGGCAAAGGCACAACCTTTCGGCATCGACAGCAGATCCGGGGCCATGCCGGGAATCTGCCTCAGACGCTGGCCGCGCCGGTTGCGGCTGGGAAGGCTGTCGATCAGGCCCTGGGTATAAGGATGTTGTGGCCGGTCGAGCACCGCCGATACCGAACCCTGCTCGACGATACGGCCGGCGTACATCACGGCAATGTCATCGGCCAGACCGGCGACCACCGAGAGGTCATGGGTAATCCAGATCAAGGAGGTTCCTTGCTGACGCACAAGCTTTTGAACTTCGCTGAGAATCTGCGCCTGGATCGTCACGTCCAGAGCGGTGGTCGGCTCGTCGGCGATAATCAGATCCGGTGCGTGCAGCAAGGCAATGGCGATCGCCACCCGCTGACGCATACCGCCGGAAAGCTGGTGCGGATAAGCATTCAGGCGCTCATCCGGGCTGGGAATCCCCATCAACGCCAGCGTATCGCTGGCATGCTGACGCGCCTCCCGACGACTCATCGGGCGATGGGCCTGCACCGCCTCGATCATCTGCGTGTCGATACGCAGCACCGGATTGAGGGTCATCATCGGGTCCTGGAAGATCATCGCGATGCGATTGCCCTGCAGGCTGCGCAACTGCGAAGCGGGCAGCTTCGTCAGGTCGCGCCCTTGAAACAGCACCTCTCCGCCACTGATACGCCCCGGCGCATCCACCAGCCCCAGAATCGAAAAACCGGTCACCGACTTGCCGGAACCCGACTCACCGACCAGCCCCAGAATCCGGCCCGGCTGCAGGCGCAGGGAAACGTCCCGCACGGCAGGCAGGACACCGGCCCGGGTATGGAACGAGGTACACAGGTTGCGCACATCCAGCGTCGGTTGTGCCAGAGACACTTCAGGCACACTCATCGTTGCAACCTCGGGTTCAGGACATCGCGCAGGCGGTCGCCCACCAGATTGATGGCCACAATGGTGATCAACAGCGCCAACCCCGGAAAGAAGCTGATCCAGTATTCGTTGCTGAGCATGTACTGGAAGCCATTGGCAATCAGCAGCCCCAGTGACGGCTCGGTGATCGGCACGCCCAGCCCCAGGAATGAAAGGGTCGCTTCCAGCGTGATACCACGGGCAATCTGCAAGGCGGCAATCACGATCAGCGGCGGCAGGCAGTTGGGCAGGATGTGCCGGACCACGATCCGCCACGGACTGATCCCCTGCCCCCGCGCGGCATCGACGTATTCGCGACGGCTCTCGGTCAAGGCCTGACCGCGAGCGGTGCGGGCGTAATACGCCCATTCGAGCAACACCAGCGTCAGCATCACATTGCCGACGCCCTTGCCCAGCCAGGCCAGAATCATCAAGGCCATGAGAATCACCGGGAACGACAGCAGCAGGTCCACCAGCCTCATCAGCAAGGCATCGACCCAGCCGCCGAGGTAGGCCGACAACAGCCCCAGCAAGGTGCCGACCGCAGCGGCTATCAGCGCCGAACCGATCCCGACCCACAGGCTGATCCGCAACCCGTAGATGATCGCCGACAACAGATCCCGGCCTTGCCCGTCGGTGCCCAGCCAGTAGGTGTAGCCAATGTCCATGTTTTCACTGCCCGGCGGCAGACGGGCATCCAGCACATTGAGCTGCATCAGGTCATAGGGGTTCTGGAACACGATCCAGGGCGCCAGTGCCGCTACCAGCACGATCGCCAGCAACACCAGCAGACCGAACATGGCCGTGTATGAACGGGAAAACTCGACAGCCCCCAGTCGCCAGGGCGATTGCACGTGCAGGCGTGCGGCCTGTACCTGGCTCATCGACCGGCCTCGATGCGCACACGCGGATCCAGCAGGTAATACAAGGCATCGACGATCAGATTGAGTACGACGAAGATCACGACCACCACCATCAGATAAGCCACGACCACAGGGCGATCCAGCATGTTGATACTGTCCAGGATCAGCTTTCCGGCCCCCGGCCAGGCAAAGATACTTTCGGTCACCACGGCATAGGCAATGGTCGACCCCAACTCCATGGCCAGCACCGTCACCAGCGGAATCATGGTGTTGCGCATAACGTGCATGCACATCACCCGTACCGGCGACAGGCCCTTGGCCCGTGCAAACTTGACGAACTCCTGGGGCAGCACTTCACGCACACCGGCACGGGTCAGACGCAACACCAGTGAAATCTTGAACAGCGCCAGGTTCAGGGCCGGCAGCAGCAGATGCTGCAAACCATCCAGGGTCAGGAACGACCACTGCACGCCCAGAAACGCTCGGGTTTCACCACGACCACTGGCCGGCAGCAAGCCCAGCTGGATCGAGAACAGCATGATCATCATCAGCGCCACCCAGAACGCCGGCAGCGAAAAACCCACGATGCTGGTGGCCATCATCACCCGCGAAACCGGGTGATCGGGGTAGGTCCCGGCGAACATGCCCAACGGGACGCCCAGCACTACCGCCAGAAACAAGGCGCTGAAGGCCAGCTCGAAGGTGGCAGGCAGACGCTGCAGGATCAGGCGCATGGCATCTTCGTGGTAGACGAAGCTCTGACCGAGGTTGCCGCTCACAGCCCCCTTGAGGAACAGCAGGTATTGCTGCCACAACGGCTTGTCCAGCCCCAGGTGCGCGATAGCCGCCAGGCGCTCGGCCTGATTCAGGTCCTCGCCCACCAGAATGTCCATCGGGTTACCGATGGCATTCAGGCCGACGAACACCACCAGCGTCATGAGCAGCACAACCAGCAGCGACTGCACCAGCCGCCGCACCGCCCAGCCGATCATCCGAGCGACTCTTGGGCCGTGGGCGCACCTTCCACCCACTCGTCACCCAACAGTTCAGGCTCGGCATAGTTCTGCATCGCGGCAAAATGCACATCGATGTCTTCGTTGAACAACTGCCCTACCAGCCCGTGAGCCAGACGCTTGGCACCTTCGCTGATCGCCGGGATATCGCCGGAGACTGCGCCGTAGCTCAGGGCCGCCGGGTAGTTGAAGCAATGAATCTTTTCGATTCCCGGACAGGCGCCCGGTGTCTTTTGCTGAAACTCGAAACAGGTGCCCAGGTCCGGCAGCTCGCGCAGCTCGGCATCGAATTCGTCTTCGGGTGCCTTGAAGCGATCGCTCCATACCTGGATATGCTCCGCGAACGAAGAGAATTCGGGACGCAGGTTGAAATCGGTACGGAAGCCCGTGGCAAACACCAGAAAATCGTATTCCAGCCTGGCATTCGGGGTCTGAACCACCAGGGCGCCCGCCTCGTTTTCCTGAATCGACACAATCGGGCTGTTCAACAGAAAGCGTGAGTTCTCGAAGCGCGACACGCGCTGCGTGCTGCCGCGTGGTGGCGGTACTTGCTGAGCATTGAGGTAACGACGAATACGCCACTTCCAGCTATCGGGCAGACGCCAGTAACCGTGGGTCATCCCCGGATTCCCCGCACCTTTGCCTTTGTTCACCCGAGGCAGCTCGGCACGCCGGACCAACAGGTCCACCTTGTCCGCACCAGCCTCCAGCGCCGTGGCCGCCGCATCCATGGCAGAAGCACCGCCACCGATCACACCCACACGCTTGCCGACAAACCAATCGTCCTGCAAGCCATCAGCCGAATGCGCCCAGCGATGACGAGGCAATTGATGAACGAAATCCGGCACCCAAGGACCGCCCAGGCCATCGCGCCCTGTCGCCAGAACGACATGCCGAGCCACCAGATTCAGGTTGTGACCCGGGCTGACGATATCCAGCTCCACCAGACCATCAGCTCGCGGTTGCACCCGGCTGACGCGATGTTCGTTACGCACGTCCAGATCCAACACCTGGCGATACCAGCGCAGGTAATCTGCCCATTGCAGACGCGGGATCTTGTCCAGCGCATTCCAGGCCTCCAGACCAAACTGCGCCTCGAACCAGGCACGGAAGGTCAAGGCTGGCAAACCCAGAGCCGGGCCGGTTAGCTGCTTGGGCGAACGCAGGGTTTCCATGCGGGCGGTGGTCGCCCACGGCCCCTCGAAACCGGTGGGCGATTGATCGAAAATCGTTGCAACGACGCCCATGTGACGCAACTCGGCCGCCAGCGCCAGACCGGCCATGCCGCCGCCGATGATCGCCACATCGAGTACCGGCGCACCTTGATACAAACGTGGCTTGACCCATGCCGAAGCAGGCAGATCCAGCCATTCCAGATCCTGCTTGAGCCGGGCCTGCAATGCGGCAAGGCCAATCGGTGCGTTTGTATCGGACATGTTCAGTACTCGTGCTGACGATCAGAGAGAGAGCGAATCCATACAAGAAGCGCTCCAAACTTGCATTCAGTGAATTCAAAAGGCCTATGAATTCAGAAAACGAATACTAAAAGCGGATATTTATTACCACAACGCCAATTATTGAATATTGATATAACCAGAATTGATAAGCGCTGAACGGCCACGCAAAATCGCGACCGTCCCGGCCCGTCTCAACCGGCGTAGATGCTCTGTAACAGGGCATCATGCTCACTGGGCGCGTGCATGACCACTGAAGGCAACAGTGCCTGAGCCGAGACGGCAAGCTCTGCCACCAGCGCCCGGGCCACATCCGACAACGGACTGGCGAACGCCGAAACCAGCCCGAAAAAGAATGGAATGTTGCATTCCACCGGCCTCACGACCACGCCCTCTACAGGCACGCCCAGCGCGGTGAAAGGATCGACCAGCGCCACGCCCAGCCCGACCCGTGCCATCTGCATCGCAATCAGCGACGTATTGGTGTCGAGCATGTGCGGGACAACACCGCCCATGTCCTGAAAGGCCTTGTCGATACGACGCCGGAAACGATAAGGGTTGGACATGGTGATCAGCGTCTGGCTGGCCAGCACCTCCATCGGCAACACATCGAACCGGGCCAGTGGCGAATCCGCCGCCAGCACAGCGACACATGGAGACTCACCGATCCAGTGAATATCCAGCCCGCGATGCTCCAGCGGCAGACTGACCGCCCCCAGGTCCATGGTCTTGGAAAGCACTGCCTGCACCACGTTTTCAGGCGACATGCTGTGCAACTGGATATGCTGCGGGCGCAGGTCGTCCGGCAGGCGGGACAACGCCAATGGCAGCAGGCCAGCCGCCAGCGCCGGTATCCCCACCAGCTTGATCTGGCGATTCTCATCCAGCGCAATGTGCTGCGCACGCTGCCGGATATTACGAATCCCCAGCAGCGCACTCTCGACCTCGGCGTACATCATGAACGCCTTCTGCGACGGCGTGACCTTCGGGCCACTGCGCTCGAACAAGGCAAAACCCAACTCCTGCTCCAGCTCCTGAATGGCCCGGGTCACCGAAGGCTGGGAGCGCCCCAGCATCTTCCCCGCCGCCGTCACACTGCCCGCCGACATGACAGCCGCAAAAGCTTCGAGTTGCCGCAGATCCATATGCACGCCTTGATTCAATAAAGTGGAAATACCCGTCAGACAAAGGCCCGGCGGGTCAAACGGCACGAAGTCTACACGTAGCCAGCACAAACGTGAGCATTGATCTGGATCATTGCCCTGACACCGGTGAAGCGTAAAAAGTATTCAGCAGCCAGGCTCAATAGACGCCCAGACGTTCAGGGGATGGACATGAATACTGTCACCAGCGACGACCTCTACGCACCCGACATCCGGTTCAACCACTGGATCGAAGAACTGACCGACGGCACGCACCTGCTGATCAGACCCTTGCAGGAAGAAGACCGGCAACGACCATTCGACTTTCTCACCCGACTCTCCCCCCTCGCACGCCATTTCCGCTTCATGGGCGCCATCAACGAACCCGGCCCGGAACTGCTCGACGAGCTAATGGACATCGACTACCGCCAACGCATGGTCTACGTCGCCCTGATCATGAGCAACAACCAATTGATTGAAATAGGCGTCAGCCGCTACGCCGCGACCGAAGGCGACAACTGCTGCGAATGCGCCGTCGTCGTGGCCGATCAATGGCAGGATCGAGGGCTGGGGAAATTGCTGATGCAACACCTGATCAATGCGGCGCGGCTGAACGGGTTTTATCGGATGTTTGCGATGGACTCGGCGAAGAATACCGGAATGCTTCGACTGGCTCGTTCACTGGGGTTTGAGTGTCATCCGGACCCGCTGGATCGGGGGCAGGTGGTTTATAAGTTGGGGTTGTGAGGGGGAGTGCTGTACCTCTCCCGAGACTGTCAGAAATTTTGTGTTCGGGCATAACATGTCACCAGAGGTGCATTTATGCCGACCAAAAAGAAGTCCGCCAGTGCAGCACCGAGGGAGTTACCCTCGATACCCCAAGAACTGATTGATCAGTTCGTAAAAGGCCCAATGAGCGCCGAAGCCATTCAAGACGCTTCGATGGCGTTCAAAAAGGCACTCATCGAACGAGCACTAGGTGCTGAGCTAGGTCACCACCTTGGCTATCCTCAAGGCGCAGAGCGCCCTGAGGACTCGACCAACCAGCGTAACGGCAAGAGCGGTAAAACGGTGCTCACCGACGATGGGCCGCTTCGCCTGGACATTCCCAGAGACCGCGATGGCAGCTTTGCCCCCATCCTGATCCCGAAGCATGAACGCCGTTTCACCGGTTTTGATGACAAGATCATTGCCATGTACGCCCGCGGTATGACTGTACGTGAGATCCGCGCGTTCCTGTCCGAGCAGTATGGAACCGATGTGTCGCATGATTTCATCAGTTCAGTAACCGATGCGGTTTTGGAGGAGATTGGCACATGGCAGCAACGCCCTCTGGAGCCTATGTACCCGGTCATTTTCTTCGATGCACTACGGGTTAAAATTCGCGACGAGGGCTTGGTGTGCAACAAGGCGATCTATCTGGCACTGGGCGTATTACCGGATGGCACGCGTGACATCCTGGGGATCTGGATCGAAAGCACAGAGGGCGCCAAGTTCTGGATGAAGGTGTTTAACGATCTGAAAACGCGTGGTGTCGAAGATGTACTGATCGCCGTCACAGACGGTCTCAAAGGAATACCGGAGGCCTTGGGAGCGGTTTTTCCTGCCACGACACTGCAAACCTGCATCGTCCATCTGATCCGCAACAGTCTCGATTATGCTGCTTGGGATAAGCGTCGAGCCTTGGCCAAGGCGCTCAAGCCCATTTACCAGGCACTCAATGCAGATGCGGCCGAACAGGCGCTGAACGCCTTCGAGACGGGGCCTTGGGGCAAGCAGTACCCGACCGTGGTTGCTGCTTGGCGCCGAGCCTGGGATCGAGTTATCCCGTTTTTTGTCTTCCCGGCCGGCATCCGAAAGGTGGTCTACACAACCAACGCCATTGAAAGCATCAACGCCCAGCTACGAAAGATCATCAAGACCCGTGGACACTTTCCCAATGACGATGCGGCTACGAAGCTGATCTGGCTGGGATTACGCAACATCACAGCAAACTGGGGTTATGCTGCACACGATTGGAAGGTCGCCATGAACCAGTTTGCGATTCTTTATGGGGATCGATTTACCAGACCGAGCTGGTAAAAAACGGCCTGTCTGATCACAGGCCCAAACCAGCCCGGACACAAAAAATCTGACACTCCCCCTCTCCCTACTGCGACCAACCTGGAACCCGCAAAAACGCTCATCTTCCTATTGGCATGCATTGCCCCTTAGAACGGCATATCGCTCACACGCCAAAGCGTACGAAACATCACGCCCCTCCAAATCAACCAGTACAACCGGCCAGGCACGCCCAAACTCAACGGCAATCTTCAAATACAGCTCTCGAGACTTATCCGTATGATCAAGCTGAATTTCAACGATGATTTCAGGTGGTTCACCCAGACCCTCTGCCCATCCTGATACGGTGTCCTCATCGTAAAACTCTGCAACACGGTCAAACCTCAGCAGAGCAAGCCATATATTGGAATCCCCCTCTATAACCACATACCGCCCAGATCCCCGGGGAACGCCACCCAGCCGGAGAGCAAAGTCCTGAAACTCCTCGCCCGTGATCCCCTTTGATGAAACAAGCAGCGCTGAGTCACTCAACCTATACCTCCCTTACTTTTCCCACACTCCATCAGTTTTTCCAGACTGCCGACCACTTTTACACCAATACGCTCATAGGCTCTTTTCTACTGAACACCGGTTACTTCCAGCGCATATAAGATGATCTCTCTTCACTCAGGATTAAACAACGTATTAGCTGATCCGTCTCGCCCAGCTTGAGGCAGGTTGTCAAGCGCACAAGCTGGCCGGACATCTAAAAAATCAAACCATCAAAAACATACAGCATCTCTCCTGCCCCCGTACAAACCTCAACCCACAACAATACCCGTATAAATAGAAACCTTCTCTACATGCTGCAACATTAGTTTCTCGTCATCGCTACCCTCAACATCCAGCCCCAGACAAGAAACTCTTGAATAAACCGTACTCAACTCTTCAAAAACATCCTGAGTAAAAGAATCATCCGAGACAAACGCCAAGCCATCCATGACTGCCACAACAAACAAGGCCGTAAATGCTTCGGCGCGTATCCGATCATCAGCAGACTGTAGAAAGCAACTCATCTCATCATAAACATAAGCAAAGGCCTGATACATATTTAAAGCCTTATCACAAATTGCTCGACCATATATCGATCGAGTCTCAAGCATAATCTCAAAGTAGCTCATAGTTCCCTCTCTGCAGAGATATCCATGTAAAGTGCATTAGCCTCTCGAAGGTCATGCAAAGCGAAAACAGTCGAGGAAGCGGAGTTTACGGGGTGTAAATGAACATTCTGAGCCGGTTTTTAACGCAACATGACCGAGCGCAGCCACCGACGGTCGTGTCGCAATGCAAGAGCCCGCATTATGACAGCCAGTGTTTTGACCCGTCGGGCGGGATATCGTCGAAGAAAAGCGGGAAGTAAGGCAAGACAGGCCCGATAGAAAGGGACGCCGGGGTGCGCCCCTTTCATGACAAGGATCGTTACCGTTTGACCTGCGGAATAATGATCGGAACGTACATAGGCCCTGCTGGCGCAGGCGGTTTTACAACACCGTCACTCTCGACCACTCTGATGCCCTTGCCCTTGAGCGTCTCGAACAGACGTACCGTGGCATCGCCATCGATATAACCGCCCTCATCAATCATGGCCGTCAAAGCCAGCTGACGCCGATCCTCGGTCAACTGAACCTGCTTGTTCTTGAAAAACGAATAGAGCGATATCGTCTTGAGCGCAGACAGCTCTACACGCGCAATTTCCGTGTACTTCAATTGCTTGGCATCCCAACCCTGCACATAAAGCCCGGCTGCGGTCAGGGCGTAGGTACAGAAGTAATACGGGCCAGTGGTCGAGCCTGGCGTGGAGATGATGACCGAGCAACGCCCATGCTGGGTGACGGGCGCGCTCAGATCCGGGAAATCCTTGATGACCTGAGATGGGAATTGAGTGCGGTCGTAGTAGATCGTGGCCTTGTCGTAGGAGGTGGTGTTACAGGCTGCCAGGAGGGTGGCCAGGGTCAGGGGGAGCAGGGGTTTAAGGAAGTGCATGGGAGGCCTTATTCAGAGATAAAAAATAGAGCGTTTTGATAATAAAAAATCAGGTTATATTCAGGAGATGCTATCAATATTTTTCGTCCCCATAGTGCAGATCAAAGAGAGCATTGTAACCAACCTGGAACCCGCAAAAGCCTTAATATTCTTGTTGGCATGTATTACCCCTTGGGATGATATAGACAAAATCAAGTTGCGAGCCAACGAGCCAGGATTCTAGCCTCGGCCATATCTAGATACAGCTACAAAAACTGAGGTGCTTTATTTCAACTCAATAAATCTAAGCTAACATCACCTGTCAGGAAAAACGTCTCAAACGCCTTTTTTACAATGGAGAAATCCAAACAGACCAGCTCACCACTCCAAATATCACCTAAAACCTCATACTCACTATTTTTTAGCTCGGGATTAAAATAGGAACGTACAATATAATCCGCCCCATCATCTTCACCCAGGGATAAAACATACTTCCCTTCATCTGAAAAGACTTGCAGGAACTGCGGACCTACATCTGAGCCAACAACACTTAAGGTTAGAGAGCCATCCCCCTTCTTAATTTTATCGAGATAGAAGTCAACATCCTGCCAGGCCGGGAGTTTTTTATTCCCACCATGAGCCTGACCACCGATGCCAATCACCCATGACAAAGAATAGTTTTTCATCAGTCTAACTCTTTAATAGAGCGCATGCCGGGCCTACAGCGCAGAGTTTTTCCCGTAGCAACCTCATTGATCTCAAGAGACTTTAAGCCAGCTTTCTCCACCGCGGCTGCGATATCTCTTCGGCAATAACCGCAAACAACTTGCCCATAAACCTTGAGAGACATAGCTGCTCCTTGGTTTTCCTAGCATTATAATGCTTTCTGTATGGCTCCAATTTTCGCATGTGCAGTTGCCATGTTTGCATTTTGCAAAGGCTTACCAGATGACTCTATTTTAGAATTCACATGATCAGCAGTGTCGGCTGATCACCTTTTTCTTGAGAATCTAGCTCTCGCTGTCTGGTTAACATCAGCAAACACCTGACCATCAATCTTACCTTCCGCCGTTACTTTTGGGACAGTTGCTTTTGGACCTTTTTCTACAGTGTGTTTTAAGCTACGACTGCCAGAATGTCACACAAACCCCATATTCATCGAGAAGATCGTCAGCAATTTCAAACTGGAATACTTTCTCTGGGAAGATATCCAATAACGCGCGACTCCAATATCTAGTGATCTGTTCAGCAAACAAGTGACAAAGACGATAATCCTCTTCCGACAACCCTACTTTAAACATGGGTCTACCCGGCGCATCTTCCCACTTTGAAAAAAACTGACTTATTGAAAAAATATTTCTGTATCGTTCAACATCTCTACGCGATGTACTTTGTTCCAGCACACTAGATTCGGTCTCGACCAGTCCACTCAAATGAAATTTTTGCGGATCGTATTGCCGAGCGTTAGGCAGCCAGAAAATGTGACTATTGACTTCAATAAAATCAGGAGAAAGCAAACCAAAAACAGAAATTGCTTGTTCTAATGAAACCAAGCTCCCTACATATGAAAAAAACTCCCCAGAGCCAATATCTGAAACAAACAGATTTAACGACTCTTTAGAAATATCACCTTGATAAATTTTCATCAGTTCAACCCTAAACTATCAAGAATCGGTTAAGAAAATCCCCCTTAAAAACTTCTGTGTCACTTCTTTTCTTGGCAAAATACGCAGACTGCTGATAACCCGATTCCAGTAGCGTACAGCTTCAAAGTCCAGCTGTCTCGCCAACCAAATTTTATTCTTAAAACTGGTCGAACCACCCACCACCAATAACAACGAATTCAATATCGAATAGCTCCATGTCTTTAGAGACTGAGTGCTTATTCAGACTACTCATTTTGGCTTGCCAATCGAGTAAAGAAATCGGGGAGTCACTCGCTACCGATATGGCGTACCTGCTACGTCTTTTGCACCTCCAGCATTAACATTCTCCCCAAAATACCCCTCAGGCAGCCTACAAGGCCCGGTGTTATGCACCCAAGTTTTGAGCTTACCGACGTAGAATGTATGCCCGATATCGACCGTCAGGTTATACGTCTTACCCTCTGGCAAGTAAAGCTCCAGCGATTCCACTTCGGATGAGGTGTTCTCGCTGGCTCCATCCTCAAGAGATTGCAAGCGATCGCCGGGTTTCAGGTCGATGACCGGCACGAAGTCACGTTGAGCGGGGACGTAGAACGGGTGGCCTGGTGTTACCAGTAGCGTTTCATTTTCGGCCTGACCGTCCTCACGTACGCTCTTGAGCTTGAGGCGGTAAATCGGCTGGTCGGTACGAACATGCGTCGCGAGGATGGCCGCCGCAAACGGCTTGCCGCCTTTCTCGGGCTTACTCCAGACAATGTCGCCAACCTTGAGTGTATCGATTGCACGGTCGCCGTCGGGAGTCGAGACCATTGTTCCAGCGGCAAAGCAACATGGGCCATCGAACCCGAGCTTGCGTCCCAAGCTCAACTCTGCCACGGCCTTGGCCCGATTTGCCGGGATAAAGTTCAGTGCAAACTCCGTAGCACTTTGCGCTTGAATCGCTGCACTGGCCTGACTATTGCATGTAGGTGCTGTTCTGGGCGGCGATCAGGCTGAGGTTCTGACCGGCATGGACATAAGCTTCGTCGCCGGACTTGAGTTTGCTGGCCATCAACGTGGCGTTGCGACCGGCTACGATGCTCAGGTCTTCACCCGCCGAAAACTCACTGACGGCTTTCGTTGTCGATCTCGTGGATTTTCTTCTTGCCCTTCTTGTCGCGGCTTTCGATGTTGTGTTCATCGGCCGCCGAGGACAGGTTGATGTCGTTACCGACGGTCAGCGTGGCATCGCCGCCGCTGCTTATCTGGCCCTTACTGGTCAGGTTGTTGGTCATGGTGATCCACAGCGCCATGGCCGAGCTGATCATGGGAGCAATCAGCGAGCCCGGCCCGGACTGCTCGACCAACTCATGGACATCGACTACCGCCAACGCATGGTCTACGTCGCCCTGATCATGAGCGACAACCAGTTGATTGAAATAGGTGTCAGCCGCTACGCCGCGACCGAAGGCGACAACTGCTGCGAATGCGCCGTCGTCGTGGCCGATCAATGGCAGGATCGAGGGCTGGGGAAATTGCTGATGCAACACCTGATCAATGCGGCGCGGCTGAACGGGTTTTATCGGATGTTTGCGATGGACTCGGTGAAGAATACCGGAATGCTTCGACTGGCTCGTTCGCTGGGGTTTGAGTGCCATCCGGACCCGCTGGATCGGGGGCAGGTGGTTTATAAGTTGGGGTTGTGAGGGGAGTATCGGCATCGTAAGGTAGCACCACCTCAACGAAGATAAATAGAAACCTCATATATGAGCACCCAAAAGCTGAATGAAACGAGCAAATTTCTCAGTTACGTTCTCAGGCACGAACCACAAGCTATCGGTTTGCAACTAGACAGAGAAGGCTGGGCAAATGTCGATGAACTCATTGCGGGCGCAGTCAGAAATGGGAAAACATTAGATTTTTCACTTATTGAAAAAATCGTCAGTACCAGTGACAAGAAACGCTTTAACCTCTCAGAAGATGGGAAACGCATTCGTGCAGCACAGGGGCACTCAACAGCCAGTGTAAATATTCAACATACTGAGAAAACACCACCTGAGTTTCTCTACCATGGAACCGCAACACGTTTCTTAGAGTCAATTCGACAGAAAGGGCTGATTGCAGGATCACGTCACCATGTGCATTTATCACAGGAAGTAATGACTGCCATTTCCGTCGGACAACGCTATGGAGAACCTGTGGTGCTGAAAATCGAGGCTCAGCACATGCATCGACAAGGCTTCAATTTTTTTCAGGCAGAGAATGGTGTTTGGCTCACAAAAAACGTCCCATATAACTTTATAGCTTCAGAAAAGTAAAACACAACCCTACAAACCTTATCCAACACAGAAAACAGCATCTAACCAAACTTATAACTTCGTCAAACTAAAGCTTTCAGGCATAGCTGGAGCTGGCTATGCAGTTTAATCACAACAACTCAACACCCTTCATGTTCAAAGGTAAGCGCTCCATAAACCCCACATTCAAAGCCGCTGCTTGATCACGGATGCTGTGCTCCCGATTTCTTTCTGGAGCCCGCCAACCATGATGCGTC